>JBGTNW010000018.1:0-14913 GCA_041742865.1 Phormidesmis sp.
ATGATGCTTAATTTCTTCAGGGCTGCTCAGAATTTGAATATCTGAGGCGCTATAAAGTAGCGCCGACTTTTTCGCATTGTGAATGGCAAAGCGCAATTGCCGGTTCGTCTCGGGCAGATCATGTGCCTTCCGTACTAGCCACTTACCATAGAGCTGATTGTGGCTATACACGCTCAGCCCATTGTCAAAATGGGTCAGCATTGCTTTGCCCCTTGTTTCTACCTGCGTAACCCGACAACCCATTAAATCGGCCTCAAAGGGCTTGAGATGTTCAAAGGCAAAAAAAACGTCAGTCACCGGATGAGGCTTCAGCGCTTTTTCAAGGTTGTCAGCGGCAATGCGGATTTCAGGGCCTTCGGGCATGGGTCGCGATCGCAGCGCCGTCAAAAAAGCGCAGGATAGAAAAAAATTACAAAAAAGCCGCTCGGCAGCGAATCTGATAAGTCAGTACGTTATTGTGATCATAACACCCCAGAAAAGCCCCCCGGAATTCGAGGGCTATGACTGCGCTTAGCCCTTCCCAATTGCCTATTTTCGGCTTCAAGGAATCGTCTTAAATCCATGACTTCAGCCCCTTTTTCTGCTCATTCTTCGGCCCAGCCCCACGCCAAAGCCAGACCCCTCAAGCCCGGTGCGGCCAAACCTGCCAAAGAGCGATGCAGCGAGTGCGGCCTATGCGATACGTCATACATTCACTATGTCAAAGACGCTTGCGCCTTTCTCAATCAGCAGATAACTGAGTTAGAAGCGTCTAATCATGGGCGCAGCCGCGATCTAGACGATCAAGACGAGCTGTACTTTGGTGTGCAGCAGACGATGGTGGCGGCCCGTAAGCTAGCGCCCATCGACGGAGCCCAGTGGACAGGAATTGTCAGCACCTTAGCGATTGAAATGATGAATCGTGGCTGGGTAGAAGGTGTTGTCTGCGTTCAAAATACTGAAGATGATCGCTTTCAGCCAATGCCGGTGATTGCGCGCACGCCAGCCGATATTTTGGCTGCGCGGGTCAATAAGCCCACGCTTTCGCCTAACCTCTCTGTACTGGATCAAATCGAGCAGTCAGGCATGAAGCGGCTATTGGTCATTGGCGTCGGCTGCCAAATTCAAGCGCTGCGATCAGTTCAAGCCAAGCTCGGCTTAGAGAAACTGTATGTGCTAGGAATGCCTTGCGTAGATAATGTCACCCGTGCAGGCTTACAGAAGTTTTTAGATACGACTAGCCGTTCGCCGGAAACGGTCGTGGCTTACGAATTCATGCAGGATTTTCAGGTGCACTTTAAGCATGAAGACGGTTCTGAAGAAAAGGTGCCGTTTTTTGGACTCAAAACCAATCAGCTTAAAGATGTGTTTGCGCCGTCTTGCATGAGTTGCTTTGACTACACGAATGCGCTGGCCGATATCGTGGTGGGCTACATGGGGGCTCCTTTTGGCTGGCAGTGGATTGTGGTGCGTAATGATACGGGCGCAGAAATGTTCAAGTTACTCGATGGCATCATTGAGACGCAGCCGGTAATGAGCCAAGGCGATCGCACTCAAGCCGTACAAAACAGCATCCCTGCCTATGACAAAGGCGTTACGCTCCCGATGTGGGCCGCCAAGCTGATGGGTATCGTGATCGAAAAAATTGGCCCTAAAGGGCTCGAATACGCTCGTTTCTCAATCGATTCGCACTTTACGCGCAATTATCTCTACACCCGGCGAAATTACCCCGAAAAGCTAGCTGCGCATGTGCCCGAATTTGCCAAACGGATCGTTGATCAGTACAAGCTGCCCGAGCAATAAGCCTCAATCAGGCTAGGCAAAACTGAGCAGGGCTGAGCAATGCAAGCTTTTGTATAAAAAATGACTACGGTTGATACATCCCAGATCTCCGTAATTTTGCCCTGCTTTTCACCAGAAAAGCAGGGCAAGTTGGTGTTTTAGGTGGAATTGATTTGGGAAAATTAGAGCATGAAGCGTAAGAAAGAATGTTGTAAAAAGCACTCTTATTAAAGAAAATTACGCAATAACACTTAAATCAAGGTGCTTTGTTGCTTCTTTAGATAGGTGACTCACTAGATCTGCCGAGTTTTCTCCGTAATCGAGACTAGCTCTGTAACAAATGTAGCTTTAGATAAATGATGATGACTATGCAACGGACAGTTCCTGATTTGTTAGATCAATGTGTTCATTCTTTAATTGAACAGCAGGTCGCCAGAACACCTGAGTCTACGGCTGTTACATTCGAGGGAACCGCACTCTCTTATCGTCAGCTCAATGAAAAATCCAATCAGTTAGCGCACTATTTACAAGCAATTGGCGTTGGCCCAGAGATCATGGTCGGCATTTGTGTTGATCGATCCTTAGAGATGCTGATTGCGCTGCTTGGCATTCTCAAGGCGGGTGGCGCATACGTCCCGCTAGATCCTCATTACCCTCAAGATAGATTGGCCTACATCATTGAAAGTAGCCAAATTCAGTTGATCTTGACGCAGCGATCGCACCTAGAAACCCTTCCGCTTCAACCGCAAGTCCAGTCGCTCTGCCTAGAAGAAATAGCCGCCACTGTCAGCGCTCAGCCTACCCATAATCTGCCCATCAATTCAGCAGTGGAAGTCACTGGCGATACTCTTGCCTACACCATCTATACATCTGGTTCGACTGGCAACCCCAAAGGGGTTCAAATCACCCATGGTGCGGTTGTTAATTTTCTTCAATCCATGGCGATAGAGCCTGGTCTAGACGCTGCCGATAAGCTGTTGGCTATTACAACAATTTCATTCGATATTGCTGGCTTAGAGCTGTATTTGCCGCTCATTATGGGCGCTCAAATTGTCATTGCAACCCAGCCACAAGTCAGCGATGGTAAGCAGCTAAAACAATTACTCACCCAGCACAACATCACTTTCTTGCAGGCGACGCCCGCCACTTGGCGGCTGTTGATTAGCGCCGAATGGCAGGGTCACCGCGACTTTAAAATGCTGTGCGGCGGGGAAGCGCTGCCTCGCCCCTTGGCCAATCAATTGCTTGAGCTAGGCGGTTCGCTATGGAATATGTACGGCCCAACTGAAACGACGATTTGGTCGGCGGTTCATCGAGTGCAGCCCGGAGTGGATGCAGTACCGATTGGGCGGGCGATCGCCAATACCACTCTCTACGTTGTTGAACCTGGAAACCAGCGCAGAGACGACGTTTTAACCACCGTACCTACCGGTGAAGCGGGCGAACTCTATATTGGCGGCCAAGGCGTTGCCAGAGGCTATTTCAATCGGCCTGATCTGACCGCCGAGCGGTTTGTGCCCGACCCTTTCAGCCTTGAAGCTAGCCAGCGCCTTTACAAAACCGGTGACTTAGCCCGCTTTCGAGTCGATGGCACCCTCGAATTTATCGGCAGAGTCGATCATCAGGTAAAGATCCGAGGTTTTCGCATAGAGCTAGGCGATATCGAAGCCCAAATTGCTAAACATCCTGCCGTAAACGCCACCGCCGTCGTTGCCAAGGAAGATGCCTCAGGCCACAAACGCCTAGTCGCCTACTTCTCACCCAAACCAAACAAAGAACAGCTAAACACCGAAAGCTCTTTGGGTAAAAGCAACGTTCCAGTCTTAGACCCAACTACTAGCCCAGTCATTTCTAAGGCTCAGCCGGTTTCTCAATGGCAACAGATTTGGGACGCTGCCTATCAGCAACCCGAAATCGCCGTCGATCCAACCTTCAATATCAACGGCTGGAAAGACAGCTACACCGGGCTCCCAACACCGCCAGAAGAAATGCATGAGTGGCTCGATCATGCTATTGATCGAATTTTAGCGCTGAAACCCAAGCGCATTCTCGAAATTGGTTGCGGCACAGGAATGTTGTTATTTAGACTGGCAAAGCACTGCGAGCACTATAGCGGCATCGATATTGCCGGATCTGCACTTGGGCATATCAAGACGCATCTAGCCAGTCAAGGACTCAGCGAAGCGCAAGTTACGCTCACTCAAAAAGCGGCCCATGAAATCGATGAGTTGGATCTAGGCAAATTTGATACCATTGTGATCAACTCAGTGGCTCAGTATTTTCCGAGCCTAGAGTATCTCGTTCAAGTGTTAGAAAAAGCCACTGACTTGCTATATCCTGGTGGACAAATCTTTCTTGGAGATGTTCGCAGTCTGCCGCTGCTAGAAGCTTTCCACACCTCTATTCAACTCACTCAAACAACGCATTCTCTCAGCACTCAAAAGCTCCGTACACAAATTAGAGAACGAATTTCACAGGAAAAGGAGCTGGTTATTCATCCAGATTTTTTCGTCGCCTTGCAGCGACATCTGCCGCAAATTAATCATGTTAATACAGTCATTAAGCGTGGCCAATATCAAAATGAGCTGGTTCGGTTTCGGTATGATGTTACCTTGCACGTGGGGGCATCTCTGATTCCAGCCTCTGAAACCGTAGTACTAGAGTGGAACCCAGAATCGATTACCCCGACTACAGTTGCAGACCTGCTAGCTAAAAATCCAGTAGCGGCACTTGTTGTCAGAGGCGTACATAACCACCGAGTTCGTGCAGATATTGAAGCTGTAAATTTACTGGCTAATTTGGAACAAGACGGATCGGTGCAGAACCTATGTGCGGCCTTGGAGAAAAAAGCGGCTCAACCGGCTGTTGATCCTGAACACTGGTGGGCATTAGAAGAAACCTTACCCTACCGGGTAGATCTGACCTGGACGCCAAAAGCGACCGATGGACAGTATGACGTTATTTTTAAGCAACAGTCACAGATCTCGGTTCTAGATGATAGGGTGCAGGTATCTTCAATCGAAGCGTCAGATGATCTCAGCCGCTATGCTAATAAGCCCAGTCTAAAAGAAGACGTAGAGTCTCTAACAGCTCAGATTCGCTCTTTTTTAAAGACGCAGCTACCTAACTATATGATGCCTTCTCTCTTCGTGGAGATGGAAGCGTTGCCGCTGACTCCCAATGGCAAAATTGATCGGCGATCTTTGCCTGAACCTAATTACAAGCGAGAAAGTTTAAATACAGATTTAGTACTGCCTAGTACGCCTTTAGAGAAAGCGATCGCTGATATTTGGTGCGCCGTTTTAGATATTGATCAAGTCGGCATTCACGATAACTTCTTTGAACTTGGCGGACATTCTCTGTTAACTGCTCAGCTCTTAGCCACCATGAAAGCAGATCTTCATATAGAGGTGCCATTGTTCTATCTCTTTAAAGATCCGACTATTTCCGGCTTGGTAACGGCCCTCAACGTGATTCAAACGCTGACCGAAGCCGGCGCTTTAGAGGACTTGAACACGGTTGACTTGGAGGCTGAAGCTGTTCTAGATAGCACTATCTATCCGGAAAATGGAGCCCGAATTGATTGTGTTGGCACACCTAACGGGGTTTTTCTAACCGGTGCTACGGGCTTTTTAGGCGCGTTCTTGCTAAGTGATTTATTACAGCAGACACAGGCCAGGGTGTATTGCCTAGTCCGCGCTACTTCTGAGACAGAAGGTCTTTACCGGATTCAGTACAATCTACAGCGTTACTTGCTCTGGACAGACAGTATGCGCGATCGCATCATTCCTGTGCTCGGCGATTTAACCTTACCTCAGCTCGGCATTAGCGATCAGACTTTTGCAGAACTCGCGCTACAAATAGATGTCATCTATCACAGCGGCGCACTGATCAATTTGGTCTATCCTTACAGCGCACTCAAAGCGAGCAATGTCTCGGGCACTGAGTCTTTACTCAAACTAGCCAGCAAAAGCAAAACGAAACCCGTTCACTTTGTCTCGACCCTAGATGTCTTTCAATCGCCTGCCTACATGGCAACACCGGTTATCTCTGAAAACGAGCCGCTGAGCCAAAGTGAAGGACTCTACCGGGGATATGCCCAGACGAAATGGGTTGCCGAGCACCTCATGCTAGAAGCTCGCAAGCGAGGTATTCCAGTTAGCATTTACCGCCCCGAAATGATTTCTGGCCATAGTAAGACAGGCGTATCTCAGCCAAATGACTTACTTTGCAGGTTTTTGAAAGGCATCGTGCAAATGGGCTCAGCGCCTGCCATTGACCGGATGATGCATATGGTGCCGGTAGATTATGTTAGTCAAGCCATTGTTCATCTGTCGCAAAATCCAGATGCGCTTGGAAAAACCTATCACCTGGCCAACCATGCCCCTTTGGCTTTTGGCCAATTGCTCAACGAGATTCGCGCTCTAGACTTCTCGATTACTGCCATTGATTATGATCAATGGCAAGCTCGCCTACTTCAGCTAAACAGTAGCGATGATAACGCACTTACCCCTTTGATCTCTCTGTTTACTGAAAACAACAAGCAAGAATCTTACCTAGAGATTTCGCTGCTCAGCGCTCAGATCTTCGACTGTAGCAATGCCATTGAGAATCTCAGTGGCAGTTCAGTGCTTTGTCCGCCGGTTAGCGCTGAGCTGATCAAAACCTACTTTACGTATTTTGTGAAAAGCGGCTTCTTGCCAATGCCTCGCAATTTACCTAGTGAGAATCAAATGCTAGCTAGAAACGAGATCGCGGCAACTGCTTTAGGCAATAGCGCTCTGCCAAATAACCTGCCAAATAACCTGCTTGTTTCCCAGTAAAACTAACTTCACTTCCTACGAGCATAGCCCAAGCACGAAGGATTTCGCGCCTCAGCCACATAGCTCAACTTTGACATTGCAGATCTGGTTTTCAGCTGTTTTTTGGGCACTATGGTCGTGTAGCTAGCCCTAGCTTTATCAAAAATTTCATGAGTAAGGGATCACGTACCTAGAGCGTTTTGTTACTACCTAAGCTTTGTTTTAAAAACACCATCCTAATGATTGTCAGTTATGAAGACCTCCATTCGCCACTCGATTGGTTCTAAGCTATTACTCTATGTACTTGGCGGTGCCTTAGCCGGTTTAGGAACAATGTCCTATTTTTTCTATCGGGCTTTAGAAAACCGAGCAACAGATGCCATTCAAGATAGCCTTAGTACTCAAGTAGTGGATATTGAGGGTGATCTCAACAGTGTTCACCAGCTACTGAGCGATTTATCAGCAGCAGTCACCACGTTAAATCGTCAGGGCATTGAAGACGCTGACGCTTATAAAGCACTTATTTTTGAGATGTTCAAGCACCGTACTGACTTAACCAATGCTTTTGGCTTTGGTCAAATGCCTTCGAGCATAGTGCCCGATCTAGAATGGTATTGGCCTTTTTTCTTTCAAGATCAAAAGCTGCCTGATCAAATTGGAGAACTTCTCCCAGCACCCTACTCAGGTATTCGCTACGCTGATTTATACACAGACGATAACTACCCAGAGCAACACTACTATAAAACAGTCGTAGAAGCGGGTAAAAACATTTGGTTAGAGCCCTACCCTTGGTATGGAATTACGCTTACCACGTACACAGGCCCGATCTTCAATGACCAACGTCAAATCATTGGCATCGCGGGTTTGGATATAAACGTGACAGCCATTAGTGAGCGGCTGCAAAAGCCCGTAACGAAAAAGGATGGCTTTTTTGCCGTTATCAGTACTGAAGGCAATTTGCTGGCCTATCCACCTAATCCTACCAAAGCAAGAGAATTAGCGACCTATCGAGATGTTCCGGAGCTTGAAGCCCTTTGGAAGAAGATAAATCATGAAGGCAGCGGATTAGTGCGGCTCAAAGGCAGCTATTGGGCTTACCAGCACGTTGAAAAAACTAACTGGCTAATGCTAGCGTCTGTGCCGCAATCTGTGGTGTTAGCGCCTGTTTTAGCGATTACGCTGGGCGGTGCATTGGGCGCAGGGACAATATTGGCGCTGGTGGTGTCGCTATTTGTCAGGCAGCTCAACAGCCGCCTTAATCCAATTTTGAAAGAGTGTCAAAAGCTAGCAGAGATAGATGCTGCGCGCAATGGACACTCTGATGAGGATCTTAAACTGCAGGGAAAAGATGAGCTTGAAGTGCTTGAAAAAACTTTCAATAAAATGACCGTGCAGCTTAGAAACTCTTTTAGTGAGCTAGAGCTAAGAGTCGCTGAGCGCACAACCGAACTCAAAGGGGCGATGGAGGCAGCTGAAGTAGCTAACCACGCGAAAAGTGAGTTTTTGGCGAATATGAGCCATGAGCTGCGAACACCGCTGAATGGCATTTTAGGGTATGCGCAAATTTTGGAGCGATCGCCCGCTTTAAGCGGCAAAGAGCGCAAAGGCATCGGCATCATCAATCAGTGTGGCTCACACTTGCTCACATTAATCAACGACATCTTAGATTTGTCTAAAATTGAAGCGCAAAAAATGGAGCTGTATCCATCGGAATTTCACCTGCCTTCATTTTTACAAGGCGTATCAGAAATTTGCCGCATCAAAGCTGAGCAAAAGGGCATCGACTTTTATTATGAAACCGATGGAGAGATACCGGTGGGTATTTCTGCTGACGAAAAGCGACTGCGCCAAGTGCTGATCAATCTTTTGGGGAATGCCATCAAGTTTACAGACGAAGGCTCCGTTAGATTTATTGTGAAAGCCCAAAAAGTGAGGTCCGCAGAAGCCGTCTATGCCGATTCAACCCTATATCGAATTCGATTTCAAATCGAAGATACGGGTGTGGGCATGACTAAAGCTCAAGCTGAGAAAATATTTTTACCGTTTGAGCAAGTGGGTAATGTGCACAAGCAGTCTGAAGGCACTGGGCTGGGTTTAGCAATTACTCATAGCATCATCACCATGATGAATAGCACCCTAGAAGTGCAAAGTGAGCCAGATAGAGGCAGCACATTTTGGTTTGACGCTGAGCTACCCGCAGCATCTGACTGGGTGGCGACTTCTATGAGTTCTCAAAAAGGCAAAATTATTGGCTACGAAGGCAGCCCCATGACGATTTTGGCGGTAGATGATCGCTGGGAGAACTTATCTGTTTTGGCCAATTTGCTAGAGCCGATTGGATTTAAAGTATTGGAGGCCAATAATGGTCAAGAAGGGTTAGATAAAGTAGTCGAGCATCGCCCAAATCTAATCATTTCAGATATTGCGATGCCGGTAAAAGATGGTTATGAGATGATGGCGGAGCTGAGGCAAATGGCGGATTCTGCCATTTGCTCAATTCCAGTGATTATTTCTTCGGCAAGTGTGTTTGAATCTGATCGCCATGAGAGCTTTGAGGCAGGCGCTAATGAGTTTTTGCCAAAGCCGATTCAAACCAGTAGTCTCTTAGCGGCGCTCCAAAAACTACTGAAATTGACGTGGAATTATGAAGAAATTGAGGCTTCTGTTGAACTGCAATCTGAAGAAGTTTCTCATACGACGTTAGTGGTGCCACCGATAGAGGAAGTCGAGAAGCTATACGATCTTGCTCGCCGTGGCTTAATCAATGACTTGGTTAAGTCATTGGAACAGTTACAGGCTGATCAGAGTCAGTATAGGGTATTCGTACAGCAGCTTCTGGCTATGGCAAAGGGCTTTAAGCTCAAAGATATTCGAGAGTTTTTAAAGGGACACTTAAGCTTTGATCGAGAAAACG
This sequence comes from Phormidesmis sp., assembly GCA_041742865.1. GTDB lineage: Bacteria > Cyanobacteriota > Cyanobacteriia > Phormidesmidales > Phormidesmidaceae > Phormidesmis. The sequence continues at coordinate 9,478 of JBGTNW010000018.1, forward strand.
CCTAATTAGCCAATAGCGTTAATGTTGTTATGTTAATCGCCAATAGTCATCGCCAGTTCGTCACTACCCACCCAAAGCGAGGCGGCCTCAGTCAGGGCTTTCTTTAAGATGCAATTCTCAACAGAACCACAAGGTATTTTAATTGTCGATGATAATCCCACTAACTTAGAAGTGCTCTCTGAGTCTTTGAGTCAAGCTGGATTTCAAATAGCGATCGCCATCGATGGCGAAAGCGCCTTAGAGCAAGTCAGCTATCATCCGCCTGAGCTGATTTTACTAGATGTAATGATGCCCGGTATTGACGGCTTTGAAACCTGTCGGCGGCTGAAAGAAAACCCTAATACCTACGGTATCCCAGTCATTTTTATGACTGCACTTTCGGATAGTAACAACAAGATTAAAGGACTATCACTGGGTGCAGTTGACTATATCACAAAGCCTTTTCAGTACGAGGAAGTATTAGCTAGAGTTAGAGTTCATTTAAAGCTACAGAATCTGACTAGAACCCTGCAAGCTCAAAATGTGTTACTCAAAGAAGAAATTAACCTAAGAGAACAAGCTGAAATTAAGCTGTTAGAGGCCAATAATGCCCTAGCGAATCTCAATCAGCAGCTTGAAGGCCGAGTCAGTGAGCGCACAAGGGATCTATCTAAGACGCTGCATCACCTAAAGCAGACTCAGATGAAGCTGATTCAGCAAGAAAAAATGTCAGCGTTGGGACAGCTAGTAGCAGGTGTTGCCCATGAGATCAATAATCCGGTAAATTTTATTCACGGTAACATTTCTCATGCCAGTGAGTATACGAGCGACTTATTGAATTTGGTTCGCCTATACCGACAGCATTACCCCCAGCCGGATCCTGAGATTCGAGAGGAGCTGAACAATATTGACGTTGATTTTTTGACCGATGATTTGCCTAAGGTCATTGGCTCGATGGAGATGGGTACCGATCGCATTCGCGATATTGTGCTGAGCCTGCGGATCTTTTCTCGCTTAGACGAAGCTGAGGTGAAAGATGTTGATCTGCATAGTGGGATTGACAGTACATTGCTGATCTTAAACAGTCGGTTGAAAAGTGATGGTGATCGCCCTGCCATTAACGTGGTTAGAGTGTACGGTGATTTGCCCAAAATCAAGTGCTATCCGGGGCAGCTCAATCAGGTCTTTATGAATATTTTGGGGAATGCGATTGATGCTTTGGAGAGCAAGGCCGAGGATTACAATCAATGGCATAAGCAATGGCAACCGGAAATTTTGATCAAAACTGAGCTGGTAGGGGAAGAACAAATCAGTGTGCACTTTATCGACAATGGGCCGGGTATTCCGGTAGAGCTCCGAGAAAAAATATTTGATCCGTTTTTTACGACGAAGCCGGTAGGTAAAGGGACAGGGCTAGGAATGTCGATTAGCCACGAGATCATAGCTGAAAAACATCGAGGAACGCTCACCTGTGAACCGGCTGAGCCAGAAGGAACCTGCTTTACGATGACCATTCCCATTGATCAGCCCACTTGGCTAGACTGAGCTTTTGTCGAAACCGTGTATTATTTCCCTAGAAAAAACGATGGTTTTGGTTGTGGACAAGGTTTCGTGAGGGAAAGCAGGTCATGAAAGCTGCCATTGTTGGGTGCGGCTATGTGGGTAAGACCGTTGCTGAATATTGGCAGCGTCAGGGACTCAGTGTGATTGTGACGACAACCCGGCATGAGCGGGTTAGTGAGCTAGCGGCTGTTGCCGATCAAGTTGTTGTGCTGATGGGAACAGAGGCTGAAAAGCTGCAAGCGACTTTGACAGATTGTGATGTGGTGCTGCTGTGCGTAGGCTCGAAACGGGGAAATAGCTACGCGGATACTTATTTGGGGACGGCGCGGACGCTGGCGCAGGTGTTGCCACAGACGGCTGTGCGGCAGGTGATTTATACCAGTACTTGCTCGGTGTATGGTCAGCATGAAGGGGCTTGGGTGAGTGAGCTGATGCCGCCGATGCCGATCACAGACAATGGGCGCGTGATTGAGCAGACTGAGCAGGTATTGTTAGGGGCAATGACGCCTGAGCGGAAGGTTTGTATTTTGCGCTTGGGTGGCATTTACGGGCCGGGGCGATCGCTGGCAGAAATCTACAGTCGCGCAGCGGGCACCACTCGCGCCGGCAGCGGCGAAGAAGCGACTAATTGGGTGCATCTCAATGATATTGTCGGTGGAATTGATTGGGCAAGGCAGCGGCAGCTAGCGGGCATTTATAACTTAGTGCAAGATGAAGTGCCGACGGTGCGATCGCTGATTACCAGGGTGTGCGATCGCTATCAGCTAGCGCCGGTAGGGTGGGATGATCAGGCGATCAGCGATCGCCCCAAAAATGTGCGGATTTCAAATGCCAAAATCAAAAGCACGGGCTACACGTTTGTTCATCCTCAGTTCTGGCTGGCATCAGAATTAAATCCTGGGTTTGAGTCTGATTCTGAGACTAAGCTGGCGTAGTCTTGCTCAGGATTGATCGCCACTCGCCACTCACTGGCTGAATCGAGTTCGCTGATAGCTTCTGCATGGGCCGCTTTTAAACTGGCAACGACGGCATTGATCTGCGCTTCTGAGCAGGTTGCCATCAGCGCGCCAAGCACTTCGGCGGCGTTGGCGGCGCTTTGACCCAAAAATGGGCTCAAGCTCCAGACGTCTTCCACCCAGTCTTTGGCATCTGCGCTTTCAAACATAAAGTCATAGAGCAGTTTTTTGGCGGTTTTGTGGCTCACAGTCATGCAGCTTGCTGTCCTTTTGCTGAGTTTTCAAAGGCTTGTTGTCTCTAGCCTAGCAACTCGTGGGGCGATAGAATTTTCTAAGACAATCAAATTAATCAAGAGACAGCGGGCGATGACAGAAACGGCTCAACTCAGGTGGTTTTTTTCGGCGCTGCGGTTGCAGGGTTCGATTTTGCCCAGAATTTTGCCACGTATGGCGCTGTTTTGCGGACTATCGCTGGTGGTAGTGGCGACCTATCAGCAGGGGCTGTGGACGAACAGCGATGATTTGAAAGCGTTGACTGGGAATGTAGCCTGCAATTTGGTATTGGGTTTGCTGTTGGTGTTTCGCACCAATACGGCTTATGAGCGCTTCTGGGAGGGGAGAAAGGCTTGGGGGCACTTGGTAATTACCACGAGAAATTTGGCTAGAGAAATTCAAGTGAGTGTGGATGCGCCATCACCAGAGGATCAAGCAGAGAAGAAAAGGGCGCTGAACCGGCTGGTGAGCTTTGCGATCGCAACCAAATGTTACCTCCGTCAAGAATCTCCTGTTGATGAACTCACCGATCTGCTAGCCGCAGCCGATCTGGTTCAAATCAAGCTGGCTGATCGCCCCCCACAGCTGGTGACCCTTTGGCTGAGCCACTATGTACAGCAGCAGTTGCAGCAGCAGCACATCACAGAAAGGCAAAGAAGCGATATCAATGCGGGGGTTAATGGCCTCGTCGAAGCGCTGAGCGGCTGTGAACGCATCATTAAAACGCCGATGCCGCTGTCGTATGGAATTTATCTAAAGCGACTGACGCTTTTATATTGTCTGCTGCTGCCACTCGGCTTGGCGGGTCAAATCGGCTGGTGGACACCGGGTGTAATTGCCGTGGTGAGCTTTGTCCTGCTAGGTGTAGAAGAAATTGGCAATGAAATTGAAGATCCGTTTGGCTACGATTTTAACGACCTTAAGCTAGACGATATTTGTAATACCCTGCGTCAAGATATTAAGAACATACAGGCGTTTGGGGCTGAGGGTGTTTTGTGGGAGGCTGCATCGGCGGAGAATCTGCTGGAGAAGAATCTGCTGGAAGAGAATCTGTTAAAGCAGGACTAGACATTGCCAATGACCAACGGCTAGCAATCGGCATTCGCCAGCCCATGCCAAAAGCGCGATCCGTCACTTTTAGCACCGGTGCAGACTGCCTTCTTTTAAATTCGGCGCGAGTTACTAGCTGAATAACTCGCTGCACCACAGCGGCTGAATGACCGGCGGCTACAATGTCGTCAGCAGACTGTTGATTTTGTACTAATCGCTCTAAAATATCGTCTAAAATGTCGTAATCTGGCAGAGAATCTTGATCGCGCTGGTCGGGTTTAAGTTCGGCGCTAGGGGGCTTAGTAAGAATGTGGTGAGGGATGACTTCGTGGTCGCGATTGAGCCAGTGGCAGAGCTTGTAAACGCGAGTTTTGGGGACATCGGCAATCACCGCGAGGCCACCATTCATGTCGCCATACAGCGTGCAGTAGCCGACGGCCATTTCTGATTTGTTGCCGGTGGTGAGCAGCAGGTGGCCAAACTTATTAGAAACGGCCATGAGCAAATTGCCGCGAATGCGTGACTGCAAATTTTCTTCGGTGATGCCATCTTCTGTCCCGGTGAATAGATTGCTTAAAGTGCGATCATAGCTAGCCATCAGCGGGCCAATGGGAATGGTCTGGGTGGTAATGCCTAGGTTAGCGGCTAGCTGCTCGGCGTCACTGATGGAGTGATCGGAGCTGTAGGGAGACGGCATCAGAATGCCCAATACGTTTTGAGGACCCAGCGCTTGAGCGGCGATCGCACTGACTACGGCCGAATCGACTCCACCGCTAAGGCCAATCACCACTTTTGTAAAGCCGCATTTATGCACATAGTCTTGAACGCCTAGCACCAGCGCTGACCAAATCTCCGCATTGGGATTCTCTAGCGGCGGCGCGATCTGAGCGGTATGCAAATCTTTTAGGGTGGGATCAAACGTCACTAGCTGTAAATCCGTTTCAAATGCTGCGGCTCTGCTCACGAGCTGGCCTACCTGGTTAAATGCAACGCTTTGTCCATCAAAAATTAGATCATCATTTCCTCCTACCTGATTGACGTAGATAATGGGGCACTGCTGTTGTTTGGCCTCATGGGCGATCATGCGCTCTCGGAGAGCTTGTTTACCATATACAAACGGCGAAGCCGATAGGTTAAGAACAAGATCGACGCCTTTTTCGACTAACTCTTGAATTGGGTTGATGGGATAGGCGCGCTTTCCCCAAAACAATTCGTTGTTCCAAAGGTCTTCGCAAATGGTGACGCCGATGTGGAGGCTAGTGCCATTGTGAGTATAAATAAAGCTGTTGGCGGCGGTGCCTGATTCAAAATAGCGATCTTCGTCAAACACGTCGTAAGTAGGCAATAGGCGCTTATGAAAGATCTCTTTAATTTCACCAGATTGCAACAGAGCCACGCTGTTAAAGAGGGGTTTCTCGCCTTGGCTACCTGCTGCCGGATTGTATTCTGCTAGGCCCACTAAAGCGCTCAGGCCAAAGGGCATGGCTTTAGCTAGCGCGACACTCTGTTGCTTCATCTGTTGAATAAAGCTGGGCCGCATGAGTAAATCGCGCGGCGGATAGCCGCACAGCGATAGCTCCGGGGTCAGCAGTAGATCCGCACCGAGATCAGCGGC
>JBGTNW010000019.1:0-8620 GCA_041742865.1 Phormidesmis sp.
CTAGGTTTAGCTCAGGAATATGCGCATGGGGGCCTAGCAGCTCTAGGCCCATAATGGCTAAGCCCTTTTCGAGCGCTGTTTTGAGTCCACTGAAGGATAGATCGTTGGTGCTGACGTAGCAGTCAGCGTTGCCTTTAAAAACACGGACACCTGCACCGGAAACGAGACTCGGGGAAATGCTGGTAATGGCGTCGTCTTCAGCGAGGCAGCTAATGTAGTTTTTGCGCTCTAGAAAAAACTCTACAAAGTTAGCGCCCACCGCTCGGCCTAGTCCTAGTAGCGTGGCGAGAGGGGCAGCCCAGGTTTGATCAAAGCGATCAGGCGTAGCGCTGTAGGTCAGGGAAGGAATCTGCTCTAAACGCAGAGGCTGTTCAAAAATGGCTGCTGGCATACGGGTTCACAAATCCTGGCGATATCTTTGTTTCTTAGCTTACCAAACGTGCCACTGGATGGGGTGACTCAGCTAAGGCCGGTTTCCTCTACCTCACGACTTCTCTGCTTCACACCTTTCAACTGGCATAGCCTTCAACTGGCTGGCGATCGCTCATCGGCAATCCAATCGCCTGCGGTGGAAAAGCCGTTCTTTGTTTCAGCATTGCCAAATCAATTCGGATCGCGATCATCAACGCCTGCATCAGTCAACAGTTTTTCACTCACATCAGCGATTGTCCCTCGATAGCGCTAGCTCGTAAATTTGAAGTATCTCAGCTTCGCTCAAGTGCGCTATTGAGGCTGTTTGGCCCTGCCAACAAAGCGATTTCAAGAAGGGAAGCTGATCTAGCGGGGCATTCGCGACTCCCTTAGCAATGGCAGGTTGATTGTAAAGCTGGATACCTTTTTGAGCTACCCTAGCCATTACGATTCAAGCAATCTAGCGTTCAAACGCAGACACATAAAAATCAGTAGTAAATCAATAGTCAGGATAAACAACGGTGCAGGTCGTTTCTGTCAATGTAGGACTTCCACAGGAAGTGAGTTGGAAAGGGAAACCGGTGCTAACCGGCATTTTCAAATCACCGGTTGAAGGGCGAGTTGAGATGCAAGTGCTCAACTTAAATGGCGATGCCCAAGCCGATTTGACCGTGCATGGCGGCGCTGAAAAAGCGGTGTATGCCTACCCTCACGAGCATTACCCTTATTGGCAGCAGCAGCTACCTGAGGCCGATTTGCCCTGGGGCGCATTTGGAGAAAATTTGACGACGACCGGATTGTTGGAAGCAGAGGTAAATATTGGCGATCGCTTCCACATCGGCACCGCCGAAGTCATGGTTACTCAGCCTCGCTTTCCCTGCTTCAAACTCAATCTCAAGTTTGATCGCGACGATATGGTCAAGCGCTTTCTAGACAGTGGCCTAAGCGGCATTTACTTTTTGGTGATCAAAGCAGGCGATATTGGGGCAGGCGATACGTTCACCCGCACGCACCGAGATCAACACAATGTCACGGTTGCTGATGCTGTAAAAATCTATCGGCACGAAGCAGACCTTGCCGAGGTGCAGCGAGCGATTGCGGTTCCGGCCTTGGCTGCTGACTTACGGGAGCACTTTCAGCAACAGTTAAAGGGTTAGCGGTCAGAAGGGTTAGCGGTCATTTATTAAGTCATTTATACATGCCCTAGCCTTTCGCACTGGCTAAGGCGGCTCGTAAGTTTCCGCCCTGACTGGCAAGAGCCGCGATCGCCGCTTCTTTTTTGAGTCCGGCTAAGTGCATCACTAGCGCGACTTTTACCTGTAAATCGCTGCTGTCTAACAGCTCGCCTGCTAAATCGCGATCCAAATCGGTTAAGTCGCAGAGGATGCGGATGGCGCGATCGCGTAGCTTCGTATTCGTTACCGCGACATCTACCATGCGATTGCCATACACCTTGCCAAGCTTTACCATCACGCCCGTCGAGAGAATGTTTAGAGCTAGCTTCGTCACCGTACCGGCCTTGAGCCGCGTCGAACCGGCTAGTACCTCCGGCCCTACAATTAATCGAATATCTACATCCGCCTCTACCGGCACCTGATCAGCGGGCACACAGGCGATAAAGACCGTCCTAGCTCCGCACTGCTTAGCGGCTTTCAGCGCCCCGTGCACGTAAGGGGTGGTGCCTCCGGCGGTAATCCCGACCACGATATCGCGCCGCGTCACCTTGTGATCGATCATGGCTTCAGCCCCGCCTTCGGCCTCATCTTCTAGCGCTTCAGAGCTGCGCAGCAGCGCCGCTGCTCCACCTGCCAAAATGCCTTGCACCAACTCCGGCGGTGTGCAAAACGTGGGTGGACATTCAGCCGCATCGAGTACGCCCAACCGTCCGCTCGTTCCGGCCCCCACATAAAACAGCCGTCCGCCTTCACGCAAAGAAGCAGCGGCTAAATTGATCGCTTGAGCAAGCGCTGTACGGGCCTGAGCGATCGCATCGACGGTACGCTGATCTTCTTGATTGAACACATCGACCATTTCTAGCGTAGACAGCTCATCCAAATTTTGGCTGCGAGGGTTGTTCTGCTCAGTTAACAGATGGCCGCGATCTTTCATATCAGGTACCCACGAAAAACACAAAAAAAGCCATTAGAAAAACATTGAAAAAGAGAATCTTTAAAGTAATTTTTCAAGCTGCCGACGAATTCGATCCATCTCGTCATCAGCATCTGAGCGGGTGGGTTGGGTCGGCGCGTCATTTTGATCGGCTTGATCACCACTGGGATCCCAAAGTGTTTTTTCTACCATATTTTCAACCGGTGTTACCAGCTCACCTTCAGGCACAAACACCGGCTCGTAGCCCGCATCTTCACAGATTTCCTCAATTTCTTCTCGATCAATTTTTTCGATAGTCGGCGGCGGACTGTCTTGCGCTTCGAGCAAAATGCCAAAGCGAATGGCGTCATCTTCGGCTTCAAACATTAGCACCTGATGACGATCGCCAATCCGAATCGAATGAATCCCCTCATTGTCGGTACCGACATTGAACAAAACGACATAGACAGACATAGTGGTTGATAGCCCCTTAAATTTAAGTAAGGTAAAACCGTATGACGATTCTACGAGATTAAGGCGTGATCGCTCTGCCGACCTTCTGCAATAATGAAAAGGTTTTCTAGTTCCTTGGGCGCTTCTTAGCGGCCTTTGCACCCTTGATATGGCAAACTTCTTACTCGAAGTAGGTACCGAAGAACTCCCGGCCAGCTTTGTCGAGCAGGCGTTGGCTCAGTGGCAAGCAACCCTACCCGCTGCGCTCGCCGAGAATCTTCTAAGCTCCGATAGTTTGGCGCTGTACGGTACGCCCCGCCGCCTTGCAGTTTTGATCCGTGGATTGAGCGATCGCCAGCCTGATCGTGAAGAAGACGCCAAAGGCCCTCCAGCTAAGGCCGCTTTCAAAGCAGGAAAGCCGACCAAAGCTGCCGAGGGCTTCGCCGCCTCTAAAGGCGTCAGCGTAGAGGCGCTAGAAATTCGAGAAACAGACAAAGGTGAATTTGTCTTTGTGCAGCAAAAAATTCCCGGTCGGGCGACGTCTGAAATTTTGCAGGAGCTGGTGCCTAGCTGGATTTTGGGCTTAGAAGGCGATCGCTTTATGCGCTGGGGCGATGGCGATCTCAAATTTCCTCGGCCCATTCGCTGGCTAGTGACCTTATGGGATGACCAGCTGCTGCCCGTGACCATTGAAAATGGATCGCAAATTTGTGTGAGCGATCGCACCAGTCAAGGCCACCGCGTCCTTCACCCTGCGCCCATTTCGCTCACTCACCCCAACAATTATGTAAGCGATCTTAAAAAAGCCTACGTTGCCGTCGATCCAGCTGCCCGCAAGGCCACTATTCTTCAGCAAATTGAGCAGGTGGCTGCATCCGTCAACGGCCAAGCGGTGATCAATCCTGATTTGCTGGCAGAAGTGGTCAATTTAATCGAATGGCCCACCACCGTAGTGGGCAAATTTGACGATGAGTTTTTAGACCTGCCGGATCAGGTCACCATCACCGAGATGGAGAGTCACCAGCGCTATTTTTCAGTCCGAGATAGAGCGGATTCTGGCCCCGAATCCAGTTCAGAATCCGGCCCAGAATCAGCCAAACTCCTGCCTTATTTCATCACCGTTTCCAATGGCGATCCGGCCAAATCGGCCCTGATTGTCCAAGGGAATGAGCGCGTCATTCGCGCCCGCCTAGCCGACGGTCAATTCTTTTTTGCGGCTGATCGCAAACAGCCGCTAGCTGACTACGTGCCTCAGCTCGAAGCCGTTACCTTTGAAGCTCAGCTCGGCTCCGTATTAGAAAAAGTCAGCCGCATTGTCGCCATCACCGAGTTACTCAGCGCTCAGCTTCAGCTCAGCCCCGAGCAAACAGCTCAAGCTGCCCGCAGCGCTCAGCTTTGCAAAGCCGATTTGGTGACGCAAATGGTGGGTGAGTTTCCAGAATTGCAGGGCTACATTGGTCAAAAGTATGCGCTTAGCAGCGGTGAGCCCCAAGCCGTTGCCGATGCGATTTATGAGCATTATCTGCCCAAAGGGGCGGGTGATCGCCTCCCCCGAACCCAGCTTGGCCAAGTCGTCGGCATCGCCGACCGACTCGATACCCTTGTTAGCATCTTCAGCATCGGTAAGCTGCCCAAAGGCTCTAGCGATCCGTTCGCTTTGCGCCGCGCCGCGAATGCCATTATCAACATCATTTGGGCCGCTCAGCTCCCGCTCAACCTGCAAACGATGCTCACCGACGTGGTTCAGAGCTTTGCTAAATCTAGATCCGACTCTAAAGCAACCTCCACAGCCGACTCTAAAGCGGCAATCAATACCACTGAACTCACCGCCCAACTGACCGATTTTTTCGCTCAGCGCATTCGCACCCTATTACAAGATGCTCAATCGATTGATTACGATCTAGTCAATGCTGTTTGTGGTGAAACAGCAGCGGATAAAGAGCGATCGCTCAGTGACTTACGAGATGTCAGCGATCGCGCCACCTTCTTACAAACCATCCGCAACAACGGTCGCCTTGCCAATGTCTATGAAACCGTCAACCGCGCCGCTAAGCTAGCCACCAAGGGTACGCTCAGCACAACCGTGCTTGACCCGACCGGTCTGGTTAACCCAAATTTATTTGAGCAGCCGTCAGAGCAAGCCTTTTACAATAGTCTGCAAAAACTGCTGCCGCAAACTCAAGCCGCCCAAGCCGAAAGAGACTACGACAAACTCATCACTGGCCTAGAACAAGCTGCCCCCGTGGTGGCTAACTTCTTTGACGGCGACACGAGTGTCATGGTGATGGCTGATGATCCCGCTGTGCAGCAAAATCGCCTGAATTTACTAGGGTTATTGCGCAACCACGCACTCGTCCTAGCCGATTTTGAGGCGATTGTTAAAGGCTAGTCTCAGGAGCCAATCTCAGGAGCCAATCTCAGAGGCTAGCCCCATAGATCAGCGCTATTTTTTAGGCTCACTTTAAACATCCGCCAGTTGGCTACTCGCACGATGGCGCATTCTATGAAAAACTAATCACCTTCCTCACACTTTGCGCTCCTACAGCGCCCCGAAGTCTCATGAAAACAGCCCACGTCATTGGCCTTGGCCGGTCTGGAATTGCTGCTGCGCGCGTGCTTGCCCGTCAACAATGGCAGGTCACCTTAAGTGATAGAGACACCGCTACTCGTCACCAAGGCGATGCGCTAGCGCTGCAACAAGAAGGCATTACTATCAAGCTCAATCACACCTTTGCACCAGAACCAGGGCTCGATCTGCTCGTCGTCAGCCCAGGCGTGCCCTGGGATGCCCCCGCGCTCGTCGCAGCGCGCGCCCAAGGCATAGAAACCATCGGCGAAATGGAATTGGCTTGGCGCAGCCTACCGCATTTACCCTGGCTAGGCATCACTGGCACCAATGGCAAAACCACCACAACTGCCTTAGTCGCCGCCATTTTTAAAGCGGCCGGACTGCAAGCACCTGCCTGTGGCAACATTGGCTACGCCGCCTGTGAACTCGCACTCACCGAACCGCCCGACTGGGTAATCGCCGAACTCAGTAGCTATCAAATCGAAGCCGCCCCCACTTTAAAGCCGACCATCGGCCTCTGGACGACCTTTACCGCTGACCATCTGAGCCGTCACAAAACAGTCGAAAACTACTACCGCATCAAAGCCTCTTTGCTAGCTAACTCACAGATTGCGGTCATCAATGGCGACGATCCTTACCTACTGGATAAAGCCGCTGATCGCGCGCCTAGCAGTCACTGGACATGCACTAAAGGAAAAGACGCGATTTCTCCCCTGACTCCTGACACCTACATCGAAAATGGTTGGGTTATTCACCAGGGCGAACAAATCGTGGAAACTAAAGCGCTGCGCATGGTCGGTGCACACAATCAGCAAAACCTACTCATGGCAGTAGCCGCAGCGCGCCTAGCGGGGATAGACGCAAGGGCGATCGCGCAAGGCGTCTCTACCTTCCCAGGTGTTTCTCACCGGCTAGAGCACATCTGCACTTGGCGCGGCGTAGATTTCATTAACGACAGCAAAGCCACTAATTACGATGCTGCCGAAGTCGGCTTACGCTCTGTTATGGGCCCTGCCATTCTAATTGCAGGCGGCGATCCTAAAGACGGCGATGACACTGCCTGGATTCGGCAAATTAAAGCTAAAGCTAAAGCGGTTTTATTAATTGGGGCTGCCGCCGAGCCCTTTGCCGAGCGCCTTAAAGCCGCTGCTTACCCCTACTATGAAATTGTTCATACAATGGATCGCGCCGTAGCTCGCAGCGCCGAGATGAGTAAACAACAACCAGTTAAGACCGTACTGCTCTCTCCCGCCTGCGCCAGCTTTGATCAATACGCTAACTTTGAAGTTCGAGGAGACGATTTTCGTCAGGTTTGCACGAAGTACTTGGGAGAAATGTAGAGGAGGAGAGATATAGAGAGCATGAGCTTAGCGGACATGTATCTTTGGAAACCTTTAGAGGTAGCAGAGTGACTTATTACACTTGGATACAAAGCCCATTGGGGCCGTTGTTGTTGGTAGGGGACGGGCGATCGCTAATCGGCCTATACCTCAAAGGTCAAAAGCACTTCCCGGTGCAAACCGATAGCTGGCAACCCTCTGATCAGGCCATGCCGTTTGGCCAAACGCAAACGCAGCTCACTGAATATTTTGCACATCAGCGCCAACGCTTCGACATTCCGATAGCTGCTCAAGGAACAGATTTTCAAAGACAAGTTTGGCAGCTTTTGTCTCAAATTCCTTTCTGTGAAACCGTTAGCTACGGGAGCTTAGCCCAAAAAATGGGTCAACCCAGCGCCGCTAGAGCGGTTGGAGCCGCAAATGGTCGCAATCCGCTCTCTATTATTGTTCCTTGCCATCGGGTTGTTGCCGCAAATGGCAAATTGACTGGCTACGCAGGCGGCGTGGATCGCAAGCAGTGGCTGCTTGCTCATGAGCTTAGAGGAAAAGTCCAGGGGACAAGTCCAGTGAGCAGGCCCAGTGGACAAGCCCAAAGAGCAAGCCTAGCGGGCCAGATCAAACAACAGAACTTCAGCTTCGTCAGTGCCCCCTACAAGCGCTAGCGAGGGTAAATCAGCAATTGCCGCGCCATCGCCAGCCTTGAGGGTTTCACCATTGAGCCTGACGTTGCCGCGAGCAACCTGTAGCCAAGCCTGACGATTTGCCCCAAGTTCATGGATCAGCTTTTGATCGGCGCTGAGCGTCGCAGCATATAGGCTGACATCTTGATGAATCGTCACCGATCCAGATCGGCCATCGCGTGAGCCGATCAAGCGCCACTGATCTTGTCGGTCTGAGCGCTCGAAGTGCTTTTGCTCGTAGCTAGGAGTGAGTCCTTGGGCGTTGGGCACAATCCAAATTTGCAAAAGGTGCACCGGATTTTGATCAGAAGAATTCATTTCGCTGTGAGTGACGCCAGTGCCTGCACTCATTCGCTGGACATCACCTGGGCGAATAATGGAGCCAGTGCCCATGCTATCGCGGTGGGCCAGTTCTCCTTCTAACACATAGGTGACAATTTCCATATCACGGTGACCGTGAGTGCCAAAACCAGCGCCTGCAATGATGCGATCATCGTTGATAACTCGCAGAGCGCCAAAGCTCATATGGCGCGGATCTCTGTAGTGACTAAAAGAGAAGGTGTGCTGAGAATCTAACCAATCTAGCTTAGAAACGCCCCTCTCTTCTGCTTTACGAAGTGTGAGCATGTGATTGTACCTCCAGTGTTTTAACTAGCGCTTTTCCCCTAATTAAATAGGTCAGCCAACAAGCGCTTTTCACATGCTTTTATTATCTTCTGAATCTAATTAAATGACAATAGCCTGTTTAATATACATATTGTCTCTACTTTGGATACAATAAAAGCAGTTATTGCCGATCAAAAGCAGAGCCGCTATGGATAAATTAGAGAGTATGCGGGCCTTTACCGAGGTGGTGAATCACGGCGGCTTTGCAGCAGCAGGGCGGCAAATGGGCCTATCGCGCTCGGTGGTGAATAAGCTAGTGGCGCAGCTAGAGACAGATCTCGCTGTGCAACTGTTGCAGCGAACAACTCGGATGGTTAGTCCGACCGATATGGGCAGGGCGTATTACAGCCGCTGTGTGGATATTTTGGCAGAAGTGGCGGCGGCAGATGTGGCTGTGAGCCAACTGCGAGATC
>JBGTNW010000020.1:0-33566 GCA_041742865.1 Phormidesmis sp.
TGGATTGTCGGCTGGTTTATTAAACACATTGCCAATTTCAAACCCATTCAGCGGCCCATTGCCATTGGCCATATTGAGCTTGAAGGCATCGAGCAAGCCCTCAACCAAATCAAGGCGTAGCGCTGAATACTCCTTAAATAAGGGATTGGCCAGCACCACCTGTTTTGCAGACGTGGTATTGGTCAGCGAATAATGCAGGGTTTCAGTGAGCCCTGCGGCTCGAAACGCAGCGCGCAACTGCCGAGAAAGCGCCGCTTCTGTGGAGAGATAGCCGCGAGAGGTTTGGCTAGGCAAGGTGTGGTCAAAGCGGTCATAGCCATCCAGCCGCGCAATTTCTTCAATGAGATCAATCTCTCTTTCTAAATCTCGATAGCGATAAGGGGGAACAGTTACTGTCCAACTTGTGGCTGATTCATTGCCTGAAAGTTCGCGAGTATGGTCACCATGCGGCTCACTATTTTCTGAAGCCAGCGCCGCTTGGCAACCCAGTTTCTCCAATAGCGCTTCGACTGTGCTTTGATCTAGCGTTGTGCTCACGCCTTCGGCGGTGACGACTTGACCTAGAATCTGATGGATACGGCTCAGACGCAGTGACACGTCGCGGGTGATAGGCTTGCGACCGATTTCGGTGCGGTCTTCACCTTGGCCAATTAGGGTAGCGCCGGCAATCTGTTGCAACAGAGATAGAGCGCGATCGCTGGCCCAACCCAGCTCAGCCGGATTCACGCCGCGCTCATAGCGGGCCGATGCCTCTGTACGCAAGCCCTGCGATCGCGCCGACTTACGAATCACCGCCGCATCAAAGTACGCTGCTTCCAAAAACACCCTTTGCGTGCTGTTGGTCACTTCAGTTTCAGCGCCGCCCATGACGCCAGCCAAAGCAACCGGCACGTCATTCGCTGTAATGAGCAGCGTTTGATCGGCCGAGCTGCGCGATTGGTCATCCAAGGTCACTAAAACATCATCTGCCCTAGCAAAGCGAACGCCGATTTCGACAGACGACGCTTTGCCCGCTGCACTGAGCCGATCCAAATCAAACGCATGTAGCGGCTGACCCCACTCCAGCAGAACATAGTTTGTCACATCTACCACGTTATTAATGGCGCGAGTGCCCGCCGCCACCAACCGCTGCTGTAACCAGGCCGGAGAGGGGGCAATTTGAATATTTTCTAAAACGCTGCCAATGTAGATAGGGCAAGCTTTAGGATCGCTCAGGGCAATCGAAATGTCTGCTGGCAAACCCTGCGCGCTAGCGATCGCGCTAGCGGTTGGCAGCTTCAGCGGATTGCCCGTAATCGCTGAAATTTCACGCGCAATTCCGACCATGCTCAGCGCATCGGCGCGATTGGCCGTAGAAGTCACATCCAACACAAAATCATTCAGCCCTAGCAGCGGCCTCACATCTTGGCCAACAACAACTTCCCCGCGCTCGAAGCCTGCTTCATCAAAAATGTAAATTCCTTCAGACTCTTTCGCTAGCCCTAGCTCTGACAGCGAACAAATCATGCCGTTAGAAGGCACACCCCGCAATTCTCTAGGCTTAATTGTCAGATCAACTTTGGGTAAGTAGCTGCCCACCGTCGCTACCGGCACACACATGTCTGCGCCCACATTGGCCGCACCACACACAATCGTGGAATTCTTGCCGGTGCCAATATCAACCGTACAGACGCTCAGCTTTTCCGCATCCGGATGCGGCTGACGCGCCAGTACTCGGCCTACAACCACACCAGCGGCCCAGCTTTGGCGATCTTCAATGTCTTCGACTTCAAAGCCGACCATCGTCAGTGCATCGGCAAGTGCTACCGGAGAAAGATCAAACTCGACAAGCTCTTTGAGCCAATTAACAGAAATACGCATGAGCAATACTGACGCTTAGGCGATCGCCACAACTAATGAAGAACCCCATCAGAACTGAACCATTCAGGGCCTCGAACTATCGTACTACGGCTTAACTCTCTGCGGCTTAACTCTTTGCGGCTTAACTCTTTTCAGCTGTAATTCGGGAATACTGAGCTCACGGCCATGCCAAGCGAGTAAAATGACCTATTGCATAGCGACCGGCTGCCCCGCCCCCAAAAATCTGCCCAATGCGCGACTGTGCGAAACCTGTGGCAGTCAACTTTGGCTGCGCGATCGCTACCGCGTCCTAGGCGCATTAGGGCGAGGCGGTTTTGGGGCAACTTTTTTGGCCCGTGACCAGTCTCTACCCGGCTACCCCTCCTGCGTCATTAAGCAGCTTAGACCCACTGCCTCGGCCCCGAATTTGCTAGAAATGGCCCGCGATCTATTTCAGCGTGAAGCCAGCATTCTCGGCAAAATCGGCAATCATCCCCAGTTACCGCGCCTACTCGACTACTTTGAGCTAGGCCATGAGTTTTATTTGGTGCAAGAGTACGTCAGCGGCGCTACTTTGCAAAAAGAAGTTAAGCATGGTGGGCCCTTCACCGAAGCAGGCGTCAAGCAGTTTTTGGCTGAGATTCTACCCGTCGTCCAGTATATTCACAGCCACAAAATTATTCACCGTGACATTAAGCCCGCAAACCTCATTCGCCGCGAGCAAGACAAGCAGCTCGTGATGATTGATTTTGGCGCGGTTAAAGATAAAGTCCGCCCGCCGCAGAGCGATCCGAGTGATCAAACTGCCCTGACGGCCTATGCAATTGGCACACCGGGCTATGCGCCGCCGGAGCAAATGGCTATGCGTCCGGTCTATGCCAGCGATCTATATGCGATTGGGGTAACTTGCCTTTATTTGCTGACGGGGCGATCACCCAAAGATTTACCCTACGACCCGCGCACCGGCGAACTGAGTTGGCAAGACTACGCCACCGTCAGCGACCACTTCACCAAAATCCTGCGCAAACTGCTCGATATTTCAGTCCACAGCCGCTACCAAATGGCTGAAGAGGTGCTCAGCGATTTGCAGATAGAGCCCTACTTAGAGAGCTTGACGCAAAACCTAGCGTTTGCGCCACTAGAGCCCGTGACTGTTCCATCAACCGCAGCAGATATCCAAATCTCGCCTTCGACTCGACTCGCAGAAGCGATTCGGGCAAGGCGAGAGCGGCGCTCTAACAAAACCGATACTTACCCAGGAACAGAGCGCAGACAGGCCAAAAAATTCACCGCATCGAGTTTGATAGCGTCTTATGGCAAAGGCTATCGAGACTTCTCTAATCAAACGCTCAGCCATCTTAACTTGCGTAAGCAAAGCCTAGTTGGGGCAAGATTTACCAAGTCTGATTTGCGCGCTGTCAATTTTGCTGGCGCGGATCTATCGAATGCGAATTTAAGCCGCACTAATTTGAGTCAAGCTCAGCTAAAAAATGCTAATTTAACCGGTGCGTATCTCGGCGGAGCCAACCTTAAAGAAGCAGATTTACGCGGGGCAAATCTTACTCGTGTCAGCTTAGAAGGCGCTAAACTAACTGAGGCTAATCTCTGTGGCGCAGATCTCACGGGTGCGGCGATCAGCGATGATCAATTGGCTGCGGCTCGGACTAACTGGTCTACGGTGCATCCTAATGGCCGACGGTCGTTTCGTTAGTCAGCATTTTCGCTAAAATATTGTTCAAAACTCTTACTAGGAATGAGCGCATATGTTTGTCGATGAGCTAACCCCGTTTGTGCAAGCGCTGGCCCATCAGCCAGTCGCGTTTTGCGGTGGTTTTTTCTCGGGCCTATTTCGCCTTAATTTGGCAGAAGATCCGGTCAGAAGCTGGCTAGATAAGCAAGGCGCTAATCCAGTCAATGGCAGCAATTCGTCAGGGTCATCTGCCTCAGCGGCGAAAGGTCCACAGTCTATAGATATTGAATAAAAGATTATTGAGTAAAAGATTATTGAGTTAAGAGATTTCTGAGTAGAAAATATTGAGTGACAAGTAACCAGTCAAGCTAAAGCTAATTGAATAAAGCTATTCAGTAAAGCTATTCATCCACCGGATGATTCGGCGGGTAGTTTGGCTTGGGTCACTGAGGTCGCTCGGTTGAGGCAGCAAAGCCAGTTCTAAAGCGCGAGTGTAGTCGGCGAGCGCACAGTTCCAATCACCTTGCTGATGATAAGTATGGCCTCTTTCAGCATAGAGCGTCGCGCTTTGAGACTTAAAAAATAGGGCAATATCTAAGCACCCCAAAGCCTCTTCATAATCGCCCATTTCCCGAAACGTAATCGCTTGATTGAGTCGGGCTCTGATATTTAACGGGCTCAGATCGATGGCCTGATCGTAGTCGACGATGGCCGCTAGCCAATTTTTTGCAGCTGCATGTAAATTAGCCCGATTGCTATAAGCTTGGCTAAGTTCAGGATTGAGATCAATCGCTTGGTTGTAGTCGGCCAAAGCGTGTACCCGCTGCCAAGTGTAGTAGTGCATTAGCCCTCGGTTGGTATAGTGCTCCGCTTCGTTGGGCTGATATGCAATGAGCTGAGTCAAGAGCTGAATGGCAGCTATGTAATTCTTTTGTTTAGCTTCTAGACGAGCCATTCTGCTCAACAGCAAATGAGCATCGGTATTAGATGGCCAATCAGGGCAACAGTGAGCGTGAGCACGACGACCTAGCTTGTCAATAGAGACCAGAGAAACTAAATCGCAGCGATCGCCCACTACCATCGACTGAGAACGGGGAGATAAACAGGTGGGTTCAGAGTTGATAGGGTCTAAAAATTGCATAGGGTAGATATCCTAGAGATGCTGTAGCGCCAATAGCTTTGCTTAATCCTTATTTGCCTATCCTCTGGTTCAAACGTTGAGTCAGTGAAGACGTTATCTATCGACTCAATGCAGAAACAACACTGTTCACTCGTCGCTTGATTGAATGAACCGATTGAATGGATCGATTGAATCAGTCGCCTAAACAGTCAGCCAGCTTAAAGGATTATTCAACGCTGCCTGTGACAAGTTAATTTGCATGCAGCGTTCTTGATGGGATCCTCTCACGATCACTCCGCAAACCCTACCGAAAAAGAACGGAGGAATCGCGCGGTTAGGTTTGAACAAAAGTTGATATATCAGTATAAATACTCAAGAAATATTACCAAGTCCGTAATTGCTCTTATTTGAATTGAGTTTTGAATTGAGCGGATCTCAAATCAGTTGCGGATTACTCAGCATGGCAAATCGACTGCTAACAAAGCGGCTTAAACCCATCGAAAACAAATCAAGGCTAGTTATTTTGGAACGCTCAAATTGAACTCATTAAGAGAACTACTAAAAAAAAGGGCGAACGCTCAGAATTTTGAACATTCGCCCTTTTTTAGTAGGCTTTTTGATTTTGGTGAGCCTTGATCTTGTGAAATTTCAAAGATGTTGTCAAAGCATCCGTTGTCAAAGCATCCGTTGCTAAAGCAAGTAGTTGCAGCGGCTTACTTGAAGCCGACAGATGCCTGCCATACAAAAGCGAGCAATAGGAAGAAGATAGGAAGAATAGGCAAAACGTCAATTAGAGGGCCAAAGGCGCGATAGGCTTCAGGTAGAGTGGCTACCAGCATTGCTATGTCCATAAATCCGCTATCTCCAAATGTTTATAAATAGTTGATTCTCATTTTATCACGATCTGCGATGGCACTATGCTTGATTCAATTCGTTTTAATGACGCTCCAATTGATTTCACCATGGGCTTTTTGGCCTATTAGGCCAAAGCTTTAGGAACGCTGTAGGGCATCATCCGTTAGCCGTTAATGAGTAACGAAAGCGTTACACTCGTCAGCGGCTAGCTTTCGCTCAGCCAGTGACCAAACAGTTCAACAAAGCGATCATTCAAAATCGCTTCGCGGATGGTAGTGGTGAAGCGAATGAGTTCAGTGATGTTGTGAATCGACAACAGTGTATAGGCTAGTAGCTCTTTGGCATGAATCAAATGGCAGAGATAGGCGCGAGTAAAGGTTTGACAGGTGTAGCACGGACAATCGGCATCAATTGGGGTGAGGTCGCGGCGAAAACGGGTGTTTTTGAGATTCCAGCGATCGCCTTGGGTCAACGCTGCCCCATGTCGAGCTAGTCGAGTGGGAATAACACAGTCAAAAAGATCAATGCCAGCGGCGATCGCTTGTGCCATTTCCCGATAAGTGCCCACCCCCATCAAATAGCGCGGCTTGCCATACGGTAACAACGGTGTCGTTGCCTGCACAATTTTTTCAATCAAAGCAGGCGGTTCGCCAACGCTAACGCCACCAATCGCGTAGCCCAGCAAATCGAGATCTGCTAGATCTTTAGCCGCCTTCGCCCGTAAATCTAAATAAGTGCCCCCCTGCACAATTCCAAACAGTGCCTGATCGGTGCGATCATGTGCCTGAATGCAGCGCGTGAGCCAGCGATAGGTTCGATCCGTAGCCGCAACGACCGCTTCTCTAGTCGCCGGATAAGGCGGACATTCATCAAAAGCCATAATCACATCGGCCCCAAGCTGATTTTGGATTTCAATCGAGTGCTCAGGCGGCATTTCGATAATGCGTCCGTCACGAGGAGAGCGAAACGTGGCTCCCTCATCCGTTACTTTTCGCATTTCGCTGAGGCTAAAGACCTGAAAACCACCAGAATCCGTTAGCATAGGGCCATTCCACCCCATAAATCGATGTAGCCCACCAGCTTCAGCAATGAGATCTTCACCGGGCTGCAAGTGCAGATGGTAGGTATTGGCCAGCACCATTTCTGCCTGACAGCTTTTAAGCTGAGCAGGCGTTACCGTTTTTACATTAGCCAACGTCCCGACGGGCATAAACCTTGGGGTATGCACCGGACCGTGTGGGGTATGAAAGATGCCAGCGCGGGCTTTTGTGCGGCTACATCGGCCCTGAAGTTGATAGGTAAAAGCTGTCAAGGGGTAGGCAATTGGAAAATATGGCTTTAAAGAGAGCGATCAGAGGAAATGGCGATCATCGTCTAAAGACGCATCCCAGCTAGCTGACAGCGTCTCCGTGACAATGGCCTCCAAAGCCGCTGCATCCAATGGATGACCGGACGTCTCTTCAGCGGTAGGTGCAATCGGAGTCAGGCATAAGCAGCGATTATCTTGAACCAAGACAAAGCTAGTTTCGGTGCTAGTGGTGACCATTTCTAAATAGTCAAAGCTATGGACGTTTAAATAAAGGCTGCGGTTGGCCACTAGGGTCGCTTGAGTTGGATCCGCGAACGCCTCCATGACGCAGCCTTCGCCAGTATTCGTAATTTCGCTATCCTGCTTGTGGACATAGCGGACTTGACGCAGCCCTC
This sequence comes from Phormidesmis sp., assembly GCA_041742865.1. Classification (GTDB taxonomy): domain Bacteria; phylum Cyanobacteriota; class Cyanobacteriia; order Phormidesmidales; family Phormidesmidaceae; genus Phormidesmis. The sequence goes on from JBGTNW010000020.1 coordinate 7,209, forward strand.
CGAGCAGCCGCAGCATATCGCTTTTGTTAATGACGATGCCATTGTCAACAAGACAGGGCGCAGGTAGGCTATTGGCGGACATATTGCTTGAGTTGTTATCTTTCATTGGCAGTGCTGCGAGTTAGCCGAGTAAAAGAACTGGCTGATAAATATTTTTTAGGAGCTTTGTAGAAAAATCTGTAGGCAAGCTGAGTAAAAAGATTTGACTACCCTCTCCGAGAATATACCTTCACGATATACGAATTTGCTAGGTTTGCGATATCAGATTTGTAAGATCTTAAAGTCTCTCTAAAGAGGGATTTCGCCCTTTAAGATCGCTCAGCAGATGTCATAGATGAGCTGCTAAGCGATTATGTAGAGAGGCTTTGGGAGAAAATCTTGAGATTTCTATGGAGAGTATAGATCGGCGGAAACGGCCTGGAGGCTTTGTAAAAAAATGATGTAGCTTAGGAATGAAAATGATGCGATTAAATCATAAAGCTAAATAGCTGTGTGCAGGCTGGTGCGAATTAGGATGTGAGTCAAGATTGAATGAGGCTCACTTGCGTAAATTAGCACTGCATAAATTAACATTGCATAAATTAACATTGCATAAATTAAAACAGGTGAAACGGGCCATTGCGCAAGGCTGGGCAAGCTGGAATGGGGCTTTGATGTTTTATACCTGTTTGCCAATCCCTCAGCGCTGGCCGCTAGAATTTTGCTATGTGGCCCGCTGGGTGCCGTGGGTTGGCGCGGTAGTCGGGGGATTGCTGGCGATCGCAGATACGATCTTAGCCGCCTTGCAAATGCCTGATTTCGTTCGCAGTACGCTGGTAGTAGCACTGGGAATTTGGCTAACAGGTGGCCTGCATTTAGATGGGGTGATGGATACCGCTGATGGGTTGGCGGTGCCGAGCACTGGATCTGTCGCTGACTCTAGCGCGAAGCGGTTAGAGGTGATGGCTGATAGCCGGATGGGGGCGTTCGGTGGGATGGCGGCGATCACCTTAATTTTGCTCAAAGTCAGCGCGCTATCGGCTATGGCCTCGCATCGAGCCTGGATGCTGATAGCCGTTGCGACTTGGGGCCGATGGGGGCAACAGTGGGCAATAGCACGCTATCGGTACTTAAAAGCAGAGGGCAAGGGCGCTTTTCATCAGGCTGCTTTACCTTCTGTGGCCTATACCTTACCGAGTTTAGGGGGCATCGTGCTCATGAGCGTCATTTGCACAGCGTTCCAAATTGTGCCTGGGGCTGTAGTAGGGCGTACCGCAATCGGCGGTTTGTTGCTTTCTGTTCTGACGAGCGCCTACTTTAACCGGCAGCTAGGCGGCCATACCGGTGACACCTATGGCGCAGTCGTAGAATGGACAGAGGCGCTGCTGCTTTGCAGCCTGACAATAGGCTACTAGACAAAGCAACTGTCAGATCAGGCTTTATTCGAGGAGCATCATCTATTACTGTGATAAACAGCTGTATAGTTCGCTGTTTCGCAGCACAGATCTGATGGTCAATTCTTCTCAGGTTCACACTATTTCGGGTCGAGGCTTGCCTTTGGTCGGCAATGATATTGATACTGATCGAATTATTCCGGCCAGATTTTTGCGGGCGGTGACGTTTGATGGACTCGGTGAGCAGGTATTTGCCGATGATCGTCAGCAGCTAGCCGCGCATCCATTTAATCAGGCGCAGTATGAAGGTGCGGCCGTGCTGGTGGTAAATCGCAATTTTGGCTGTGGGTCTTCTCGCGAACATGCGCCGCAAGCGATCGCTCGTTGGGGTATTCGAGCCCTAGTCGGCGAAAGTTTTGCGGAGATCTTTTTTGGTAACTGTGTGGCTATGGGCGTGCCCTGTGTAACGGCTGATACTGCCGGGGTGACGGCTTTACAGCAGCAAATTGCTGACCATCCAACGGTTCAAGTGACGGTTGATTTAGACAAAATGACGGCAACCGCTGGTGACTTATCGGTGCCGGTAACGATGGGCGCAGGCCCTCGACAGATGTTTGTCCAAGGCACTTGGGATGCTTGTGGCCAGCTGGTGGCGCAGGCGGAGGCAATTGCTCAAACGGCTAGCCAGTTGCCCTATGTAGCTTGGTCGGCAACCTGAGCAATTTAAAGCTCAAACCCCTAGATTAAGCCCACTGAGAATAGGGATAAGTCACCAGACTAGCGTTGTAATATTTGGCGACGCCGGAAACTTCCTCGCCTAGCCAATCAGGCCGCTCAAAGCGCTGCGCTTCAGATTGCAGCTCTATTTCGGCCACGATTAAGCCTGCATTTTCACCTGCAAATTCATCGATTTCCCAAACCACGTCACCGACCGGCAGCCGATAGCGAATTTTTTCAATTAAAGGCTTCACGCACAGTGTTAGCAGCATTTCTTGAGCATCGGTGAGTGGAATGGCATATTCAAATTCGGCTCGGCTCAATCTCTGAGCGGGCCCTTTAATGGTTAAATAGCCTTGATCTGCGGCGATGCGCACCCTAACGCTTTGACCTGGTTGGGCAGTTGCAATGTAGCCTTGGCGGTAGGCTTTGCCAGTATGGGAGGTGAGCGATCGCCAGCCATCATTGGCAACTAAAAATTTTCGTTCAATCTCTTCGGCCATCTGAGTCAATTTTCCTTACGTTACTGATGGTTCAACTAGGCTCAAAGGTGCAGCCTCCTAATGCAAATAAAGAAATACTTCTACTTCATTGGCAAAAGGCAAGGCGGCAATTGCCCCTGGCCGCGTTGTGGTCAGAGCCCCTACCGCACTCGCATAGGTCACTACCGATTGGGCCAATTCAGCCTCTTGCAAGCACTGCACACCCCTGTGCATTAGCTGATGCACAAAGCCAGCGGTAAACGCATCGCCTGCACCCGTGGTTTCTTCTACATCGACTTCAAAGGCTGCTACATGGCCCGCGTTGCCCATTAGCCAATAGTGGCAGCCTTGGGCTCCAGCGGTGACCAGCACGCCCTTGAGGTGAGGGAGCTGCTGGGCGATTGCCGTCGCTGAATCGGTGCCAAACAGCCACCCCGCTTCTTCATCTGAGACTTTAAGAAAATCTGCCTTTTTCAGCAGGTCATACACCCGCCCCGGTGCTTCTGCCGGATGCGGCCAAAACATCGGTCGCCAATTGACATCGACCACTACAAAGAGCCGATGATCGGTCGCTAGCTTCACGGCCTGTAGCACCGATTGACGAGTATCGCTGTAGGCAAGCGACAGCGTACCCAATACCAAAAAATCAGCCCCGATAAACAGATCTGCCGCTAGCGCGTCCGCAAATAAATGAGCGTCAGCAAACACCGCCGGATCGCTTTGGCTAAAGCCTGAAAAAGTGCGATCGCCCGACTCGTCTTGAATAACATATACCTGCCGTGTGGGTGCTTTTTGGCGTCGCTGCACCCCGCTATAGCCCACTCCCATATCACTCAGCAGCTTGAGTAACGCATCCCCCCAATGATCGCTCCCTACTGCCCCAATAAACTCAGCGCGATCGCCGAGCTTAGCTAGCGCACAAGCCACATTCGCAGGCGCTCCTCCCGGCAGTGGCAACCAGCTAGTGACCTCACTGCGAGGCAATCCAGGCTGCTCAGCAAAGCAGTCAATCAAGATCTCTCCCAGGCAAATGGCACGATTCACAAGCCTTCTTCTACCACCTACTTCAATTTTCTACCGCCTACTTCAATCTTCGCAGCACATAATGCGAAATATCTTCCAGTGCCTGCCGCGACTCAGACGGTGTTAACTTGTGCAAACACTCAATCGCATGACTGACATGCTCCATTGCCAACGTGCGAGATCGGCTAATGCCCTGACTAGACTGTACCAGCTCAATCGCCTGTTCAAAATCTTCTATTTCGGCAAATTCTCGATCAATGAGCGTTTTGAGATACGGCACTTCCTCCATCGCGTAGAGCACTGGAGCCGTCAAGTTTCCGCTCTGTAAATCCGAACCAGCGGGCTTGCCAAGCACCTCACTAGAGCCGGTAAAGTCTAAAATATCATCGACAACTTGATAGGCCAAACCCAAACTCCGGCCAAACTGATATAGGTTCTCAGCCATTGACGGCGGCACTTCACTCAGCACGCCGACCGCTTTGGCACTATTAGCAATTAATGTCGCAGTTTTGTAATAGCTTTTCTCTAAATAAGCATCAATTGACAGGCTCGTGTCATAGTGCTTCAGTCCCTGGCGAATTTCACCTTCAGCCAAGTCCATAATTACCCGCGAAAGCAGCTTTACGACCTCTAAGTTATCTAGATTGGCCAAATACCAAGAAGATTGAGCAAAGAGAAAATCTCCTGCTAGCACAGCGACTCGATTGTTGAAGAGGCTGTGAACCGTCGGCACCCCTCGCCTTGTTGCCGCCTCATCGACTACATCGTCATGCACAAGGCTAGCAGTGTGAATCATTTCAGTGATTTCTGCCAATCGCCGGTGCCGGGAAGTAATACCGCCATCAGGCTGAGTGGCCCTAGCCAGCAGCAGCACAATAGCCGGACGAATACGCTTACCGCCTGCGCCAAACAAATGTTCAGCAGCGGCGTAGAGAATTTTATGGCGAGCACCAACAAGATTCTTAAGATTGTCGGTTAGGAGCGCTAGATCGGCTTCTACAGGAAAAAAAAGAGAGGTTGCTGAGGTCATGGAATACGCGACTCAGGCGGATTAGGTTACGAAACTTTAAGCTGTCTTTTCTTATTCTAAGCCATTGCGTTGGCAAAGGGGCTGAGCTTTTAGTGAAAGCTGCTTCTGTTCAGCGTTATTTGGCACTGCTCGTAAGCTAGACCGGCTACAGCCGCCAAATTTGCTGATTAAAAAACCGTTAAAATATTTTAAAACCCCTCTTTCGCATAAAAAAATCTTATGATAGGATAAGAATACGAAAGGATTGCTCTCGCACTCTTGCAGTAGTTCTAGTCTATTCAAAAGCTTTAACTTAACCAGTACAGCCCAGTACAGCATTTATCTAGCTACCAGTACAGCTAGGCAAGCACTCAGCAAGTTCTACTTAACGGGCATAAACCATTGAGTGGAGTTAGCGGTTGTCTTGTGCAAGTCAAGCATGACTTAGCAAGCGCTAATTTGTGAGTGTGGCTTAGTGTATTGGACTGAGCGAATGCAGCTCATTTTACCTGAAGGTTGCTACAAAGCATTTTTAAGGTTTATGGAATGAGTTTAAGCATGGATGGAGTGAATTAGGCAAAGCCTTGTTAGCCCAACTTTTGAAAAGCAAAGCGTAAGCAGTCGAGCCCTATTGGCAAAGCTTTTGTTAGGTTGATCTATCAATCTGTTTAAGCCGTTCGAGATATCGAGGCATTGTGCGTAGCGCGTTATTTTTTGTAACGTTTCTGCAAGGTGCAATGTCTTCTTTACCCGTTTCTAGAAGGCTAAGCTGGGTAGAAGGTCGAACAAAGAGATGGACAGTGGAATAGTTGCGTATCACAACGCATATCCATTGCTGTCGTCTGTTGTACTTAGTTCTAACGAAATCTTTTGGTGGGCGTTTCTGACAGACGTTTGATCTCCTAATCTAAGGGCTTTTGCGAGAAGTTACTTTTGGTAGGCACCTCTAGCTAGAAGTATAAGAGCTTTTAGCCAAGAGTCGGGTTTGCGGCTTTGGCCTGATATAGACAAAGCTACGCTCAGATCATTTGTTTAAGCTAGCAGGCTTGGCAGATGATCACCTAGCAAAAACGGCAAAAAGGCTACATCGCATCTGCTTTTTCTAGGTGCTTATTTTCGCATAAGCAACTGCTAGAGAGTCGGTTGGTTCAACTTGTGTGATCAAACACAAGCTGCTTGTAAGAAAGCCTTTCGTCAGTGGTGCTTTCATCAGCGGTGCTTTCGTTAGTGGTGCTTTCGTCGGTGGTGGAGTTATTTTGTTTTTTTTACTTTGATTTAGGTTTCTTTTTTCTGTCTATTTTTCTCACCTGCTGTTTGCCATGTCAAACTTTTCTTTTGCTAGCCCGATTGCGATTGTGTTGCCTGCCTTAGGCTATTTGCTGACTATATATTTTGTGATGATGTGGATGAGTTCTAGAACGTCTGATTTTTAAGGGCGATTTTTAGAGGCTATCTAAAGGGCCCTTGCAGTTAGTTTGCGAGGGCTTTTTGGTGGATTTATAAGGATTATTGAGTGGGCTTAGGCGATTAGCGATCGCCCCATCGAACTGACGCCGCGTGGATAGTTTTTAAAGCGGCCACCGATACGTGATCTACTCGAGGCAAATATCCTAGCCACTGCTGCGAAACCTGAGCAAAATGGTCGGCATCACCACTGACATAAAACTCAGTTGCAAATTCTGCTGAGGCGTTGAGCGATCGATTGAGCCTCAAAATTTTGAGTTCTTGAGCGGCTGCTATCGCCAAATGCTTAGCCGGATCGACGACAGCAATCGAGCTAGGCAAAATCTGTTTGAATACCGGAGCCAAGTGAGGATAGTGAGTGCAGCCATATACCAGCGTATCGATACCTTGATCAATTATGGGCTTAAGGTACTGCTTGGCCACTGCAAGCGTATAAGGATCGTGAATGCGATCATTTTCAATCAGCGGCACAAACTCCGGACAGCCTACTTGCCACACTTTGGCAGTCGCATCAATTTCTAGTACAGCCTGCTGGTAGGCATCGCTATCAGCGGTTGCTTGAGTCGAGATCACGCCAATGCGCTGACCGCTTTTCACCGCAGCGCGAGCACCAGGTAAAATGATTCCCAAAATAGGAATCGGAAATTCGGAACGAACTTCTTCTAGCACGAGTGCCGAGCTAGTATTGCAGGCCATCACGATCATCTTGACATCAAGCCCTATCATCCAAGCAATAATTTCTCGCACAAAGCGTAAAATTTCACCCTTAGAACGGTTGCCGTAGGGCACTCTAGCCGTATCGCCAAAGTAGATAACAGACTCGTGGGAGAGCTGCTTGCGCATTTCCCTTAGTACCGTAAGCCCTCCCACACCGCTGTCAAAAACGCCAATTTTGTAATTAGAGCGTAGTTGGCTAGAGAGGGGTGGAATGCTCATAGGTAAATATGCTCACTTTGCAAGCGTATAAATTATTGTCTAGAGTTTAGTCGGATTTGGAAACTTTACCCGGTTTATTTTTTACTTCTAAGGGCAGAAAAATATAAGGCCATTCTTTATTTTTGCTATTTTTTTTGAGGCGCTTACGGACCCTTTGAAGCCCACGATAACTAGCTAGCACTAGATACCGTGGGCTTCGGCAAGCCGCCAGATAGCCTAGGGTGAGAATAGATGCTTTTCTCTACAAGAGCTATCCGTACTTTTACGGATAGCTTTGGATTGTTAAGACTCAATTGATTCTGCCGCAGCGATCGCCCCACTCACCTCAGCCTTACCGTCCGCAGCACTGACCGCTGCTAGGGTATCACCCGACTCATCATCGTTATCAAAGGCTATTCTTAGCAAAGGCGGTGCAATAAATGTCGTCACAATGACCATCACAATGATGGCTGCATCTAGCGACTCAGATAAAACGCCACTTGCCGCACCGACCCCAGCAAAGACTAAGCCGACCTCGCCGCGAGGAATCATGCCAAAGCCCACCGCCAATCGATTGATACCGGGTTGACCAAACACGACATAGCCGGTAATTGTTTTGCCAATAATGGCAACAAGCACCAAAAAAGAAGCGATAATCAGCCCCTCTCGGTTAGCGGCCACCATCGGGTTAAGCACACTGATATCAGTGCGGGCTCCAACCGTGACAAAAAACACCGGCACTAACATATCGGCAATCGGCGTGATTTGCTCTTCGAGCTCTTTGCGCTTGGAGGTTTCGGCCAAAATCAGGCCCGCCGCGAATGCGCCCAAAATCGTTTCAAGCTGAATCGCCGCTGCAATGTAAGAGAGTACAAAGGCAAAGATTAGCGAGGTGATAATGAGCTGTCCGCGCGTTTGTAGCTGATCGACTAAAGACACAAACAGTGGGCTCAGCAGCCGACCCAGTAAAATGGAGCCAATCAGAAAAGCAGCCGCGCCTACTACTAAATAGATGACATTTAAAATTTCAATTTCGCCGGTTTTAGCTAAACTTGCGACCACCGCTAGCACGATAATGCCAAGCACATCGTCAAGGACGGCTGCGCCAATAATAATTTGGCCTTCTCTAGAGCCAAGCTGTTGCATTTCGGCTAGCACTTTAGCCGTTATCCCAATGCTAGTCGCTGTCAGCGCCGCCCCAGCAAACACAGCAGGGATAGTGCCGATATGAAAAAAGAAAATCAGTCCAGCGGTGCCAGCGATGAAGGGCGCTAGAACACCGACAGTCGCAACGGCAGCCGCCTGTGGGCCGACTCGGATAAGCTCTTTGAGATCAGACTCTAGCCCGATTTCAAAGAGCAAAATAATCACCCCGAGTTCGGCTAGAACTGAGAGTGCTTCGCTTTCACCGCTAAAGACTTTGAGCAAACCTTCCGGCTCTAGATGAGCACTCATCTGCACAAAATCCATTAGCGCAGAGTGGGGAATACTTGCGCCTTCTGGAAAAACAATGAGATGCAGCGCCGAAACGCCGACAACAACCCCACCGATTAACTCACCTAAAACAGAAGGTAGGTTGAGTCGAGCGCAGAGCTCACCGCCGACTTTAGCGGCAACAAAAACCGTAATCAGACTCAGCAATACGCCTCCTAAAACTAACGAACCGACTTCAGCTTGATCGACTTCGGCTATAAGCGGTAGGAGTCGAGTCGGTAGCGCAGTCGGCAAACTGACTAAAGAACTTATGAAACCATCTATTAACCCGTTTGTCGAGCTAAGCCATCCTGAGTCAATCATGCAATTTTTTCCACTCGTCGTAGTCTAATTTACATGAGTAGCTGATTTATATTTTGTTCATTTAGTCATAATGTTGATGTCTAAGTTGTGCTAGCAGTAACGGCTGAGCGCATTTTAACCAAAAATTTCAACCAAAAACTCGGTGCTGAAGAGAGGGCATTTGACGCCGAACCTGCTCTAGTCTGGAAGGATTGATTTCGGCGATCGCCATTCCCACCGGATCGCCTGCGTCTGCCAAAGTGATTCCCCAAGGATCAATAATCATCGCATGGCCATGCGTTTGTCTGCGGGCATTGTGAAAGCCGGTTTGAGCCGGAGCAATCACGTAGCAGGTGTTTTCGATGGCGCGGGCCTGAAGCAGCACCTGCCAGTGATCTTTCCCGGTAAATGCAGTGAAGGCAGCCGGGACAATCAGCACCTCAGCGCCCTCTTTAGAAAGCTGACGGTACAGCTCTGGAAAGCGCACATCATAGCAGACGGAAATTCCTAGATTACCGAGTCTTGGTGAGCTATGAACTTTGGGCAAGGTGCTGCCAGAAGTTACCTCTTTAGACTCTTGATAGGTGTTGCCATCCGGTAAGTTCACATCAAAGAGATGAACCTTGTCATAGCGGGTGAGTTCTTCGCCATTGGCATTGACAAGCAGGGCGCAATTGTAGGTGCGCCCGTCAGGAGAAGGCACGGGATAGCCGCCGCCTAAGAGCGTAATTCGATAGCGCTGAGCCATCGTTTTAATAAACTTTTCGCTAGCTATGCAGATTTCTTCTGCCCGTTGAAACTTGGCGCTTTCGTCGCCCAGAAAGGAAAAATTTTCAGGTAGGGTGATCAGCTCAGCGCCGCGACGGGTCGCTAGATCAATAAGTTCTTCTGCCTGGGCTAGGTTTTTATCAAGATCAGGCACGCTGGTCATTTGGAGAGCAGCCGCTAGATAGGGCTTCATAAGTCTCTAAGTTGCGGGTATGGACAAAATACGAACGAAAAATACAATCTTAAAAGTAGAGCGAGTACGGTACTTCAGTTAGGTTCTTAATTGTACAGGGTTAATTGTTCCCTCTAATGGCCTCTTGACAGAGAGAAGCTTTTGCCTTCACAATAGTTGTTCGGATTTTAACGTGATCAAAAGCAATGCTCGGATCAGGTAAAAAGGCTTAAGCCTAACTTTAAGGTGGCTTGAATTTTTAGCTAGCTTAGTCGGCTGACCTACCTGTACGGCAAAAGGAATTAAGGAAATTATGGCTTACGCGATTATTGCAGCAGGGGGCACCCAACTTAAGGTAGAGCCCGGTCGATTTTATGATATCAACCGGTTGCCGGTTGAGCCTGACGAAGAGATTACAATTGATAATGTACTGATGGTCGAGAATGACGGTGATGTCAGTATTGGTCAGCCCTTAGTGGAAGGGGCAACCGTGAGTGGCACCGTTGTGAGCCATTTGCGCGCTAAAAAGATTATCGTCTACAAGATGCAGCCGAAGAAAAAGACCCGTAAGAAGCAAGGTCATCGCCAGGATTTGACGCGAGTGATGATTGATTCGATTACGGTGGGTGGACAGACCATTACAGCAACGGCAGCAGTAGCAGACTAGCATCAGGAAAATTACAGCAGGAGAATTATCGGGACATGGCACATAAGAAAGGCACAGGTAGTACTCGTAACGGTCGCGACTCTAATGCTCAGCGACTGGGCGTCAAAAAGTATGGTGGTGAGCAAGTTATTGCTGGTAACATCCTCGTGCGTCAGCGTGGAACTAAGTATCACGTGGGCGAGAATGTGGGGATCGGTGGCGATGACACGCTATTCGCTCTAATTGACGGCTTTGTTAAATTTGAGCGCAAGGGTAAGAGCCGGAAGAAGGTGAGCGTGTATGCAGCTTCTGGGCAAGATCCTCAATAGCAAGCGCAAGATCTGAATCAGGCTTTTTGAATCAGGCTTTTTGAATCAGGTTTCTTGAACGGATAGCTCCTTAAGTTCGGATGCTTAAATTTACTTGAATTTAGAAGATGCGTGGCATCATCGCTATTGTTAATCTAAGTCCGTTGTCTCTATTGAGATGACGGACTTTTTGCTGTTGAGTAATGTAGAGGCGAGTTGCGGAACGGCTTCGTCTGAGACGACCTCAAAAGCGGTGGCTACGCCAGCAGGCATTGCTTTGGGCCGACCGGTTTTGGCATCGGCAAAGACCCAATCAGTTTCACCGGTCGCAAGAACAGCCCCATCGGCAATGCGGAAAAACTTGTATTTACGTAAGGCACGGACTTTGCGGATGTTGGCAATCCAGGTGAGGATAGCAATGGTTTCGCCTTCAAAAGCTGATTGCAGATACTCAATTCGGTGCGCGCGGACTATCCAGGTGCAGCCGATGGCAGCGCTGGCTTGGGCACAAGAGGTGTGGTTGGCGTGGGCGATTGCCACCATCTGCATCCACTGCACATAGGTCACGTTATTCAAATGTCCATTTTCATCAATCGCTGCTGCAGGTACTGTCATTTCGTAGCGATAGATAGCCGACATAGAAGAAAATGATCTGATTTACTGAGGCCGATAAGATGCTACGAAAACCATCTGGTCAGCGAGTACCCCAAACCGCTAGTGTTATAAAACTATAACTAATCTTGTCCAGTTCTCTCATGAGCTGATCCCTCAGATCCCTATGCGATATCTCATCACTAGCGCCCTCCCCTATATCAACGGTATTAAGCACCTCGGCAACTTAGTCGGCTCAATGCTGCCGGCTGATGTGTATGCTCGCTTTCTAAGGCAGGAAGGAGAAACCGTGCTCTATATTTGCGGAACGGATGAGCATGGCACACCAGCGGAAATTGCAGCGCTAGAAGAAGGGCTCGATGTGGCTGAGTTTTGCACAAGGCAGTATGAGCGGCAGGCAGAGATATACCAAAAGTTTGGGCTGTCGTTTGATTATTTTGGCCGCACATCATCGCCAGAGCAGCGGGATCTGACGCAGGATTTTTACCGCAGTTTGGCTGAGCATGGCTTTATTGAAGAGCGGGAAATTAGTCAGGTTTACTCCATCACAGATGAACGTTTTTTGCCAGATCGCTATGTCGAGGGAACTTGCCCAAACTGTGGCTATGAAAGAGCCAGAGGCGATCAGTGTGAGAACTGTACAAAAATGCTAAACCCAACAGATTTGATCAATCCGCGTTCGGCGGTGTCGGGCTCTACGGATGTAGAAGTGCGCACAAGTCGGCATTTGTTTTTGCGGCTCGATCAGCTGAGTGGTGAGGTGCGCAATTGGGTTGAGGCGCAAACAGACTGGCCGAACTTGACTAAATCGATTGCGAAAAAATGGCTAGATGAAGGGCTGCAAAGTCGAGGGATTACGCGCGATCTGAAGTGGGGGGTGCCGGTACCCAAGGCAGGCTTTGAGGATAAGGTCTTTTACGTGTGGTTTGATGCGCCGATTGGCTATGTGTCGGCGACGAAAAGCTGGGGTGAGGCGACAGGCGAAGATTGGAAAAGCTGGTGGTATGCGGCTGACGATGTGCGCTACACGCAGTTTATGGCAAAGGATAATTTGCCGTTTCATACGATTATGTGGCCAGCGACGATTTTGGGAACGCGCGAACCCTGGAAGATGGCCGATTATATTAAGGGCTTTAACTGGCTGAACTATTATGGCGGCAAGTTTTCGACGAGTTCTAAACGGGGCGTGTTTTTGGATCAGGCGCTGGAGATTGCGCCAGCGGATTATTGGCGCTATATGCTGATGGCTTCTGCCCCAGAGTCGGCGGATTCGGCCTTTACCTGGGAGCAGTTTCAGACAAAGGTGAATAAGGAACTGGCGGACAATTTTGGCAATTTTATTAACCGGATTTTAAAGTTTACGGCGTCGCGGTTTGGCAATGAATTGCCTGCGGGCGGTGAACCGGGCGCGGCTGAGGCTGAGCTAGAGGCTAGATGCAAAGGCATGGTGGCAGAGTTGCGATCGCACCTTCAAAACATGGAATTTCGCAAAGCTACCGAAACCCTCAACGCGCTCTGGTCAGCCGGGAACCAGTACATTGACATCCGCGCTCCCTGGACGCTGTTCAAGCAAGACAAAGCCGAAGCAGCCGTGGTAATTCGCACCTGCATTAATCTGATTCGGCTGTATGCAGTTGCCTCGGCTCCCTTTATTCCAAGCACTGCTGAGCAGCTATTTGAGGCGCTTCAGCTCACGCCCGCTGAGCGGCAAAGCACCCTGACCGCTGCTACCGATTTGACGATTTTGAAAGCGGGCCGGGCCTTTGAGGTGCCGCCTGTATTAATTCAAAAGATCGATGATGACCGCGTAGCTGAGCTGAAGGCTCAATATGGTGGAAATTGAGTCTGATGCTCAATAACTGTAGCGCCGAAGCGTGATCATTAAGTCTAGACAATATATTGATGGGGCGTCACCGACTAATTTTAGAAGTGCTATGCTTTCTGTTCTGCTGTTTGTGAGGCCAGTTGTGAGGCTGTTTATTAGGCGCTCTATAAGCCGCGTCAGGTTTGTAGTGCTAGCACTGGTAGGGATAGCGATCGCCTTGAGTACGACTCTAATGAGCTGTGAAAATGCTGCCCAAACCGTTGCTGGATTAGACGATATGCCGTTTGTGGCGGTGACTCAATTTATAGAACGGCCGGACTTAAATGCGGTGCGCCGTGGACTACACGCGGCGCTCATAGAAGCGGGTTATCGGGAAGGGGAAAATCTGCGCTGGGAGTGGAAAAGCGCTCAGGGCGCTCCGGCAGCAGCAATCCAAATTGCTAAAAAGTATGCGTGGGCCAAACCAGACGTGATTGTGGCAATTTCTACCCTCAGCGCTCAAACGGTTGTCTCACTAGCTGAGAATATTCCCGTTGTCTTTTCGGCCGTTACTGACCCGGTTGAGGCAAAACTAGTTGAAGTGACTGATAGACCGGGTAATAACGTCAGTGGCGTGAGCGATCGCCCCCCAATCGATCAGCATATGGCCCTGATACGAGAGATTTTACCGGAAGCAAAGAGACTAGGTGTGATTTATGACGCTGAAGAAGAGCATTGGGAAAGCCTAATGGCATTGATTCATACACAGGCTCAACAGCAAGACTTTACAGAGGTAAAAGAGATGGCCATTTTTTCTTCCGCTGAGGTTGTAGAGGCAGCGCGTAGCCTAGTCGGCTCGGTGGATGCGATTTATGTGCCTGCCGATATTCGGCTAAACTTGTCTCTGCCAGCGGTGGTGCAGGTAGGCCAAGAGAATGACTTACCTGTATTTGCGGGAGATACAGACGGTGTGAAACAGGGTGCGATCGCAGGCATCAGCTTCAATTACTCCGATATCGGCCGCCAGACAGCCGACATGGTTATCAGAGTACTTAGAGGTAGAAATCCAGAAGGCTTGCCGGTAGAATTTGTCAAGGTGGTACAGCTCTTTGTCAACCCAAGTGCTGCCGAAAAAATGGGCGTCACTCTGCCCGCAGCGGTCATTGAGCGAGCCGACGAAGTTATCGAGCAAGCCGACGAAGTTGTTGAACAACCCGAATAGTGAGTTGCTCAACTCAGTAACAGCAGTGCTGTATAGCCAAAGGCTCCCAGAAAAAATGTTCTAAAGCAGCTTTCCTTTGCCTGTGGCAGCTCTTCTTTGAGCACGTTTAAAATGATACTCCCTGCCAGAAAGGCAAAGAGCGTAGCAGTGAGCGCCGTGTTGATTTCGGTTTGGCTACCGACAATCCAGCCACAGATAACAGCCGATGAGAGCATCCATCGGCCCTTTTTTTCATAGACTGCTTGATGGTTTTCACTCAGGCTGTAGTCATTCACAATAAAGTGCAGGGCCATAGCAATCACATAGATCACCAAATTTCCTACTCCGGGCTCCTCACGATGCATTAACAAGTAGCCAATCAAGGCATTGTAAAGCGAAAAAGAGATCATATGTAACCAAAAAACATCTGGCTGGGTTACATCGCCCTTACCTTCCATGCGGTTCTGATGACGAGATGTTTTAGCTGCTCGCTCTAGTCCGTAAAACGCCAGCAGCCCCAACAAAGCCATCACGTACAGATGATGCTCAATAGCGGCTAAAAGCGTAACTTGACTCTGAAAATTCTCCTGAGCAGCGCTGAGATCAGGCAAAACATGGACAAAAATGTAGGCTACCGAGACGCCGCTCCCTAGCGACAGCCAACGACTTCGAGGCTTTCTTTTCAAAAGCTTCAGCTTGCTTGCCTGAATGTGGATGAGCGCTAGCAGTAAAGCCGCTAACGCCGATACCCACCATAAAGAAGCACCCGTCATTTCACTACTTACTCAACCTTGTAGTAGTCGCTTAAGGTGAAGCCATGCCACCATCGCTCTGCCTTGCTCGGGATTCACCTTGCTGGGAAAGCACATTTTCATCAACCGCCTGATCGCTCAAATTTCCCCTAGCTCTTTCGACAGCAGCCTCTGTCTTTTCTGGAACCTGTTGAGCAAAAGGTTGGTTCGCTGTTGTATTAGCCTGAGTACAGGCCGTTGTTACCCATAGTAAACTTGCGGCTAAGACGATGCCCAAACGGCGTAGGCTAAACCTTTTAAGACAGGTGCTAAAACCTAAAAAAATAGTGTGACGTAAACTACTTATATTCAAATTCTCAACTCCACTTTTGATTAACTTTGTCACTAGCATATAGAGTTTGCAGCTATAAGTTGTCCGACTGAAGACAGACATCAGCACTTTATTTATGGATGCTATTGCTGAAAGCATTTCGCTCAACTAAAACCACTCAAGTAGATAAAAATGTCACACGCTCTTGCTAAGCAAGCTATTACGATAGAGCTACTCGAGAAAACCTGAGCTGACCAGAAGCTGTAAATGCTGATCGAAGATTTGTGGAGCTATAGCAGTGATGGTTTGTTCAATTGGTTTCAAGCGCCGCCTCCAAGGCCACCTGGATATGTTCGTAATTCTGTTGTGTTTGCATATAAGCAAGATTATAGAGCCGATGACCGTCACTTTCCGTTTAAGCCTGAACAGGAATTGGAGATCTACTGCGTACGGTTAAAGCAGATATTAGATTTGGTGAAATTAGGTGAGCCAACGATTGCGCAGCGCGAAGTGATTTCGACCCTCGCGTAGACGAGCAAATTCACGGGTGCTTGACGGCATACTTGACAAAACTGCCTATAGTAAGCTCCGGATATGAAACATGATTTTGCGAACAAGGTGCTCTGGGGCGGTGAGCGGCTAAAGTTGGATTCTGAGCTGGTCTATCTTATGCCGGATCAAGTTGGGGCGATCGCTCAAGTCCTTCACACAATCAATATAAAAAAGCTGCTCTGTTATTTTGACACTGCGCACTACAATCGAGCCGACTGGCTTGAAAACTGTGAGACGGCTGCTCACGCCCTTTTGAAAATGCCCTAAAAATGCCCTGTAGAATCTGCTGAAAAAGAGCAGATTGTAATGACAATGGTGATTTAAGGGGTAATTTAAGAAATAGGTGTTGAGCGGTTTTTGGGAGGTTTTTTGTAGGTGCGATCGCGCTCAAAACTCAGCTTTAAAAGCCATTCCGTCCGCATTTAGCGGATGCGTTAAAACGATGAAGCATCCGTAAGCAGCCCTAGAAATAAGCTGAAATGGGCAAACAACACTGTACTCTTGTATGGGGATCACTGAACTTTACAGCGGCCCCTATAGTGTTGTATTGATCTAGCTGGTCTAGTGCTGGAATAGAGATTGTTTTTATGAGAGAGTTCCTACTTTCTTTTTATGTTGGTGCGACGGTAATTGTGGGGTTAGGACAACCGCTCCCTGCTAGGGCTCAAGCCCCTACTCAAGCCTCTGATCGAGCCTCTGCTCAAGTGATGGCGCAAGCAACCTCGAATGCTCCTGATCTAGCCAGATCAGCCGCCCCCGCCGTAGAAACGCCGACCTGTCCGGCCATTAGAAACGCCCGTAGCTACGATGTGATTGTCTTTGGCGATGAAGTGCCAGGGGTCATGAGCGCCCTTCAGGTGCAACGAGAATTGCAGGCACGTAACCACAGTAGTAAAGTGGCGCTTATTACGGAAGGCAATACGGCCAACGGCATTGGCGGGCATTTAGTCCGGGGTGGATTGGCTTATTTGGATCGCAATCAGGTGCCTCCGAGCCTGCGATCGCGCTACGGTGTTTTCGGTCAGCCCAGCCGCCTCTATCAAGAATTTTTGAAGCTAGGCCAAGTCCGAGAAATTGCCCTAGATCGCTTTACCGCCACCCGCAACTTTCAGCAGGCACTTAGCCAAGCGGGCGTTGATGTGATTGATAGAGCGGACTTAGGTACGGTGCAGACCTCCGGTTCTGCGCCCGGTTCTTTGATATGTGCGCTCACCGCAGGCGGGCATACCTACACCGCTAAGCAGTTTATTGACGCGAGTCAAAGCGGCGAACTAGCCGCCGCTAGCGGCGTCGAAATGATGCAGGGACTAGAAGCGCTCGGGTTTCCTAATAGCGCTTTGAGCATCGGCCTGATACTTGATCTGTACGGGGTCAATATCGATCAGCTCAGAGCAGTCGAGTCTCAAATGATCACAAGGTTTTTTGATCCGCGAGATGCAGCGGCACAAAAGTGGCTAGCGGCGGCTAGCGGTAATGACCCTGACAAGCGTCAAGAGCTGCTGCAAGGCTTGCTTGACTATTACGGTCAGCCTAAGCTGATGTATCAAGGTACGCCGGATTCTGCCGATGTGCGATCGCTGGCTTTTAGCATTTTGATCCATGGCTATCTGGGCAAAGAATACGATATTAAATCTTCTGGTTTTTTGTTTGATCGCGCCAATATTGCCATTTTGCCTGATCGGCTGAGCTTTAACGCGCTGCTGTTTTACGCCAATTCTGAAACTGCTCAGCAGCTCAGCACCACCGGAGCTAGGCCCACCCGCGAAATGCGCTCTACCGCCGAAGCCGTCGCCGATCTGTTTAAGCGGATGGGAGTTGAGCGGGTCGAAATTATGCAGGAGCTATACATCCGCAATGCAGGCCAAATTGCCCATCCCATTGATGAGCTGTCCGCGACGCTGATGGCGGCTGGCGGCATTCCGGGCAACTCGGCGCTCGGCACGTTTGGCTATCACCTTGATGATCGCGGTGGCATTGAGGGCTTAGAAGAGCGGGTGAATGGTTCAGCCATGAGGCTACTGAACTTCCGGCAAATGCCCGTATTCAATTACGGCTTTCGCCATACCTTACCCAGAGAGCGGCAGAACTTGTCGGTGCTCGGCCCTGCTTCTGGCTTCGGTGGCTTAGGTACGACTGCTGGCCGGATTGTAGAACTTAATGTGAGCGTCGGCGAAGGGCTTTCGATTGCGATCGCCAAAGCCATTACCGAAAATCGCTCTTTGCAAACCATCAGCAATGCTGAAGTGATTCGAGCTAGGGGCTACACCTCAGATACCTATGGCTATCGCACCGACAGCTATGGCGCAATTTCAACTTTAGAGCGGCGGTTTCGCGGCGTTAACTATGAGCAAAACTACTTAAACGAAACCCAAGCCTACCTCGATCAAAAAAGATACGAAGAAGCAGCTCAAACCATTGCTCGGGCGCTAATTCTCAACCCTCGCAACGCTTATGCTTACTATCTCAGAGGCGTCATTCAAGCAGAATCAGGTGATCATACGCAAGCCCGCGCAGATCTAGAGCAGGCGATCGCCCTTTACCAGGGCCAAGGCGATTCATCATCTGTCAGCAAAGCCCAAATCAGGCTCGAAACCCTACGACCGAATTAGCAACGGCTCATCAGGCAAGGGCTCAACCGGATCGCTCAGCAGCTCAATTACCCGATCTTGATAGGCTTTAAATCGAGGTTCTGTGCGAGTCGTCGCTGTTCGATCTGCACCTAAGGCAACTTCGATTTCGGCGCGCACGGTGCCGGGGCGCGCCGTCATCACATAGATGCGCTGAGAGAGAAAAACCGCTTCTCTAACGTCGTGCGTGATCATTAAAATGCTGGTGCCCGTGCGCGCCCAAAGATCTAGCGTGAATTGCTGCATGTTCTCTTTGGTTTGGACATCAAGAGCGCCAAAGGGTTCATCCATCAGCAATATTTTGGGTTGGCTCGCAAGGGCGCGGGCGATCGCTACTCGCTGCTTCATCCCGCCCGATAGCTGCTTTGGCAAAGATGGGGCAGAGGCCGTAAGCCCAACCATATCCAAATAGTAAGATGCCTGCTCTCGGCGATCTTTAGCATTTACGCCTTGCAGCTTTAGGCCAAATTCTACATTTTTTTGCACCGTCATCCACGGATACAGCGTGTAGTTTTGAAACACCATGCCCCGATCAGCGCCGGGGCCTATGACCGGCTGCTGATCGACGGTAATAGTGCCCGCTGTGGGCTGATCAAGCCCTGCAATTAGCCTGAGCAGCGTAGACTTACCGGAGCCCGAAGCGCCGACTACACATACAAACTCACCTTGTTCTACATGCAGATTGAGATCTTTTAGCGCAACCACGTCTCCTGCTGCGGTTGAAAAATTTTTATTGAGCTTAGAAACGGCAAGGTGCATAGGTTAGTTCTCAATAGTTAGTTCTCAATTAGCAGCGTCCAATCAACAGTGTCTAATAAACGCTTAATCAACGGCCCACTTACAGGTTGCTCTTAGCAACGAGCGTAGTAAGAGATCGAACAAAAAGCCAATCACGCCCAGCAAAATTAAGTACGCGAAGATCTCGTCTGTTCGGAAGAATTTTTGAGCGATCGCAATTCGCTTACCCAAGCCCTCCGTCGCCGCAATCAGCTCAGCCACCACCACCAAATTCCAGGCCGCCGCCATGTTAATGCGAAAAGCATCCAAAATATTGGGCACTACAAACGGCGTGATGACCTGCATCAGGGTTTGCCGCCGCGATCCGCCCAGCGTGTAGGTGGCCTCCAATAAATGCTTCGGCACAAACTTGACCGCATCCATAATCATCAGCGTATTAAAGAAAATCACGCCGATAAAAATCAGCGCAATCTTCGGCGCTTCGTCTAGACCCAGATAGATAATCAGCAGCGGAATAAAGGCCGGAGCAGGCATGTAGCGGACAATACCCATAATCGGCTCAAGGAGCGATCGCACCGTTGCAAACGCCCCCATCCCAATTCCCAACGGCACCGACGCCAACGCCGCTAGCAAAAAGCCCAGCCCCACCCGCGTCACACTCGCGCGAACATCTGCCAGCAAATAGCCCTCAGCCCACAGCCGCCCAAATGCTTGCACTACCTCTACCGGGGAAGGCAAAAACTTTGGATTCACCACCCCACTGGCCGACAGCGCCCACCACAGGCAAATAGGCACCACTATTGAAAGAATACGCAGCCCCAAACTTAGCCGGCCTGAAATCGGCTCAGCCATCCGCCAAAAGGTTCTCGGCTGCCAGACGTTTCGACTAGCTTTTTCAGATGATAAAAGCGGTGGTGAAAATCCTTCAGCATCCATCATAAAACTCTCCTTACCCTCTACGCCTTAAAATACGCCTTAGAAACAGAGAAACCAGCAAATTACGGATTAGCAGCGGCATACGCTTGAACAAACTGATCATCTAAAATGGGCGCTAAATCAGGCGCTTCCGGAATAAACCCAACCCCCACCATAAACTCAGCCATCTCTTTGGCGGCATACGGCATATGCTCCATCCCTTCACCATCACTAAAGGCTTTGAGATTATCTTCTAGGGTAAAAAATCGGGTGCCGACTTTAAGCTGCTCTAGCTCCTCAATCGAAACACCGGCCCGCTTTGCCATAATCTCATCGGCTTTTTCAGGATTTTCTTCCATAAAGGCCAACACATCGAACCAAGTGTTCACAATCGCCTGCACAGCTTCAGGTCGCTCATCGATAATGGTTTGACTCATCACCAACAGATCCGGAATTGCCCCCGGAAAATCAGCCGAAGTCACCAGCTCTTTGCTGCCTTCACGCGTTAACGCCGTCAGCCAAAAAGGCGGAAAAGCGCCCACCGCATCGACTTGACCTGCCGCAAACGCCGCGGCGGCGGCCCCAGTTTCTAACGGCACAATTTCCACATCATCGCGTGAGAGCCCTTCTTCTTCCAGCGCCAAGCTCAACAGAAAATCATCCACGACGCCTTCTTCTATAGCAACTCTTTTGCCCTTTAAGTCCGCGACCGTATTAATCTCGGCGGTTACGATGATTTTGTCATTGCCAGCCGAGTTGTCGTTTACCAGCACCGCTACTTCGCCATTAATGGCATCAGCGGCAAAGGAAATCGTGTCATTGAGGGTTTGGCAATTGCCATCTAGCTGCCCAGTTGCAAAGGCTTCCATCGATTCAATGTAGCCATCGAACCACTTCATTTCTACATTCACATTGTTGGCCGCAAACAGCCCTTCTTGCTCGGCGATCGCCCAAGGCCACCAGCCCGCCCAATTGCTGTAGCCCATCACAATCGCTTCGGTATCTTCAGGGGATGAACCAGCTGGGCCGCTGTCACTTTTGGGCGCTGCGCCACAGCTTACGGTCACGATAAGGGTACAAAAGAAAGCTAAACAAAGAGAAATGAGCTGGCGTCTTTTCATAGCGGAAAATAGGGAAGAGGGAGAAGGGAAGAAGAAGGCTTTCAAGCTATGCGTTTAGGCTATGTGAGCCATCGGTCGATTGGCACGGGCGGTTACAGTCTGACGAATCCAGCTGTACCAGTCTTCTATGCCTTCGCCGGTTTTCGCCGATACGAGAATAATCACGGCGCGTGAGTTGATCTCTCGGACGTTGGCCACAATTTTGTCGATATCAACCTCCAAGTAGGGGGCCAAATCTGTTTTAGTAATTAACAAGCAATCTGCTTCACGAAACATCAGCGGATATTTGAGGGGCTTGTCCTCACCTTCGGTGATGCTTAATAGCGCGACTTTAGCATGTTCTCCTACCTCAAATTCTGCGGGGCAAACCAAATTGCCCACGTTTTCAACAAACATCAGATCAAAGGTTTCGGGCTGCTGCTCATGCTCGAACTGATGCAGGCCCCCGGCGACCATTTTAGAATCGAGGTGACAGGCTCTGCCGGTGTTAATCGCGATCACAGGGGTCCCGCTTTGGCGCAGTCGTTCGGCGTCTAGCTGGGTGGTCATATCGCCTTCGATGACGGCCATGCGCAGTTCGGCTTGGAGCGATCGCAACGTTTCTTCTAACAGCTGCGTTTTACCCGAACCCGGACTGCTCATGATATTCAAGCAGGTGATGCCCCAGCGATCAAAGCGATCGCGATTCGCCTCTGCCCCGGCCTGATTGGCATGTAGCAAATTCATCTCTAAAACAGCATCAAATGTTTGGTGCATCAATTATTTCCTCAACAAATTTTCTCAACCGATCTTCTCAACGGCTCTTCTCAACAAATCTTTTCAACAGATTTTCTAGACCGACACCGCCTGCGAAAACTCTACTCGCTCAATTTTCAGCTCTCGCCCAGAGCGAATGTCATCTAACGGCGCTCGGCAGTTCGGACAGCTATACTGCATCCCTATCTCAGGCCGATATTCCTGCTGACACGGATGGCAAAAAGCAATCAAAGGCGTGCGCTTAATCACCAGCTCAGCGCCATCCAAAAAAGTCCCTTGCGTCTGCACCTGAAAGGCAAACTCAAGACTCGCGGGTTCTACGCCTGTAAAGTCTCCAACGGTTAAATGCACCCGCTCTACAATGGCCTGATCGGGCTGCTCAGCTAGCCAGTCTTTCACTGTTAAAATGAGTGCTTTCGTCATATCCGTCTCATGCATTGTTTTCGTCTCCTCCCGCCTCATTCAAAACGCCAAATACCCACCAAATACCCACCTAGGCTGAGCTAGTTAATCGCTTGTCGAGCAGCCGTCTACTGCCACTCACCGCTGCCTAGGCTCATATTCGCCGTTTCAGAAATGTAGTCAGGCCGAGCGCTGCGAGGCAACTGCTCCGAAAGCACCAAATGAGCCAGGGCGTCACAAATTACTCTGGTAGCCATCAGTGACGTCATATCACTCACGTCATAAGGGGGCGACACCTCAACAATTTCCAAGCCACAGACCTTGACCTTTGAGACAATTTTGCCCAGCAGATACAGCGCTTCACGCGGCAGCAGTCCGCCGGGCTCAGGCCAGCCTGTTCCGGGTACAAAGCCCGCATCAATGCAGTCAATATCGAAGCTAATATAAACACAGTCAGTGCCATCGGTTGCCCGTTCTACGGCAAAGTCTACCGCTGCATCTAGCCCCATCTCGGTAATATCGGTCACCGTGAGAATATTCGTGGCTCGCTCACGGCATACTTTCACCCCAGGGCGAGGCACCTGCCAGCCGCCAATGCCGAGCTGCACGAGATTTTTGGCCGGAGCATTGGCGATATTGGTCGCATGAAACCAAGGGCAGGTGTGCATCCGCTCATCGAGATCGGTTTCTTGCGTATCAACATGGCGATCAAAGTGAATGAT
Organism: Phormidesmis sp.; assembly: GCA_041742865.1. GTDB lineage: Bacteria > Cyanobacteriota > Cyanobacteriia > Phormidesmidales > Phormidesmidaceae > Phormidesmis. The sequence goes on from JBGTNW010000020.1 coordinate 30,374, forward strand.
GCCGACTTTTTTATCGCCTAAGTGACGGCAGACGCCGCGCACGGTAGGAAACCCAATGGAGTGATCGCCGCCAAGGATAATCGGTAGGGCTCCTGAGCTAAAAATATGGGCAATGCCTTTTGAAATTTGGTCAAAAGATTTTTCATTGTTGGCGGGAATGGTGAAAATATCGCCCACATCGCACATCGTGATGCTCTCGCGCAAATCCACGCCCATTTCAAAGTTATAAGGTGTATACAGCGCTGAAATTCGGCGGATGCCCTGCGGCCCAAAGCGTGTGCCGGGGCGGTACGTAGTGCCCGAATCGTGCGGCACGCCGACAATTGCAACATCGTATTCGCCTACTTTACGAACATCTTCAACATAGGGCGCTTTCATGAAGGTGTTGATGCCCGCGTAGTGAGGCAGTTCGCCGCGAGAGAAGGTGGGAATGGTGCGATCGCGAATACTTTCAGCCGCTTCTAGGCCATACATCAAACCCTGATCAACTTCTTGCTGCCAGCCGGTCATCGGCAGCCGAGCTTCTTTTTGTAAGGCCAGGTCAGCCTCACTACGGCCATCTGGGCTCCGAAAGGTGGGTTGATCGCTCATAACGCTAAAGTCTTTGGTTCAAGCCAAAGGAAATGGGTGTGCAGGCGCAAAGCTACCCATTCTCACAGCAAAACCCGGTGAGGGAGCCATGGCGGCACCTAATCGTGGTACCTGGTAGCTTCACTCTCCCGGGCTTTTATCCCTCCGTGTACTAAAGCGCAAGCCTGAGCTGACAGCTTTAGCGGTTTCTCTTGGACCAGACATTAGGCGATCGCTCACAACAAACAGCTAACTCAAAAAGCTACCTATTCACAAAGCATTACAGCTAATCGGAACCCTAGAAACAATCTTTTCACTAAATTAATTTGAAAGGGCTACATATCAATCGGCGTAAAACGGAATAGGCCTCCCGCATTACTTCGCTTGTACAATAGTTTCCAAAGTTTAGCTAGAGACACGACCGACAAAAGTATCCGTAGATACGAAATAGATCATTTTTCTGATTCGTATCTATGGACAAATTAGCTGCGCTTAGTTTGTAAAATAGGGCTGCTTGGGGAATAGAGATTTTTTGGAAAATGGCTAGGCGATCGCAGCTTCCTTGTCCACCTCCTGTTCAGACTCTTCTCTAGGCGATTCATCGCTAGCCCCAAAGTACAGCGCTAAATTAGCCACGGTTAACGGAGAAGCTTTGCTCAGATTTTGAGGACTAAGTGCTATGAGATTTTCTAGCTGCGCTCTTTCACTAATATATATTTCTCCTTTCTGGCGCTTCTCCCTACTAAATGAATAAACTAGGCTTCTATATAGTGCTAATGGTGTAAATTTTTGTGTTGCCTCTTCATAAAAATCGTATTCTGCTGGTCTCTCGTCAAGGGCTGGGCTGACCAAGTTCTCTTCAGCATCGTCTTCGGGTATAAATGCGTTTAGCTGTTTTAGATCTTCAGATGAAAGCTCCTGATACCAGTCTATATGGTTCTGCCATGCGCCTAAAGCAGCTAGGTCATGATCGTGGATTCGAGTAATCTCAGGGAACAAAAAATCTAGATCTTCTTGTGTTTCGGACTGCTCTAGAGTGCATAAGACATCGCGGTGAATGATCGAATTGAGATTAGTAAGGCGATCGCTCACCACATTCCACGCGCCCTGCATTTGGTAGGTCATGGAGATCGCCTGTTCAATCGCCCATACGCATTCTCGTCTGCGAATGTAAGCCACCGCACAAACGCCTTCCATTAATTGATTGTTGTCATAATCTGACAGCGCCTGAAACATCATGTTTCTAGCAGCAGTAATCTCATCATTCCGTAAGCCTAAGTCTTGCACTGTCACCGCAGACTGCAATCGATTCATGGCTTTTTCAAACAGACCATAGGCTCTTACTAAGATCGTCCGGTGGGCTCTGAATTCAACATTATCTGAAACTTTTTGAATATGCTCAATTAGCTCAACGCCTTGATCCGAAAGCACCTGCCTTAAGTCGAGGAAGCCGTCTCTAATTTCAACGCGCATTTGTTTCACGTCTTTTCTGAGCTTAAGCGTTTGCCAAAGATTTACGCCTGATAAAGCAACTGTCGCCGCTACCCCGATGCCAATGACTGCTGTAGTCGCTTGAAGTGTTGCCACCGAAGCAGATATGGCTTGGATGCCCTGAAGCGCTCGATGACCTTGGTAGAGTTGACCTGCTCCCATAATAAGCTGCGGGGCTGCGGTCAAAGGATTCAGAAATCCTAATCCGCTACCTGCTAAACCCACAGCATGTGCCACAAACTGTCCTGTTGCGGGATCTCTTGCCATACTTAGAGGAATGCCAGAAGCAGACATTACAGGCACGTATCTCCCCGCCTCAATAGCAGCCTGTACCAACGGTGAAAATTGATAAATCATGAAAAACTCCGTAATCAACAAGTGCTTAGTTAAGCGAACACATTTTTATCTAAAATATTTAGAGCAGCTTCAATCTCAACCAACTCTAAGTTTTTCTGTTGAATTAATTTTGAGGTGGATGCTTTTTGAGCTAAGGTCTCTTTCAAGACATTCTCTTGTTGCTCTAGCAGATTAGACAAAATAGAAATAGAGGCACTCGCGGCATCGTGAAAAGCATTGGCTTGTTCATTAAAACTGCTGTCAATGTTTTCAGATATTTTGTCAAATATTGCATTGCTAGACGCTAAAAACTTTTCTGCTCCTTTGTTAAGGGCTTCCATTTTCAAATCACGCAGAACTTCTTCTTCATTTTTACTAAAAATCCAGCTTGCAGCAGCACCTACTGCACCACCAGCTAAAAAGATGGGAAGCATACTAATTCCAGTGAAAAAGAAGCCTGCTGCGACTACTGCACCACCGAAATTTCCACCTAGAAATAACTTGCCTAAAAAGCCAGTCGCATCTTCTATGGAGCTAGAATCAAGCGCTGAGGAAAAACTCATGTTAATGCCAAGATTTGACATGGATAGCTCGAACTGTCTATCAAGACTAGCGCCAGTGGTACCATCAAGAGATTGAAGATCTCGTTTTATAGTAGGCTTGTTGGGTAATAAAAATGAGAGATGAGACAAGGCTTTGGTGTTTGCCTCGGTCATTTAAGCCGCATCTAAGTAGAAGTTCCATAGCCCAGTGGCATTTAACATCAAGCGGTCATCGAAATTAGTCACACGATTCC
>JBGTNW010000021.1:0-6842 GCA_041742865.1 Phormidesmis sp.
GCTGCCCCCTCCTCTGACATCGCTTCTCGTCAGTTCTCGGGCCAATCTTCAATTCAAGCCCCTACTCTTAGCAAAGCGGAGTAAGGCTGTGCACTACCGCATTACTCACATCACTCATTACAGCTACAGTACGCCCGTGCAGCTAAAGCCGCATATCATTCGGCTGTGCCCGCGCAATGACGGCAGCCAATGGCTCCAAAAGTTTGAGATTACCTTTTCAGCCAACCCTGCTGAACAGACTTACGCTTTAGACGCGGATGGCAATATCTGCCTCCGCGTAGCTTTCGATTCACCGCTAGAATCGCTGCATATTCGCACCGTCAGCGAGGTGACAACTACGCGCGACAATCCTTTCGACTATCTTGCTGAGCCTTGGGCTACGCAATTTCCCATTGACTACCCCAGTTCGCTGGCGGCGCAGCTTCGACCTTACTGGGAGCCACCTTTGGGCTGGGGCATTGAGGATGCGCTAGCGCCTGAAGTCGTTCGCTTTGCCCATGAGATTATGCAGGAAGTTGATCACAATGTGGGCTACTTTTTAACCCGCTTAACTCAGCGCATTCCTGAAACCTGCCTTTATCAACAGCGGCTAGAAGGGTTGCCCTATCCGGCTGCGGTCACGCTTTCTAAGCAATCTGGCACCTGTCGAGATTTTACAGTCTTGTTTATGGCCGTGTGTCGAGCCGTTGGGCTAGCGGCTCGGTTTGTGAGTGGCTATCAAGAGGGCGATCTCCAAGCCGATGCCCCTAGCGCCTCGCATGATCTGCACGCTTGGGCAGAAGTGTATGTACCCGGTGGCGGCTGGCGCGGGTTTGACCCAACGCTAGGGCTAACGGTCAGCAATCGGCATGTGGCGATCGCTGCCGCCGCCCATCCTCAGCAGGCGGCCCCTGTCTCAGGCACCTTACGACCCGGACAGTCGGCAAAGACCACCTTAGAAACAGAAATTACACTAGAAGAGATACGCCTCACTAAACACTATGAGGATCAGTCTGATCCTCATATAGTCTGATCTTTAGAATAGTGATGATTTCGCCCTACTCGTAACGTAAAATACAACCTTGTAGAGAGGAGCGCATCGAAACAAATTGCAAGAATCTAGAAAAGCACTTAATTAATATGCTTTTCAAAGGATTCTCTTTACTGTGTATTCACCTTCTACATCAGTCCCCATTCGCTTGCCAGCGCTACGTCCGCATACTCTACCGGTGCTGACAACGCTGCCGCCGCTGGAGTCATGCCGGGTGGGTGTGATTATTCCGGTTCGCAATGAGGCCCAAAATTTGCCCGCAGCCATTAGCGCTCTAGCCCAGCAGATAGATGAAACCGGCAAAAGGCTGGACCCTAATTGCTATGAAGTTTTAGTGCTGGCTAATAACTGTAGTGACGATACAGTCGAGATCGCGCATTCCCTCAGCCGCCGTTATCCCAACCTTCAGCTTCAGATCATAGAAGTTTCTCTGCCCAAAGCCCAAGCCTTTGTCGGTAAAGCTCGCCAAATGGTCATGAACGAAGCCTATCGGCGGTTCTCTCTCATTGGCCTCAAAGATCGAATCATTGCCTCTACCGATGGAGATACGGAAGTTTCACCCAACTGGATTAGCAGCTTAATCCAAGCGTTTGATCAAGGGATTGATGCCGTGGGTGGTCGGATTATCACTCGTCGAGCCGCAGCCCCTGGAATCAATGCGGGCACGTCACTTTACTATTTGCGTCGGCTGGCTCATACATACTTGAGTTCACAGCTAGAGTGCCTGCTTGATCCGCAAACGCACGACTGTTGGCCCCGACATTTTCAGTACTGTGGCGCAAATATGGCCGTATCGGCCCAGATGTATGAAACCGTTGGCGGGATGCCGTTGGTCAAGCACGAAGAAGACGTCGCGCTGTATTGCAAGCTAAAACAGGCTGATGCTAAAATTCGCCACAGCTTGAGCGTGCGTGTAGTCACTAGCGCCCGTCGCACCGGACGCGCAACTGGCGGGCTAGCCGAACTACTAGAAGAACTAGCAGAAAGGAGCCAGAAAGGTCAGCTTGTTTTGGTCGAATCGCCTCAGCTGACAGAATCTCGCATTTTACTTTGCTCTCAGCTGCGCCAGACTTGGGCTGCTTTGCATAAGCCCCATAGCCTTACCATATACAGCTACGGACGCACCGCTGATCTGCTAGCGACAAGCCTAGGCTTGTCGTCTGCTCAGCTCCAATCCAAGATGGAGCAGGCGGCTACTTTCGGTTGGTTAGTGGCCGCGATCGCCACCCATCAAAAACAACATATTGACCCGAAAATAATGGCCAAAGCCACCCTCGAAATCAGTCTTGCTAACATGCACCTAAGACAGCGCCTTCAGTCTATTCGCCAGCAAAAAGTAGATGCTATCAACCCGCATATTGTTCTACAGACGCTCCAACAGATCCAGTCGATACCGCTCTTCTCGTTGACTTAATAAAGCGCGATAAGAAACACCTACCTGCTGCAAAAAAGCCTCATGCACCTGATCTCCTGTCAGTGGATATTCTTCTACATAAGGCGTCCAATGCACCAGCAGCAAGTGTCCGCCCGGTTCAAGATGATCGGCGATCTGCTGTTGAGCCAGCGGTAAATCATCTCGGCCCCAGTAGTATCCCACTTCTGAAACCAGCGTCAGATCAAACAAACAGGCCGGATACTGATAGGGCACCTGCATCACTTCAAACTTGACCTGTGGCAGGTGCTGACAGCGAGCTTTAGCTTTCGCTTGCGCTTGCTGCGAAAGATCCACTGAGAGCAAAGACTGACAGCGAGTAGAAAGTTTTTCGGTGAGCACGCCAATCGAACCGCCAATTTCAAAGGCCGAGCGGTATTGGGCTTTAGGCAGCGCCGCGATTGTAGCCGCATACTTATTGGCCTCATATGGGCTAGTTTCAAAATCCCACGGATCGGGATTAGCCGCATACATTTTTTCAAAATAGTCGGCTGGCAAGGTGCCCTTAGCATTTTGTTGAAAGACTGACATTAGCTGACCTCTAAATAAGTTTCCCAAGGCTGAATGAGATTGTTGAGCATGGTCGGCGTTAAGCGAAATCCATCTGGATCATCGTTGATTAAATCTGTTGTTTGAGATTGGTGGGCTAGTGCGGCTTGGCGCTTGAGATCTTGCACTGAGCGAATATCTAGTCGCCAGCCCGTGGTCTGCTGCGGTAGCGCCCTCAGTCCCGCCGCTCGGCTTCCCCAAATGGAATAGGCCAGAAGAAGCGGGGGCTGCGGCCAATTGCGCACACAGCGCTGAATAATTTTCCAAGTGGCCTGATGGTCGCAGTGCTGATCGCCTTGCCAAGGAACAAATAGTAAGCTGGGCGAAAATCGGAGAAGTTGCTGGTTGCAACGTGTCACTGCTTGCTCAAAATTAGGGTGGCTAGGATGAGGAATAGCGGTATCTGACCAGCCGTAAAACGTCACATCCACAGCAGCGACTCCCAGCATTTTGAGGGCATTCAAGGCTTCTGATTCGCGCAGTTTTTTCAGCCTTTTTGCTGGATAGGCTTTAGATTGAGGGTGAGACTGGGTGCCGTCGCTCATTACCAATACCTGCACGGGAATGCGAAGCTGGCGAAGCAGCGCGATCGCGCCCCCACAGCCCAACGTTTCATCATCGGGATGAGGCGCAACAACAACAGCTCCGGTGCAGCTCGCCAAAATTTCATCAGCCGAATAAAGCGGTAAGGCGGTGATCTCAACCGAGGTAGAACAGTCTGATACAGAATACTCTGAAGCAGAATATTCTCTTAACATTATCTTCTCTCCTATGACCACAGCTCTCTGGCCGGTAGCGTTTCGCTCAGCGCATACTCGCCTATGCCTGTAAGGGACGCATCAAAAGCGGGCTGACGCAGATACAGCGTCAAGTCTCGAATAATCCGCTCCATCGGGTGCGGCGGTAAAAGGCCGTTGGTGCCAATGCAGCGCTCTGATAGTTGAATCATGTCCATACAAATTTGTTCAATGGCGGTACGCACCATATTGGCGTAGCTCACGAGGCGCTGCTGATCGGATCGCGGTTGAGCCGATGCTCGTTGAGCCAGCTCTGTTTGAGGCAAATCTCCAAAAATCGGGGCGTAGCTTTCTACTTGGGCGGCTACGCTTTGCAGCCAGAGGTTGCCTTGTTCGAGAGCGATCGCCATTTTCCCTAACCGCGCCTGCTGATGAGGATGGTCGGTACGGCCCAAACCCTGCAAGTAAGTGCGCGTCGCATCAAACAGAGCTTCGGCCCCACCGAGCTGCACAGCCGCAAAACGAATCACACCGCCTGTCAGCCAAGGCTGCTGAAAGTACTCTCCCGGCTGACCAATAATATCCATTGCGCCCAGCATCACCCCTGTAAAATCAACCTTATAGCTTGCCGAAGCCCGCATTCCCGGCGGCTGCCACCAGTCTGGATCCACCTTGACCTTGACCTGCTCAATAGGCACAATGCACATTTGCCAACGACCGTCCGGCAGCGCTCCGTTCACAAAAGGCCGCTCCACATACCCGCAGCCCGAGCAAAACGTTTTACTGCCCTCCAGCCGGTAGCCACCTGAGCTAGAAGCCGCTGCATCAGGGTGCAGCTTCACCCCATCTGCCGCTTCTGCGTTCCAAACGCCAAACACTTTATGGTTGTGAGCATCGCTTGCAAACCTTTGCACCTGTTCTGGCGTGCCAAACGTTTGCACCAACTGCAACGCATTCACATGCCCCTCAAATACTCGTCCTAAAGATAGATTCCCGCGCCCAATTTGTTTTAAAATTTGCAACAGCAGCCCAGTCTGACTCGATTGAAACCCTAACCCCAACCCGCCATACTCAGGATGCAGCGGCGCAGTCAACAAACCTGCCTCAGCAAGCTGCTTGAACTCTTCTGCCGGAAATCCACCGATGCAGTCCACTGAAGCGGCCCGCTGCGCAGCATAGTTGGCAATCTCAATAGCAGCCGCTAGCAGATCATCTGCTGACAAAAAGCAGGGGGCTGGAAATCGGTTAGAAGAACCGCCAATGGGCTGAGTTCGAGCGTCGTTCGAGGTGCAGATCATAAGGCATTTGTCAGGGCAAATTTAGAGCGAATTTGAGGCAACCCAAATATGGAAAATAAATATAGAAGCTTTCTTGCATTGTGAGGGAGCGATCACACCTCAGCCTCTGCCTTCTGTAGGATTCATCGCACCGCTCAAAAGATTGCACCGCTCAAAAGATAGTCGTTTTCAGTGCATTCTCAAATATTATCAAGCCGCGCTTGATAAAGTGAGGAAGTCGTATTGCAAAAGGTCTGAATCTTTGTTGTCATCTTCGCAGCAATCGTCTTTGCCAAGCCACCGGCTAGAGCGCATTCATTTAGAAGTGACGAATGTGTGCAACTTTAAGTGTGAGTTTTGCCCGGATGCGATTATGCAGCGCCCGCGAGGGCATATGTCGCTGACACTATTGAAAAAAGCCTTAGATGAAATTGCTGAACAGCGCCTAGCGAAAGTTGTGGCTTTTCATCTGATGGGTGAGCCGCTGATCTATCCGCATATTTTTGAAGCGATCGCGCTTGCCACCCAACGCCATCTCAACCTCCACCTCACCACCAACGGCAGCACCTTCCACATCCGCCCTGACCACATTGCTCAGCTGGTTGCATCCGGCATTCCCAAAGTCACCATTTCACTGCAAACGCCCGATCCAGACACCTTCATCATTCGCGGCGCACCGCCTAACCTTCAGCCAGAGCAATACTTCAACGGCATTACCCAATACGTAAAAGCCAACTTAGCCGCTCAGCATTCACCCACTCGGGTACACATCAAATTTTTAGATACCACGCCGCATCCCTTCCTTGTCCCGCACAAAACCTTGCATGTTGTTGAAGGTAAGCCGCAAATGCAGCAGCAGCTGAGTGAGTGGTGCCAGCGGCTCCTATGTGAAGATTCTCACCAGCCGATCACAACAGAATTACAGCAAAAGCTGGCTCAGCACAAACCAGGCCGCTGGCAGGTCATAGAACTCACCCCCAAACTTGCCCTAGAAACGTTTCCGCTCGATAGCTGGGGCAACGTCGAAAGCGCCACCGTGGTTCCGGCCAGCTTTGGCTACTGTAATGGCACCACCGATCAGGCAGGCATTTTGTACGATGGCACCGTTGTTCCCTGCTGCAAAGACTACGAGGGCCAAATTCCATTAGGCAACCTCAATCACGCGACCCTCAGCGACATTTTAGATCGTCAATCTCCGGCTTGCAGTCTGCGCGCAGATTTTGACAAATTTCGAGTTACCCATCCGGTCTGTCAGCGCTGCATAGGAGCTGATACGCCTCAAAAATCTCTACTTCGTCAGATCGGATCAATTGCCTACTTCAAGCTCTATAGCCCGATCATGAAAAGGCTTCATCCTGGCTGGGGAGAAGTGTAAAAAAACGCTAAAGGCGGCGCTTCACGGCAGCTTCTGAAAAATGTTCTCTACCAGTAGCTTAGTCTTGTCATCGAGCCGCTGCCAGTCTACATCGCCTTGTTCATCTAACAAGCGATCGTCTGCCTCAATTGGTGCGTTATGGGCTCCTTCAGGGTTATACGAAACAGCACAAACCTGATAGCACAGCGGCCAAATGTCTATTATTTTTTCGGCGATTGGCTCAGTGATTGGCTCAGTGATTGGCTCAGTAACCGGCTTATTCGATTTTGCTGACGATAATTTCAGTCGATAAAGCGGCGAGGGCTGAGGCAGTTGCGACATCAAAGCCGCCACCCGATCATGTTCTTCTGGGGGCACGCCGTGAAGCTGTTTTTGCAAGGTTGCATAGGTTTGCTGCTGTTCGGCGCTCGTCCCTGGTGGCCAAATTAATTCTTCCTCATAG
>JBGTNW010000022.1:0-6270 GCA_041742865.1 Phormidesmis sp.
CAATCACATCACAAATGACTTGGATCGGATACTCCGTTTTCAACTGCTCAATCATGGCTCGCTTCCGTTTAGGCTCCACAACGCTGAAGCTTTTTTTGCTACGGACAACGCCATCGTTAGCTGACCTATCATCCGTTCTAACGCCGCTATCTTCGCAGCTGAACCCTCGCCCATGCCTTTCGTCCTAATTTGGGGGGTCACTACAAAAAAATATTCGGATTTCGTACCGCTCGCAGAATGTGTCTACTCCAGTCTGATGGTTAGTACGGAGACTCACTATAGTATCCAAATCGTTGATGCTTCTCTTTATGCTACAGGCAGGAAAAACAATTGATGTCTCTTTCTTCACGACTTGGTCTTGGTTTGGCACTGAGCCTTGTAGCCGTGCTCAGCGCTTATGCTCTTGTTTCACCTATCCACAAAGGCAGCAAAAATTCAATCAGCAATAGCTCGACGGTGAAAACGGTGGACAATTGGCAAACCACACCCACCGAGACTATTGCAGCAGCAGCGAATCTAGTAAGCTTGAGTGAGGACGGTCAGCGATTAGCGGCGTTAACCGACAATGGGACGAGCTTTGAGGTATGGGAGACTCAGGCTAACTCTATGCTTTTAAGCGCTACAGCTGATGAGCCAAATAGTGTTTTTAGCACAGTAGCGATTAGCAAAGATGGCAGCCAAGTAGCAGCGATTAAATTCACATCCACAACAGGCGAGCAACAGCTAATCGTACAAGCTGTTAAAGACGGGCAAATACTGCTAAACAAACCTCTGAACCCGCGCAAACTTCCACCATCTGAAAAGGATTACATCATACAGCCATATACCACTGATGTAGTCTTTAGCCCCGAGGGCAAACAGGTCATTACTCAATTTGCGCTAGTTGCGAAGCCACTGTCTGAACCGTTTGGAGACACGATATACAACAGTATTAGCTTCCATAATATCAAGACGGGTGAAGTCACCCAATCTATAGACCTATTGGGCGCAGATGATAACATTCCAGCAGGCTACATGGTTAGCCCTGACGGCAGTCTCTTGGCTAGCCTCAGTTCGCACTATAGCAACAGCACTAGCTCGGATCTGGGCGTTATAACGCGCATAACCATATGGCGGCAACGAAGCCAAGACAATCGCTTCGAGTATTTGACAACGCTGCCGATATCTGAAGACGGGGCTGCTGTTTTTAACGCAGCATTTACGACCAGCAACCAGTTGAACTTGATTACGACCAGCAGCTTGTCGAACCTGATTGCGGAGAAACCTAGTCAGACTCGCCTCGAAACTTGGAATCCTCAAACAGCAAAACGGGTTTCGAGTACGGTGCTACCGATGGAGAAATGTATTAGACCAGACGGTGCTGTGCTTAGCCCAGACGGTACGGGCTACTATTCTAGCTATCCTGACGGTGGAACCTGCCTAGGCGATATTAAAGTGGGAGAGTTGCAGAAGCTATCAGAGCAACCTTTCGCCCACAAAATAGTTGAATTCAGCGGTAATGGAAACCGGTTAGCTATTTCTAGTATCGCTAACTCTAGCAGTCCAAACATTCAGATACTTTCTAAGTCTAAAAACTAACTTTTAATTGCACAAAATTAGGACAATTCTTCAAATGTTTCTTACTTCACGACTCGGCCTTAGTTTGGCTTTAAGCCTCATAGCGGGGTTCAGCGCTCCTATAGTTGTGCCTGCTATTTTGGATAACGTCTCTACAAAAAACAGTTTCGCGGGTTTTCTTGCTCAAGCTCAAACGGCTCAAGCCCAGACACTTTCCTTTTCAGATGTCTCTACCGACTACTGGGCGCATGATTACATTGAAGGGCTTGCCAAGTCTAATATCGTCAGCGGTTTTGGGGACGGTACTTTCAGACCTAACGATCCGGTTACACGCGCTCAGTTCGCGGCCATCTTGCGTCAGGCTTTTTTACAGTCGCAGCCAACGACTGCTCAAGCGTTTAAAGATGTTCCTGCCAATTACTGGGCGACGGGTGCGATCGCCGCTGCCCGCTCAGCAGGCTTTCTTTCCGGCTACCCCGACAATACTTTCAAACCCAACGACCGAATCCTCCGAGTACAGGCACTCGTTTCATTGGCTAACGGTTTGAAGTATCCCCCTGGCAATCCACCAGCCTTATCCAGTTACAAAGACGCTGACACTGTTCCAGCCTACGCTCGCCCTAGCACAGCGGCAGCGGCCCAAGCGAATCTAATCGTCAGCTATCCCGCGCCCGATCAAATTTCGCCTAATCGTTCGGCGAGTCGTGCTGAAGTGGCAGCTTTTGTTTATCAGGCTTTAGTTAAGGCTGGTCGCGTTGATCCCATTGCGGTGAAACCGGAAAGACGTTGGCAGATAACGCCGATAACGACGATTGCAGCCGAAGCAGATCGGGTGAGTCTGAGTGGAAATGGTCAGCGGCTAGCGGCTACAACCGACCTTGGCCAAAACATCAAGATATGGAATACTCAGACCGGTTCGCTACTGAAAACAGTAATACCAGAGGAGCCAGATAGTGTCTTTACCTCAGTGGCTATCAGCCAAGACGGTACCAAAATAGCCGCTATTAAAAGAATATTACCAACAGACGCGCTGCAACTAACGGTGCAATCTGTTGAAGACGGAAGAGTGCTGCTAAACAAACCGCTGAACCCGCCTCAAAATCAGCTTCCTAGAACAAACGACCCAACAGAACCCTATTTATCTGACGTTGTTTTCAGCCCGGATAATAAACAAGTGATTACTCAAGTTGTAGTACGGAACACTCCGAATGCTCCTCAATATCTGGATAACGACATTATCTATAACCGTCTGGACTTTCAAGGCATTGCAACTGGTGAAGTCACACAGTCGATAGATCTGCTAGATACAGACCGTACAGGCATCGGCAGATCTACGTTTAGTCTCAGATCTACGTTTAGTCCCGACGGTAGGCTCTTAGGACTGCGTGGCACCGATACCACTTCCAACCGCTTGACGACTGTAGATATATGGCAACGAAACAAAAATAATCGCTTTGATTATTTGACGACGCTGTCGGTATCTAAAGACGGATTTTCACCTTCTGACATAACGTTTACCAACAGTAATTTATTGAACCTGACTACGCACAAAGATTACGAAACTCGCCTCGACACTTGGAACCCTCAAACAGGAGAACAAGTTGCAAGCACTTTGCTACCAAATGAAGAATGTATTACTGGCACTAATGACGCTGTGCCTAGTCCAGATGGAACTTCTTACTTCTCAAGTTACCCCAACCTAGGAGCCTGCCTGGGCAATATTCAAACTGGAGAATTTCAAAGAAATTTAGATGGATTATCGCTTGGCCTTGAGACCAGTGTCTTTAGCGGCGATGGAGGCGCTATAGCGGTTGCTGGCGATCGCGAAATTCGTATATTTACGAAAGTTGCTCCTTAAATTATTTCGAGATCGCACCATCAAATTCACAGTCTCCTATCAACCAGGAAATCACCAGAAATGTCTCTCACTTCACGACTCGGCATCGGTTTGACCATCGGCCTCCTCGGTATAAGTACACCTTTAATTATCCCGGCCATTTCTCACAACAGCAGCTTTGCGACCGCTCAGGCCCAAACTAAACTCACCGCTTTCTTAGACATACCTACTAATTACTGGGCGCAAGACTACATCGCTGGACTAACAAAACTCAACATTATCAGCGGCTTTGGTGACCGTACTTTTCGGCCTAACGAACCCGTTACTTGCGCTCAGTTTGCAGCGATCTTACGCAAAGCCTTCTTACAATCACAGCCAACGACAGCCAAGCCTTTTACCGATGTGCCCTCAAAATATCGGGCCACCGATGCTATCTATGCCGCGCGTTCTGCGGGCTTCCTTTCTGGCTACTCAGGGAACCGATTTGCCCCTAACGAACTTATTAACAGAAGAGACGTACTGGTTTCGCTAGGCGTTGTTGCACAAATTATATGAGTTAGCTGCAATAATAACCAATAGTCATTTCGCCGATTCAAGCCCAGCATGATGTCAGAGCAAACCGACAAAACTCAGTATCGAGTTCGCAATTGGCGTAAGTACGATGCTGCCCTCAAAAAACGTGGCAGCTTAACCTTCTGGGTCGATGATGATGTGCTGTCAGGTTGGTTGAATGACCAAAAGACCGGCAAGCGGGGTGCCTCCGCGACCTACAGTGACTCAGCGATCAGCACCCATAATGTCAGTGACGATGAGGCTTTTGAAGATGTTTTAGATGGGATAGAAGCGCCCATTAAGGCAGTCTCAGCCGATGGTGCCGATGACAAACGCAAGTGCTACGATGCGCTTGCGCAACGTGGAGCTCAAGCCAATATTCCCCCGAGCGAAGATGCTCAATATTGGCAGAAAGAGGGAGAAACCCATGCCCGTAATCAGAATCTCAAACGGATTGATGAAGTGGGTCGAGCAGCGTGGAAACGAGAAAGCGGTTATCATCGGCGTTCATTGGCCGAAACCATGATGTTTCGCTTCAAAGCGATATTTGGCAATACCTGTTCTCGTCGCACCTTTGACAACCAGGCTGCGGAGCTCCTATTGGCTTATGCTGCACTCAATCGGATGACGCACTTGGGGATGCCGGATAGCTATGCCCTAAATGACTAAGACACCCGCTATAGAATCGAGAATTTCAAGAGACGATGCTAGAAAATATTCACGCAACAAAGCCCCGAAAAAGTGAACCCAGTTTTTTCAATAGCCAAAAGTAACCTTTTCAACAGACTATACTGCATGGCTAATCTGTATGGCGCGACACAAACTTTTCGTATAGATTTTTTGTAGAGGTGGACATCATGAAACGGGCTATTCCGATCGATTCTCAGCTGGCACACGATTTGCGGTTGGTGGTTGCTGATCTCAGAGCGGTTAATCCTTGGCGGGGATTGATTCGATTTGCCAGCTTGGGGGCGCTCACGTTAGGGCTGAGCTGGCTGAGCTGGCAGGTGGGTCAGATCGATTTGTTTGTGTTGGGGGCGATCGCCACAGGATTCAGCTACGTTTTTTGGCTCATTTGCAGTCACGATGCGACCCATCGCAGCCTGACCGGTTGGGAATGGTTTGACACAATCATGCCCAGAGTCATTTCCTGGCCGATGCTGTGGCCAGTGGGCACCTATAACCAACTCCACCAGCTGCACCACCGCTGGAATGGCATCGACTTACGCGATCCTGAAAGGGTTCAATGGACAGAAGCGGAATATCACGCAGCGCCTGCTTGGCAACGCGGGTATGTTCGCCATCAGTGGCTGTTTGATATTTTTGTTTTGGGTGGTCTGGGACTAATTGTCAGAACCAGCCGACAGGGTTTTATCTTGCGAAAGAGTTTGCCTCGGCTGCGAGCGCAAATGATAGTCGATGCGGTTGGCATGGTCAGTACGCAGGGAATTATCCTGAGTTTTGTCTATTCCCAAGGGATTAGCCTGGGGCAATATTTTTTATTTTGGATACTGCTAGAGCGGAGTATTGGGATTGTTGTTCAAACCCGAGAGCACATAGAACACTACGGCTTGTGGCAACAAACAGATAATTACCAGCTAACGCAACTGTACGCCTGCCGCAATTTAGCAACGCCCAGGTGGGTCAACTGGCTTATGGGCGGACTACCCTACCACTCGGTACATCATGCTTTTCCACAGATTGCGAGCTATCACCTGTCTGAAGCCTTTGAGCGCATTCAATCCGTGTTGCAGCGCCATCAGCTACCCCCTATGGTTTTAACTCAAGGCTACATCACCAGCAGCCTTAAGCTGGCCAAATACCCTAGCCAAATAGGCAGTGTTGCAAAGAAGGGGCGGCTCCTTCCTGGGTATGCTGAGATGCTCTGATCCGAACCTAGCCAATGCCCTCCTCAGAACCGTTCAAGTGGCGTCACTTCCAGTTAGCCCTCATCTTGGTGCATGTGCGCGGGTATCTGCGCTACAGCTTGAGCTATCGGGAACTGAAGGAAATGATGCTAGCACGTGGCGTCTAGGTGAATCACACGACGATCTATCGCTGGGTGCAGGCATACGGCCCTGAGCTGGGCCAGCGCTGTCGCCGGTATCTCAAGCCTACTCAGGGCAAACGCATACTCCCTTGTTTTCTCAATAAGAGCTATCAAAACAGTCCTTATTGAGAAAAATAGAGCTGATTTTTGACCCCTAAAATGCTAGAAGCCTCATTCTTTCGTTAACACGAATTTAGTATGCGTTTGCCCTGATCTATAGATGTCTATTTGAGATCTCAAAAAGCGGCGGTAAGCCGCTTGACCATTAGCCTAA
>JBGTNW010000023.1:0-11344 GCA_041742865.1 Phormidesmis sp.
AATAAATTTGCCCGCTTACCACTGCCTGCCTGCGCGTAGATAAGCACCGCATCTAGCGTCATGGGCTCCACCTTGTGCTTCCACCAATAGCCCCGCTTACGCCCGACTAAGTAGGGGCTGTTGAGGGCTTTTAGCATCAGCCCTTCTGCGCCATATTCACGGGCGTGCGATCGCCACCTTTCCACATCGGCAAACGTCTCCACCGGCAGGGGCTGAGCATAGCTAATTTGCTCATGAGGGTAGGCATCAATCAGCTGAGTCAGGGCTTGGCGACGCTCCCTCAAGGCCCATGCTCGAATATCTATCCCATCGGTTTCTAGCAGGTCATACGCCAAAAAGTGCACCGGATTATCGGCCATCAGCTTTTTGCTCACCTGCTTACGCCCCAGTCGCTTTTGCAGATAATTAAAATCCAAGGGGCGTTTCCCATCCCAACAGACAATTTCACCGTCTAGCACCGTTCCGACCGGCAATGCCCTCAGCGCCGCTTCTAATTCAGGAAACTGAGGGGTGATCAAATCCTCCCCGCGCGACCACACAAACACCTGATCGGCTCGATGAATAAGCTGGGCGCGAATGCCATCCCACTTCCACTCCACCTGCCAGTTTGCCGCCAGATTATGGGTCAGATCGCCCGCTAAATCACCCGTTAGATCGCTGGCTAAAACCACCTCAAACTTCTCCACATCTATCGGCGAAGCCAAAAAGAAAGGATACGGTTGCGATGGCTGACTGTTGGTTTCATCCGGATGCACCAGCGCCTCATAAAAGCTGGCCGTTGGCTCAATATCGCCCATTAGCCGATGCGCTAGTACCGCCTCAGTGAGCCCATACTCAGCCGCCAGCGCTTTGATCACCAGTTTTGTACTGACCCCGACTCGAAAGGCTCCTGTCAGCACCTTATTCAGCACAAAAATCTCGCTCTCTGACAGATTCGCCCACCAGTCGATTACCCAATTTTTGAGCTGTTCTTCATCAGCTTTACCCAGTTGCTTTACCTGGGGAATAATCTCTTCCATCCACACATGCAGGGGAGTATTGCTATCAGCACCAGAAGCGCCGGTCGAGGCAATTGGCGTATCCCGTAGCAAAAGCGCAATCGTTTCTGCCGAGTCACCCACATGGGCATAGCTCTCTTCAAACAGCCACTCGGGAATATCCGAAACTTGCAAAAAAATCTCTCGCAGCATTCTAGCGGTAATTAACCGCTTACGCGTTTTTCCTAGCAGCAAATACAGTGCCCACACCGCATTTGCGGGCGGCTCACGCTGAAAATAAGCCTGCAAAGCATTCACTTTTTCGAGCGTAGAAGTGGTCGCATCAACTGCCTGAAAAAGTTTTGTGAACTCTTGCATTACCTTTTTACCACGCTTTATTTCAGACTCCCCTATGCTTTTGCGCTCTTCGCCAGCGTGATCGCTTTGCCCGTATCCTGGCTGCTAACCTAAAAAGATTAAGTTTCTCAGGTTACTTTTAGTGTGACAGAGTAGGCCCGATAACGTACATAAAGACTTTCAGCCATTCATTAAATCATTTGCAGGCATTTACCGAAGCCTGCTGAGAACAGATTAGACTGTATAAGATCCGCCATATTACTTCACGCCCTCCACGCTTCCATTGACTCTATTGAAAGATGCTAATTCTAGATCGAGCCGCCAGCCTGTGGCGATCGCTTCTGCTATGAAAAAAATTACCGATCCTCTCAAACCTAATCGTACAGATAAGGCTTCTCAGCCTGAGGCAACCGCTAGCTTTACAGCTAACAGCATCCCCAATAGCCATACCTCGACTGAAAATGCTCAAAACCCTGCCGTCGGCGTGGAAGAGACCATCCCTAGTGTGGCATCTGATGCAGAGCCCGATTCGACGCTATCGACTAGCACTAAGGCCCATAATGGTCTGCCTAAGCCCAGAGCTACCCGCAAGGTTAGTTCTCGCACTGATGCAGCCAGTCGCCAGTCTGGTGGTGAGCCATCAAGTGACGGCATAAATGCTAGCATGGCTCCATCTTTGGGTGCTGTTGAGGAGAGGGGTTTGGAGACGGTTTCAGGTGATCGCTCAACGTCTTCTGTGAATCATTTGAGCCCAGTCATTAATGATTCACAATCTGCCGGGTATCTTTCCAACCGTGCGCCTAATTTTCAATCTCCTTATCCAGTGGGCCAATCAATGGGCCAATCAATGGGCCAATCAATGGGCCAATCAATGGGCCAGAGCAGTGATCGCATTGCCATCTTTATTGATGGCTCTAACCTCTTCTACGCCGCCTCTCATCTCAACATTGAAGTGGACTACCGCCGCCTTTTGACTACCCTAGCCCGGGGCCGTCGGCTGCTGCGTGCCTATTTCTACACCGGAGTAGATCCGCAAAATGAAAAGCAGCGTGGTTTCCTGCTCTGGCTTAACCGTCATGGTCACCGCGTTGTCAGCAAAGAGCTCGCGCCGCTGCCCGACGGCTCCCGCAAAGCCAACATGCATGTCGAAATGGCTGTCGATATGATGCGCATTGCTGAATACTGTTCTACGCTCACGCTACTCGGGGGTGACGGCAACTTAGCCTACGCCCTTCAGGTACTCTCTCAGCGCGGCACCTCTATCGAAGTCGTCAGCCTCCAGTCGATGACTAGCGATAGCCTCATTGATCTGGCCGATGCCTATACCGATCTCGCTGATTTGCGAGATCAAATCAAGCGATAGCCAGCAAAAGAGATAATGAGCACTCCAGTCGCGATCAATAACAACAGTTGAATAACAACAACTAGTCCCTTTAAGTGGATAAATCTCCAGGCGAGTCCATCGGTGAGGCTTCTGCTTCACTGATGTTGTCTGGTTTTTCAGGTTTGAGAAGTGGAAAAGCGATCGCATCTCGAATACTCGCTGCATCTGTCAGTACCATCACCAGCCGATCAATACCGATGCCCATGCCGACTGTTGGCGGCATGCCATATTCCAGCGCCGTGATAAAGTCCTCATCTACACTGCAAGCTTCCAAGTCGCCCGCTGCTTTTTTCGCCGCTTGCAGCTCTAACCGTTCGCGCTGATCAATCGGATCGGTCAGCTCGGAAAATCCATTCGCCGTCTCTCGACCCACTATGAACAGCTCAAAACGCTCTACCAATCCTGGCTTACTGCGATGAGGCTTAGACAAAGGTGAAATTTCTACCGGATAATCAGTGACAAAAGTAGGCTGTCTCAACGTCTCTTCAACCGCCTGCTCAAAAGCTTCATTCAATACATGACCAATGCTCACACACCCCTCTACCTCAGTAATGCCAGCGGCTTTAGCAGCCTTTTTAGCCTCAGCTAAGTCGTCAAACTGACTGAAGTCAACCCCAGTTTTTGCCTGCACCGCCTCATGCATGGTAATGCGATGCCAAGGCTTAGCAAAGCTGATGGCTTCGCCCTGATAAGTCACCGTTTTACTGCCTGTGAGCGCTTGCACAATCTCCTCAATCATCGTTTCAGTCAGCGCCATCATGTCCTGATAGTCACCATATGCCTGATACATCTCAATCGTCGTAAATTCTGGATTGTGCCGAGTAGAAACCCCTTCGTTGCGAAAAACTCGGCCTAGCTCAAATACTTTCTCAAAGCCCCCAACAACCATACGCTTGAGATGTAGCTCAGTGGCAATTCGCAGATACAGCTCCATCTCTAACGTGTTGTGATAAGTCACAAAAGGCCGTGCTTCTGCGCCACCGGGCTCTGATTGCAGTACCGGTGTTTCGACTTCTAAGTAGCCCAAATGATCTAAATGACGGCGAATCGCAGCCGTAATTTGCGCTCGCTTACGAAACGTATCGCGCACCTCAGGGTTGACAATTAAGTCTACATACCGCTGCCGGTAGCGCTTTGCGACATCGGTAAGGCCGTGAAACTTGTCAGGCAGCGGCAGTAATGACTTGGTGAGCATGGCATATTGCTTTACTTTGACTGACAGCTCACCTTTGTCTGTGCGCTTGATGGTGCCGCGTGCGCCTAAAATGTCACCAGCGTCAGTAAGCTTTTTGAGATGCTCAAAGGCTTGCTCGTCGGCTGTGGCCATTTCCGCTTGAATAGTTTTCTTTTCAAGATATAGCTGAATTGTGCCGGTTTCATCTTGTAGCGTGAAAAAGGCAAGCTTGCCAAACACCCGTCTGGCCATAATCCGCCCTGCAATGGAGACTTCAAAGTCGGCTTCTGCGCCAGCTTCTAGGTCTGCAAATTTGGCCTGCAAATCCGCTACCGGATGCGTCACCGCCCAGGTGTAGGCGTAGGGGGTCATGCCCACTTGTTTCAGCTCTTCTACCTTTTGAAGGCGGGCAGCACGAATTGCTGAAATGCCAGAATCGCTGCTGTCGTTGGGGTGAGTGGAGTGAGTAGAGGGATCAGATGCCATCGGCCAAAAATAAGGTTGTTTGCCAGCCTCATTGTATCGGTAGAAGGGCAGAACTACTACTCTACAGCGTTTCTCACTTGGCTAGAGTATAGAGTCTCTATAAAACCTTTACGGCACAACAGGCCATGTGAGTCGCGGCGAACGAATGCATCCGCCCGCCGCTATATAAAGCTTTATCTATACAGCGCCTCTATTCTAGGCGCAGCACTCGCAAGTGCCAGTGTTTTGCCAGCGGCTGATGCTCAGCGTGTTGAGCGAATGCATTGAGTCAATGGAGTACTCCATTGACTATCTAGAGTATTGATTACTATCTAGAGTATTGATGGAGTTAGCTAGAGTATTGATGGAGTTAGCTAAAGTATTGATGGCGGTACTCGCAAGGCAGACTCGATCACAAAGCAATATTTAATTTTTGGTTAAATATTAATCCAACTGACTTACACAGTCCATTCATCCAGCTTACGCCAATCGCAATTCTAGACCCCCATATTCTGATGAGTTCTGATGAGTATTGTTGCTCTGTTACTAATTGTCCTGAGCGCCCTCTTTTTTTCCTATGCCGCTGACGGCCTACCTGATTTGCTGTGGGGCTGGATATATCTTCCTAAATGGCTCTTATGGTCGGGTTTGCTCAGCATCTTAGCTTGGTGTATGGACGGTGAGTGAGTGTATACAATCAATTTGACCCTATCTAAACCTTTTTGATCCCAGGTTCTAAAATCTTTCAAATCATTATGAAGCTTAAGTAAAGACAACTGGCGCTAATCTGCCGTTTTTTTGTGACTGGGTAATGTGGTTTATATTGAGTCAAATTGCTGCGTGGTGTAGCCGTCGGCTATTTGAGATCACCTAGTGCTTAGTGAGCTGTTTAACAGGCCCATGATAAAAAGCCCATGATAAAAAGCCACATTCCCACATCGTCCGATTTTGACTGGCGGCAGCTCAATCAGCTAGCGGGGGAAGATCCGGACTTTGAAGCTGAGCTTTTGGCCCTATTTTTAGCCGATGCTGAAATCAGCTTGAGCCGCATAGAAAGGGCGATCGCTACTCAAAACATGCAGAGCCTTGCCGATACTGCTCACTCACTCAGAGGTGCGAGTGCAAATGTTGGCGCAAGTGCATTAGCAGCCGTTGCCCGTCAGCTTGAGCAAACTGTTAGTCAGGGTTGTCTGACCGGCGCGCGATCGCTGCTAATGCAGCTACAGGTTCACTACCAAGGTATTCATCGTCAGCTAGAGTCCAGACGAGCAAGGCAAATTTAGAGCGCTTTAGGGAACTTTTAGAGAACTCTGTCAATAGCTCAGACTTTTTATGTATCATAAATCACAAGCAAAACGGGCTGTCTATCACGACGCACTGCTGGTTTATCCTTGAAAAGCTTCTGCTAGGTAGTTGCTTTGATTTCAGCAAACTGCAACAATAAAATCTGTTTTACTAATTTTGTGACGTCAATTAGGAACTCGGTGTGAAAAGAATTGAAGCAATTGTCCGGCCAGAAAAACTACAGGATGTAAAAAACGCCCTTGTTAATATCGGTGCGACCGGTATGACCTTGGAAGATGTCCGAGGGTTTGGCCGTCAAAAGGGCCAGACCAGCACGTATCGAGGAATTTCATACACCGTCGAATTCCTGACTAAAAAGCGGCTAGTGCTAGCTGTTCCTGACGATCAGCTTGATTTGACCTTGCAGACCATTTCGACGTCTGCAGAAACGGGCACTATTGGCGATGGCAAAATTTTCGTCTCTTCTCTAGATGAAGTCATTCGCATTCGTACTGGCGAATCAGGCGAAGCTGCTCTATAAGGGGATTCTATGGTCACGACTTTGAATTTTTCTCTAAGTCTTTGGCTAGAGCACGTTGTCTTTGGCTAGAGCACGTTACAGCAAATGGCTTAGCCAAAAGCAAACGGCGGCTGTGCCCAACGGTACGCTAAGGTTGTCAATGCCGTATTTAGAGACAGATTCTAGAATGGTGGCCGCGATCGCCCCTACCAAAGCCGCCCCCCAAGTTGCAGCGCCAGCGCCTTGAACTCCAAACAAAATTCCAGCACAAACCGTAAAGCTCACCAGCAGCATCGTCAAGCTACCCTCCCAGCTTTTTTTCTCCCCCCAAATCTGATACGGGTGCTCTCCGAAGCGCTGTCCGACTAGCGCAGCTAACCCATCCCCCCAAGTCATCGTCAAAATTCCAACTGCGGCGTATTGCGGCTGCTGCAAAGGCCAAAACCAAATAATCAGCAGCCCAATACTCAGCGCATAAAAAAAGGTGCCCAAGCTTTTGCGGCCTACGCCGTTAATCCCAGGCAATATCGGCAGTCGGTAAGACAGTAGCGCCACCCCACTAAACAATCCAGAAGCAGCAAGACCTACCCAAGCCGGAATTGCCAGCCACCAAGCGAACAAAATTACATGACCAGCCCCAATATGCACTACTTTGCGCGTGATTTCAGCCCCATAGCCCAGCCGCCGCAAACTCTCGGAAAGTCCGCCAACAGCGGCCAACCAGCCTAATACAAGCGTGCATGACACCAACAAAGAAGACAAAACAAAATCCTATTCAGCTATTGCGCGGGGTATCGCCCAAACACTTTCGCTGCTATCTTGATGTAGAAATTACTGACCTCACTATAGAGCACCCATGGGCAAACCCTATCAGCGAGTACTGTTAAAACTCAGCGGTGAAGCCCTCATGGGCGACTTGGCCTATGGCATTGATCCCGCTATTGTCGATGCCATTGCTCAAGAAATTTCTGGCGTCGTAGCCCAAGGCATTCAGTTAGCTATCGTCGTCGGGGGTGGTAATATCTTTCGCGGCGTCAAAGGCGCTTCGGCAGGTATGGACAGAGCTACCGCCGACTACATTGGCATGATTGCCACAATTATGAATGCTATGACCCTGCAAGATGCCCTAGAGCGCATTCAAGTTCCCACCCGCGTACAGACAGCGATCTCAATGCAAGAGTTGGCTGAACCCTACATCCGTCGCCGCGCCATTCGTCATCTCGAAAAGGGCAGAGTCGTGATTTTTGGTGGTGGCTCCGGTAATCCCTTTTTCACGACCGACACCACGGCTGCGCTCAGAGCGGCCGAAATCAGCGCCGAAGTGCTGTTTAAAGCGACCAAAGTTGATGGCGTCTACGACAGCGATCCAGCCACTAACCCCAACGCCAAACGCTATAACTCTTTGACCTATAGTCACGTCTTGGCAAAAGATCTTAAGGTGATGGATGGCACAGCGATTGCTTTATGTAAAGATAACAACATCCCAATTATGGTGTTTAACCTCTCAGTTAGAGGGAATATCAACCGTGCCATGATGGGTGAATCAATTGGAACCATTGTGGGAGAGTCTTGTGAAATTAGCTGATTTGAGTGAAGTTGAAGATGCGATGCAAAAAGCGGTTGAATCGACTCAGCGTGCTTTTAATACCGTTCGCACCGGCAGGGCGAGCACCTCTTTGCTCGATAGAGTCATGGTGGAATACTACGGCACCCCGACTAGCCTCAAGTCGCTGGCCAATATTTCGACCCCTGACGCTAGCACCCTAATGATTCAGCCTTTCGATCCGAGTTCGGTATCGCTGATTGAAAAGGCGATTTCTTTGTCTGATGTCGGCCTCACGCCGAATAACGACGGCTCCTTAATCCGGCTGAATATTCCGCCGTTGACTACCGAGCGCCGCCAGGAATTTGTCAAATTAGCTTCTAAGTACGCTGAAGAAGGCCGTGTTTCTATCCGCAATGTGCGGCGCGACGGGATTGATTTAGCCCGTCAGTTTGAAAAAGACGGCGATATTTCAGAAGATGAATCTCGCGATATGCAGGACGAAGTGCAGAAACTGACTGATAAGTACATCAAGCTAATTGACAAGGCGTTTGCAGATAAAGAAAAAGCCATTCAGACGGTTTGATGATGTTTGATTGCATCATTGTGGGCGGTGGGCCTGCCGGTAG
Organism: Phormidesmis sp.; assembly: GCA_041742865.1. Classification (GTDB taxonomy): domain Bacteria; phylum Cyanobacteriota; class Cyanobacteriia; order Phormidesmidales; family Phormidesmidaceae; genus Phormidesmis. The sequence continues at coordinate 8,334 of JBGTNW010000023.1, forward strand.
CGCTGCGGCCTACCATTTAGCCAAAGCAGGCCGAGAAGTTTTGCTACTGGAGAAATCCGCACTGCCCCGCTATAAGCCCTGTAGCGGAGCGGTTTCACCGATTGTGGCTCAGTGGTTTGATGTTGACTTTACGCCTGCGATTGATTGCTACATTAAGACGGTGCGCTATACCTGGAAGCTAACCGATGCGATTGATGCGGAGCTAGAGACAGAGCCAATTTGGAGCGTTAGGCGCGAGGTGTTTGATCAGTTTTTGATCGATCAAGCCAAGGCTAAAGGCGCACAGGTGAAAGATGAGACTGCGGTAATCGGCATTGAGCTGCAAGGTGATGCTTGGCAGGTAAAAACGGCTAGCGATACGTTCATGAGCCGGTATCTAATCGCGGCAGATGGGGCTAAAGGGCCGATGGCTGATTGGCTAGGATTTAAGTCACACAAGGTGCGCGAGGCGGGCGTTTTAGAAATTAAGACGGATTCAGCCACAGACAATAGGGCTTTTTGTTTCGAGTTTGGTTTGGTCAAAAACGGGTGTCTGTGGAGCTTTGCTAAGCAGCAGGGCTATTCTATAGGGGCAACGAGCTTTATTGGGGGGTCGCTGCAAGATGCTCAGATGGTTTTAGACCAGTACGGCCAAACATTTAGCAACTGCTCTGGCAAGTTTTATCCTCATCCTCTAAAGCTGTGGGACGGGAATTATGATTTGCATAAAGAGAGGTCGCTTTTGGCGGGTGAAGCCGCTGCCATTGTTGATCCGCTCACCGCAGAAGGCATTCGTCCCGCAATGTATAGCGGTATGCTGGCGGCCCAGTCAATTGATCGGGCACTTGCCGGAGAGGCAGATGCGTTGGCTCGCTACACTCAAACTATTCATGAAAGCTGGGGCGCTGATATGCAATGGGCTCAGCGGATTGCCAATGTGTTTTTTCGGGTGCCCAAAATTGGCTACCGTGTGGGGATCAAAAGGCCGAGTGCGACCAAGCGGCTAGGCCAAATCTTAGCGGGTGAAGTTAGCTATGCGGATATTGCTAATCGAGTCATCAAACGCCTGAGTACTAGCTTTATTCCGGGCATGAAATAGGATTCACTTTATTCAATTTGACCGACTTTATAAGTAGTTTATAAATTTTGGGGAGAGTCAGGCGCAACTTCTATGCCTTGCGTACGCTGAACCATGAACTGATCGGTAACGAGATCTTTGAGTCCATCTAAGGTGATGCCCATGTCTTCGCCTGCTTTGGACAGCGCTGATTGAAAGCCGCTGATGTCGGTGCCGTAGCCGCATAGACGCGCTGCCGTTTCGGGCCCGCTGGTCGCGTTGGCTTTAGCGCAGTCAACGAGGGCAATGCCTTTAAGAGGTTCGGTTGCAGCCATAAAAACTCCTGTTCAAATACTGTTCTTGCTTAGGCTAACGCTCACCGGTCCAAATACCTTGATCCTTGAGAGATAGAAATGCCGGTACAGCCCATAAATTCCTTCAATTTTTGTTGATAGTGCTCTACAAATGGGCATCTTGTTCAAGTCAGATCAAGAAACTATCCATCAAAAAATAGGGCTGAAAAGTTGGCAGGGATAAGGCTGGGAGGACTGGCACAAGGCATTGCGGTCGTGAGTATTTTAAGCGCTGGTGGAGCGATCGCTGCTCAGCCTGTTTTGATCACCGTCAGCTCACCTAGCAGCGCAGAGAATCCGTTCATCAGCCAGAATGCGCCTGCGAGTGAGCTTTCGACCCCGGCTGAAGAGCTTGAACCTTTACCGGAGCAGCCAGCGGTATTGCCAGCATCCCCTCCGCTCGAACCGCCCGAACCGCTGCCGATACCGAGTACTGATACTCAGCAAGTAGAGGTCAAAAAAATCCAGGTTATCGGCAGTAGCGTCTTTACTGAGCGAGACTTTGCGGTGATTGTCTCCGCTTACGAGGGCCGCAGTTTAGGCTTGCGGGAGCTGCGTCAGGTGGCCGATGACATTACTCAGCTCTATTTGCAGTCGGGCTACATTACCTCAAGGGCTGTGCTCAGTGAGCAAACTATCTCTGATGGGGTAGTGCAGGTACGAGTGATAGAAGGTGAGCTAGAAGAAATTGACGTGGAGGGAAGTGATCGGCTGGCGGGATATGTGCGCGATCGCGTTAACTTAGCCAATCGCAAACCGCTTAGCCAAGTTGCCTTGGAATCTCAGTTACAGCTTTTGCGAGCCGATCCACTGATTGAGCAGGTAGAAGCCAGTTTGCGGGCGGGCACTGGTGAAGGCCAAAGCCGCTTGATTGTACGCGTGTTAGAAGCCCCCGCTTTTTCAGGACGAGCGGTGCTTGATACCAATTCGCCGCCGAGTGTGGGATCTGTGCGCATGGGCGTAGAGGCTAACTACAATAATATTCTGGGCTTAGGCGATCAGCTCTTGGCCTCGGCTTATCGAACCACGGCGGGCGGTGCTAGCACCTATGGACTCACCTACAGTTTGCCGCTAAATGCAATGAATGGCACGCTTCAAGCTCGCTACCTACCTAGCTCATTTGAGCTGATTGATCCGGCCCTAGCGAGCTTAGGCGTGCGCGGCGCTTCAAATTCGTATGAGCTGATGTACCGTCAGCCGTTGATTCGTCAGCCTAATGAAGAGTTTGCGCTTTCACTGGGGTTTCGCTATCGCACGGGCGAAACGCTGATTAGCGATAGGGTGATTGATTCTACCAAAACGAGTGTGTTTCAGTTTGGCCAGGATTATTTGCGGCGCGATCGCACGGGGGCTTGGGGACTGCGATCACAGTTCAACCTCGGCACTGGCCTCTTTGATGCCACTACCCGAGTCGGTGATCAGGCCGACGGTCAGTTCTTTAGCTGGCTAGGCCAAATCCAAAGAGCGCAGGTCATCAGTCGCAACAACCTTCTACTTTTTCAAGGCAGTATCCAGCTTTCAGCGAGTAGCCTACTCGGCGCAGATCAGTTTATTGTCGGTGGCCCTAGCTCGGTGCGCGGCTACAGCCAAAATGCCCGCTTTGGCGACAATGGCGTAAGAGC
>JBGTNW010000024.1:0-6017 GCA_041742865.1 Phormidesmis sp.
GCATTGTCTAGCTCGACCTGCACAGGTACAACCCGAGTTTCGCCATCAACTACCGAACCAACCGTGGTAATTTGCCCCTCAAAGATTTGATCGGGCAGGCTAGCCACGGTGATCCGCACCCGTTGCCCAGGGGATACCTGGGAGAGGTCTTTTTCGTAAATGTTTGCGGTGGCCAATACCGTGCGGTTGTCCACGATGGTCATCAACACCGCGCCTGCGTCCTGGGCTGATTGCCCCAAGGTTACGTCGCGATCAGCAATGGTGCCCGCAATGGGCGCTTTGATGGTGATGGTGCCGTCTGGGTTAGCCGTGGCCCCGAGCTGCTGCAACCGGGTTTGGTAGGTTTCTGTGCTTAACTGAGCGCGAGATTGCGCCACACTTAAAGTAGTCTGCGATCGCGACACCTCGGTGCGAGCATTCAACACCTCTAGCCGACTCTCCGCTTCGGTCAACGCTTGCCTGGCATCTGCTAAGTGAGCCTCCGATTCCAATAGCCCTCGGCGGGCGATCGCTCCTTGCGCGGCTAGTTCTGAGTCGCGATCATACTGCTCCTGGGCCACTCGCAGTTCGGTTTGGGCTCCTTCAATCGCTCTGAGGGCGATCTGCTGTTGTTGGGCATAGGTCTGCTGGGCTAGCTGCACATCTGCCTGGGCCTGTTGCACATCTCCCTGCCGCTCAGCCGAATTTTCCAGAGCGGTCACCCGCAATTCGGCCAGCTCTCCACTGGTGATAACCGCTAGCGCCTCGCCCACTTCCACTCGCTGCCCTGGCTCCACCAGCAGTTTGGTTACCGTACCGCCGACTGGGTTAGTCACGGATACCTGTCGCCCCGGCGATGCTTCAATTTGCCCTGTCGCCTTCACCCCAAACGCCAACACCTGGCGTTTTACCGGCTCGACAATTAGACCAATGCGGTCAGCAACCTCTGCATCAACCTCAATGCCCACTGGATGTGTTCCGGCTCCACCCCCCTGAAATTCATCTCCATGGCCAGCATGAGCCAAGACTTCACCAGCCGGAGCTAGCAACAGCATCAGCAAAGCCAGCCGGGGGAGCGATCGCTCCCTGGCTACAACACATAGGTGATCGGAGATAGCTGTCATGGGCGTGCCCTTGATCCACTCAGTTACAGTTTTTGGAGAAAAATGCCGTCCGTTACATAACATCCCACAGAAAAATGAAATCAGGATGAAATTTTGGATTGAATCAAGTAATCAGTAGATTGCGCCGGAAAAATCTCCTAAGAAGTCAAGCTAAATTGCGCTAAAAGCACTTCCGAACAAAGACTATGCGGAGAAAAACCAGGCTATCATGCTCACTCAAAAAGATTGAAATTTTGTAAAAACCTTCAAAAAAATGCGCCCTAACTTTTCTAATAGAAATTTCATTATTACTATCAAGCTAGTCTTCGATAGATTAAGCCTGTTTTCAGCAGGTTAACTCTACACTTACTCAATCCTTTACCTCTTAAATCCTGGTAAAAGCCATAGCTAATCTATTGGGCCGTAATTCGCCGCAAACCGCCCAACAGGTAAATCGCTATCATTGGCAAACTCCTAGTTTAAGTACCCCCAGGAAGTGATGTCCCGAAAAAAACAGCGCCAGAATTTTATTGCTTTGGGGGTTCTGTTGGTTTTCCTGCTGGTTTACGCTTGGGCTTCTACACAAATTGAGGCTAATTTGTTGACACCTCAAGGACTACAGCAGGTTGTCAGCGATGCTGGTGCTTCGAGCGTTTTGATATACATTGTGGTCATTGCCCTAGCAGTGGTGGTCAGCCCTATTCCTGGCACCCCCCTAACGATTGCGGCTGGAGCCCTGTGGGGCTTTGTTCCAGCCGCAATCTATAGCGTCATCGGTGGTTTTTCAGGCAGTCTAATCGCCTACTTTATTGGCCGCACATTAGGGCGTTCAGCCGTAAAAGCCTTAACAGGTAAGATCATTTACTTTTCTAAAGAGCGAGGAGAGTGGCTGTTGGGCTGTCTTATTTTTGTGACCCGCCTGTTGCCAGTGCTATCTTTTGATCTCATCAGCTATGGTGCCGGACTCACAGGATTATCTCTACCTATTTACGCCCTATCAACACTACTAGGAATGATTCCGTCAACCTTGCTGCTAACCTACCTAGGAGAGGCTTTCACAGTTGGCCTGCCTTTAGGAATTGCCCTATCTGTGGTATTCATCGCCATCCTAGCACTACTACCTTGGGGCATCCGCCGCTATAATTGGTTAGGGTTACGAGACATTATTCGGATTGAGTAATCCTGGTTCCAAGTGTCAGCAGCCCATAACTTCGTTGCACGGGAACGTACCAACAACCTTGGTACGTTGTAAAGTCTATTTGCGTCCGGTGAGCTTTGCCGTTGGGCTGCTTTCAGTTATTGGTTGGGCAGTGCGCCGAATTTTTCTGTTGATGCTCAGCATTAAATGAGGTTGGCTAAATTCTCAAGAACAAATGGCCCTTGACAAGCTCAAATTATATGTATATACATATTATATGATCAATCACCTTCCAAAAGCTAAACTTGTTGGATCAAGTCAAGTGCCTACAACCTGTATGGGGATGCATGTTCGCCGAGCTTCACGGATTATGACGAAAGTGTATGATTCAGCGTTGCGTCCTGTGGGGTTGGTGTTAAACCAATTTACCCTGCTGGTAGCAATTCATCTCGTTGAGTCTACGCCAATTACTCGCTTGGCTCAAGAGTTGTTCACCGATCAAACGACCTTAACCCGAAATCTCAAGCTATTAGAGAAACGGGGATTGGTAGAGATCAATCCTGGCGAGGATCGGCGGGTTAAATTGGTGTCCTTGACGACTGAGGGGGAGACTGTTCTAGCGCAGGCGCTTCCTCTGTGGGAGAAAGCTCAAGCCGAAGTAATGCGGCACTTTGGACAAGAGCAATGGCAAATGCTTCTAGCGCTGTTGTCTGATGTAAAAACTGTAGGTTAGCCTAAAACTTATCAAAAATATGTATATACATGTAAATGTGCGCCCTGGAGGCTTTAATGGCTAAATTTGATCACCATCCCACAGTCAAGTGGTGGCGTGAGCAGTCTATAAACAACCAATCCACAAGCTGCGTCACCCTGAATTCAGAGTCCCTCCGAACGCTTTGTTTGGAGGCGGGGGCTGATGATGTAGGATTTGTAGAAATTCACCGACCAGCGATCGCAGATCAGCGTTCAGACATTTTGGTAGCATTTCCACCCACCAAAACATTGATTAGTTTTGTCTGCTGCATGAACCGAGAAAATGTTCGAACTCCAGCTCGGTCGATTGCGAACCTCGAATTCCATGCTAACTACGACCACACTAATGAAGTGGCGCGAAGCCTTGTTAAAGCTCTAGAGCAAATGGGTGTTCGAGCATTGAATCCAGCATCAGCGTTTCCAATGGAAATGGATCGCTTTCCAGGTAAGGTTTGGGTTGTTTCCCACAAACCCGTTGCGGTCACAGCAGGATTAGGTCATATGGGTATTCATCGAAATGTCATTCATCCGAAGTTTGGTAACTTCATTGCACTCGGAACCGTTTTAATTGACACAGAAGTAACGGATTATACCCATCCAATTGACTACAATCCCTGCATTGAGTGCAAGTTGTGTGTGGTGGCTTGTCCTGTCGGAGCGATCGGGACTGACGGTAATTTTAACTTCTCAGCTTGTTACACCCACAATTATCGAGAGTTCATGAGCGGCTTCACAGATTGGACAGAGACGATCGCTGAAAGCAAAAGTGCCCATGACTATCGCAAAAAAGTCAGTGCCTCGGAGTCAGCTTCAATGTGGCAAAGCCTGTCGTTCAAGGCGAACTACAAAGCAGCCTACTGTATTGCAGCATGTCCTGCTGGAGAGAATGTGATTGCACCCTTTTTGAGCGATCGCAAAGCGTTTGTTCAAGAGGTGGTTAAGCCATTGCAGGACAAATCCGAAACAATCTATGTGGTGCCAGGCTCGGATGCAGAAAGCTATGTTGCAAGACGCTTCCCGCATAAAACAGTAAAAAGAGTGAGCAGCGGCATTCGTCCTCAATCGATTCAAGGATTTCTCTTTGGCTTGCCATTGCTATTTCAACGAAATCAGTCAGAGGGATTGCGTGCGATTTACCATTTCACATTCACTGGCTCTGAGTCCCGTCGTGCAACTGTGACGATTCAAAGTAAGACGGTACAAGTGCAAGACGGTCACCTTGGAAACGCAAATCTTTCTGTCACAGCAGATAGCGAAACTTGGTTAGGTTTTCTTGCCAAGGAACAAAACCTGATTTGGGCATTGTTACGACGTAAGATTCGTATTCAAGGTTCTCCCAAACTACTTCAAGCATTTGGCAAGTGTTTTCCTGCGTGAAATACGGGACTTGATGCCGGGTAATCCAATGCTATTGCGTTGGCATTTGAGCTACAAGCCGATGATTCGCTCATTGACGAACGTTCGGGACGGCAAAAAGCCCTTCGACGTGGGCTGTCTATCATGGGTATTCTGGGTATTCTGCTCGTGGCCAAACACAGAAGCTTCGTCCTTCAAGTTCAATCCATTATGGATTTCTTGATCAACCAGGCTGGTTTTCGCGTCAGCCCCCAGATATATCAGCGGCTCTTAGTCCTTGTGGAAAATAAATACTTTCTCAAATGCACGAGCGGCTGCGAGAACATTGTGTTGTTCTACTCGCAGTACAGCAAAACGTGGGAACCACCTCGGGCAAAAGCTGCTGAAGCATCAAAACCAAACGCTGCTGATTGCCTAACCAAATATGCCTGCCCCGTTTGCCAGCAGCCAATGGCAGAGTATGGCTATGAAAAAGATGGCCAAGCCAAAAAGCTGCTGCGTTGCTCTGCGGCCAAAGCTAAAGGCAAGGTCAAAAAGCACAAAGATGTTGTTTACTTCAGTACCACAAACGGCTGGTGGAGTCCAAAGTACGGGAATTTATTGGGACTTAGCTGATAGAGCCTAACTTCAATTTTGAGAAAGTATCATCTTGCCGCCCTAGCATTAAAACCATTTCAGCCGTAAGATTTAGAGCCGAAAACTGAACGGATACGATGGGTTAATCGCACTGACTAATCTGTTCTTCGCACAAATTGTTTACTTCTGTTATCCAATGGCGAATACCAGCTTCAACATTTTCGAGGAAGCGACTGCTTCCTCGCGATGACGTTTCCAGAGTTGGCAGTGACGGCGGCGGCTACCTTCGAGGCAACCCGCCTTCACACCATCTCAACTCACTGAAAGCTGCGCCGACCATCATAGCGGTGCTAATGGTATTTGGTCTTTTTGAAGATATCCAAGATAGTTGATTGAATCTAATTAAACAGGGGGTGCTATCACCCCCCAACTTCTAGGCAGTGCTATTTAGGTAAGCCCACGGCAGCGCCCAGTACACCATGCCCTGCCACATCCACCTCATGGGAGGTCTGCTGACGCCGGGGCATCAGCCACTTGCCAAACTTGGCGTAGACCGCCGGAATCACCAGCAGTGTTAGGGTTGTGGAGGTGAAAAGACCACCCAGCACCACAATCGCCAGCGGTTGCAAAATCTCATTCCCGGCCCCACTGGCGATCGCCAAGGGCAGCATTCCCAACGCCGAGGTCAGGGCCGTCATTAAGATGGCGTTCACTCGGTCGAGCGAACCGCCGACGATTACCTCCTTAAGCGGCAGCCCTTGGGAAAATTTGCTGTTGTAGTTGTCCACCAACAGCAGACCATTGCGCACGGCTACCCCAAACAGAGTAATGAAGCCAATCAGCGAGGCAATCGACATCACACCGCCTGTCAATAGAATGGAGACAATGCCTCCCACCAGCGCCAGGGGCAGGTTGATCATAATCGCCACCGTGGCGGGCAGCGACTTTACTGAGAAGAACATCAGCACGGCAATGGCGATCGCCGCCAAAATGCTGTAGACCAGCAGGTTGCTCGTGGCCCGCTGCTCTGACTCAAACTGGCCACCGTACTGAATAAAGTAGCCATTGGGCAACTGCACATTCTGCTGAATCTGAGCCTGAATATCGCCCAC
>JBGTNW010000025.1:0-5029 GCA_041742865.1 Phormidesmis sp.
CCTAATCTGGGAGGCCCGCGCGATCGCTTCTAGCGGATCTTTGATTTGCGCCAAATTTTCAGACTGACGCGGGGGCAAAATCCGCACCCCTAGAACGTGCCCAACTGCGCCCGCCGCGATGAGCAACGGCGTTTCAGCCGATAAAAAGCTGTCGTTTTCAGGGCTGAGTAAAGCAGCGAGATTTTTTAGAGCCTGCTGAGTCGTTTGCTGATCAAGCTGTTGCCTTTGCTGAAGCTGCTGTAAATTGGCTTGATTTTGAGCAGTAATGAGTTGATCAATAAGTTTGAGAACATAGTCATGAAATTTAGAACAACCTTCATAGATAGGCTGAATTTCCGCTACTTCTTGAGGATCGTAAGTTTGAATTTCTACCGAATCTTTGGCCTCAATCCAGGTGCCTGCGGGCAGTGGAAACAGGTTGAAATTGGAGGCAATCGGCATATCCCAAGCGCCTAGCCATAGCGCTTTACCCGCTTTTATCTGAAGCCAAACTAAGGGTTGATCGGAGCAGTAGCAATCGCCACTATTGAGCGAGATATATTGAGAAGAGAAAATAGGAGGAGACGATCCTAAGATAGGAAATTCTTGAATATGAGGAAAGTGGCTTAGCCAAACGCCAATCTGTTTTTGTAGGAGTAGAAGATTTTCTTTTTCAGGTAATGGAATCAAGATGGTGGGTTCTAGCGCGATCGCCACTAGCCCATAAGCATCAGGTGCTGCGACAAACAACAGCTCTGAGTGGGTGACGCTAAAGAGATAGTGCCTTTCTCCGGTCGGTTGATTTGCTTGCCAGGCGATCGCAAAAATACCTACTGAGCCCGACTGAACGTGCCAGATTTTATCAGGCGAATCGAGGATGAGTAGCGCGTTTCCGGCTAAGGACAAGCTCTCATCACCCGATAGCGGACAAACGGTGTAGGCGTGGGGCAATGACTGAATCGAAACCATGTACTGTCTTTCCTCTTTCTTTTCTCTCTCTTCTCTCTTTCCTCCATGATGGTCGCTGGCTCAGAGCGCCGTGCCAGAGCTGCGAATGAGATTAGCATAGTGACCGCTCTGCTGCCAAAGCTGATCGTGCGTGCCGCGCTGCACCACTTGGCCGCGATCTAGCACAATAATTTCATCCGCATCGCGAATTGTGCTCAGCCGGTGAGCCACCATTAGGCAGGTGCAGCTTCGCCGCCGCAGATTTTGATCGATAATTTTCTCTGTTTCTGAATCCAGGGCGCTAGTCGCCTCATCCATGATTAGAATTGAGGGCTTACCGACAAGCGCTCTGGCAATTTCTAGCCGCTGCCGCTGTCCTCCGCTGAGATTTTGACCGCCTTCTAAAAGCTGAGCATCGTAGCCGTAGGGCATCGCTAAAATCGTTTTTTCAATCTCAGCATCTTGACAGGCATGGCGCAGATCAAGATCAGAAATTGTGCTGTCCCAAAGGGTGAGATTATCGCGAATGGATCCGGCAAATAGTGAAATGTCTTGCTCTACCATTGCTATCGAGTGAGTAATCACAGCGCGCGGAATGGTTCGATTGAGCTGGCCATCGAAGCGAATTTCGCCAGCGCTCGGCTGGTACAGTCCGGCAATGATTCTGACTAGGGTAGATTTTCCTGAGCCGCTGCTGCCGACGAAAGCAACGCGCTGGCCAGGATTTATCGAGAGAGTGAAGTCTTGAATGAGCGGGCTATCGAGCGGGCTGTAGGAGAAGGAGAGGTTTTGAATATCGATGGATCCGCTAAGGCGAGCGGGAGGGAGCGAAGGCGCAAGGATTTTGGCAGGCATGAGTGTGGGATCGATTTCATTTTCTAGAACGTCGTCTAGGCGCTCTAGGCTGCCTTGGAGGGTTTGGAGGCTATTGGCGAAGCCGATGAGGTGATTAACGGGGGCTTGGAAGCTCTGCATGAGAAGCTGAAAGGCGACTAACATGCCGATGGAGAGACTGCCGTTGGTAATCCGCCAGCCGCCGATAATCAGCAGCGAGAGGGTGGCGAGGGTGGATAATAGGGCGGGCAATAGACCCAGTAGGCGATTGCTGAGGCCGAGTTCTTGCTGGGCGTTGATGGCTTTGGTGTAGTAGCCCACCCAACGGACAAAGAAGTCGGATTCTAGTCCCGAGGCTTTGAGCGTTTCGATGCTTTGCAGGCCAGAGATGGCGACGCCTGAAGATTTGCCATAGGCTTGGACGAGGCGGCGATTAGCGTCGGTGCGCGATCTGGAAACCCACTGCAATACGAAGACATTGATAGCCGCAAAGCTGACGACAATTAGGGTGAGGGGAAGGTCGTATTGCAGCATGACAATGGCGTAAAATGCGATCATCACGGTGCTGATTAGAGTGGTTGTGAGCCGACCGGACAGAACGCTAGCAACGGTGTCGTTTAGGGTGATGCGATCGCTAATTTCTCCGGCAAATCGCTGCGCATAAAACGCTGCGGGCAACCGCAGCACATGCCAGACAAACCGGCTGTTCATGCTGACCGATAGCTTTACCCTCAGCGCCCGCAAATAGCGCAACTGGAGCCCAGTGAGTAAAGCTTGCATAACCGCCGTGAGCATCATGCCGATTAGCACATAAGGAAGCCAGTCTAATCGCTTGGCCAATAGCACATTGTCAATAAAGACTCGGCTAAAAGCGGGCAGCGCTAGCGTTGGCAGCACTAGCAAAAAACCGGCTAAGGTGCAAAAGGCTAATGCTCCCAGCGATCCAGCGAGTCGATGTTTTAAGCCGAGCCACGCGCTGGGGCGCTGTCCACCGGGTTGAAAGGTTTCACTGGGTTCAAATGTCAGAGCAACGCCCGTATAGCCTTCGTCAAAATCAGCGAGAGAGACTTTGCGAGGGCCAATGGCGGGATCATTGAGAGCGACGTGCTGTTTGTGAAAGCCATCGACGACTAAGAAGTGGTTGAAATTCCAAAAAACGATAAAAGGGGGCTTGATCTGCCGGAGGCTGTCGATACTTTTTTTGAAGCCTTTAGCGGTCAGGCCATAGTTACGAGCAGCTTTGAGGACGTTAGCGGCCGTTACGCCATCGCGTGAAACGCCGCACGAGCGCCGCAGTTCGGCTAGAGGTACATGGCGACCGTAGTAGCTGAGCACCATGCTGAGCGCGGCCGCGCCACACTCTACCGCTTCTATTTGTAAGACGGTTGGGGTTTGAGCTGGATAAACCCGAGCTTTACGGGCCTGCGCTGTAGGGAGGTGAGCCATTGAACAACTTTGAGTGGGGTTTCCAATGCTGATAAGTCGGTTGCTAATGAATTAATTGGTGATGAATCGATTGGATAGACTAATGAAGAGATTAAGCGTTAGGGATTTAAGAAGGGAAAGACAAAGGTGATGGGTGCTTTTTCTTCTAGGGTGACGCGCGCGATCGCGGGCATTCCAGCAATCGGGGCCATCATGCTAGAGCCAGTAGACCAGTGATAGTTGCCCTCTGCGTCCATATCAGGAATGGCCACCACTTCTACATAAGCCTGATCGAGGCCGGTTTTGCGTGCAGCCTCAATCGTGGTGACCGTTGGGTTAGAAACCGAAGCTACCTGTGCCATCAGTCCGCCTGCTACCTGCGCACCTTCTACATCCGGAATCAGCAATACCTTCATTCCTGGCTGAATTTGAGCAATCTCACCCGCGCTAAAGTAAGCGACGCCTTTGAGATCCCTAGCGGGTGAATTCTGATCGGCATAGACGATGACGCCTCGGCCTGTGGTGGTAACCGGGATGCGACCCAAAAAGCTCCACACGAGGCCGCAGGCTAACAGCCCGCCGAGCGCCGCTAGCGGTAGCCAACTGCGAGGGGTGACAATTTGCATGAGCTGATCGAGCCGTTCCGGTGAAGAAAGCCGTTCGAGCGCTTCTTTGCGAAAAATGTTGCTTTTACTCATGATTCTCCTACGCCGCTCCTATCCCTAAATGCTTCAGCATCCAGTCAAACTTCACAGCCCCTTGAGATACCTGCTGGAGCTGATCGAGATTGAGTTCGTCTTCTATTTCAATCTTCATAGCTTTTGACTGACTCATTTCACCCACCGCCGCGATCGCCGTCAATAAATGCGATAGCTGGGTGGCCATCACCCGATAAAATCGAGCCGCAAATCCGAGATCTTCTTGGAGCTTAATTGCCACCTGCTGTCGAGGAATTGCTAACAGCAGCGATTCGCGTACGGCCTGAAAGCGAACGGGCAACGGCTGAAAATCTAGAAATGAGGTGATCCCTGGCAGGCCACCCCGAGAAAGATAGGCGATTGGCTTAAAGTTTTGAGTGGCCCCGAGTTCTTCTAAGCCATGCGAACAGGTAGAAAGCGGATCGCAGGGGTGATCGGTGGTTGCGATCGCCAGCTGACCATCCAACACCGTATAGAGCGCGTCCACGGGTCGCCCGACATTGAGCAATACTCTTTCGGCTGCCAGCTTTTCTAGCCTGCCTGCCGCTAGCATCCAGTCAATGTCGCTATCGCGTAGCTCCCCAAAAACAAACAAGGCTTCTTTCACCATTTGCCCCGATTGATATTGCATCAGCTCAGAATTCTCAAACAAACCCCGAATTTGCTCAGAGAGGATAAGGGCGATCGCCCGGTAAAAATGAGCTGCAAAGCTAATATCCTGCTGCAACTTTTGCAATAAAAGAGTTTTGGGAATAGCCAACACCGTCACTTCATCGGTAGCGGTGACAAAAAACGCGGGATCAATATCAAATAATCCCCCTTCACCAATCACATCTCCTCGAGAAAGCTGATTAATAGCTGTTGGTGAACTAGCCAGTGAGTGAGGTGAGTCCCTAGATGAATCAGTTAGCAAACCCGTTGGTGAGTCAGTTTGTACAGTCAAATTTCCTTCCAATAGCAGATAAAAAGCCTCTAGCGGCTGAGCAGGCCGAACCAATACCTCGGCTGCTATGAGCGATCGACGCTCTCCATGCGTGACTAGCCAATCGATGTCGGCATTCGTTAATTCTTTTAATAAAACATCTGACATAAAAATTACCCTCCTTATATTAGTTAGGGAGTACTTGAGAGGGTCTTCGGCTCAT
>JBGTNW010000026.1:0-15920 GCA_041742865.1 Phormidesmis sp.
GTCAAACAGATTGGGCTACGCATCAAGATTACGGGGGCGCAATGGAAAGAAGAGAACGTGCCACAGGTGCTAAAGCAGCGTTGCGCTTACCTTAACGGCGCTTTCTCATGCTGAGTCTTGCAAGACTGGGATGCACTCGAGCGCGACGATAAATTTCGACGCTAATTTGTGTTGAGCTGATTAATACGTACTCTTCTAGGCTGGGTGGCTGACAATATTCTTTAAGTTTTTCGCCTCTATCTAGTGCCTCGGTTCCGGCAGAAAGCACCTCGACGATGAGCTTAGGGTATTGAATGGCGTTGAGCGCGATTTTGTCTCGCTCGTCGCAAGTGACCACTAGGTCAGGATATTGGTAGCGAGATGCGGTGACGTTTACTTTGGCATCGGCAATGTTGATGCGACAGCCTTGTTTTCGTAAATGAGGTCGTAGGGCAGCAAGGAGATTAACCGCAATATCGTTGTGGGCGAGGGTGCCCCCTGCCATGGCCACAACTTCGCCATCGACAAACTCATAGAGAAGCTCCTGACAAGGTTCCCAATCTAGGTAGGCTTCAACCGTCATTTTCTGGGGACTGGGTATGGCAATCATGGGAATCGATGGTTTGCTAGATGTTCTCATTCTAAGACTAACTAAATGCCCTCGTTGCGAATACGATCGCCTACAATTTCAGTTTTTTGAGCTTCTTCAAGGCGACGATCACGCCACATCTCAGCCAGGTAGTGAGCCATGGCCATTAGGTGAAGGCGTTTTTGGAAGTAGGTTTGTGGGTCTCTGCTCAGCTCGATCCTGATATCGAAAAAACGCCGGTTCTCAACTTAGACGGAGTTTATTTTGATCCACAGCCTCGAATATCCGCTCCAGGTATTCGACACATTCGAGGAGTCGAATACCTCTTTGAGGAAGATGACAATATTGAGATTTATGAAAGGCTTGAGCAAAGAGCCCTGGCTATCGACAAAGAACTATCGGAACGTGTCAAAACAATTATTGAGTGTGAAACATACCTTCATGACAACGCTGTAGCCAATTTTGACTCAGATCTGTAAGCTGCTCTCTTTCTACTGGCGTTAATCCTTGGGGGTCAAAGCGGTAGCGGTAGTGTAATGCTAAAGCTGAGGTGAAAGTGCGCCAGTCTGGGTCGGATAGGTGCGTTTGGAGTCTCACGCTCCACTGCAAGAGAGATTCTGAGGGCGATCGCGCCAAATCTCTCGCTTCTAATTGCCGCTCAATCTCATAAAATTCAGAATCTAATCCAGTTTGAATTAGTGGCAGCAATGTGTTTTTCTGTCCGTCTGCTAATGGGCTAGCCCGATGGCCTTTAAATCGGTGAAAAGATTTCCACAGCAAAAAGCCAAAAAGCGGCGTCAGCAGCAAAATGATTTCTTGTGGGCTAAGGTCTCTCAGCTGATGAATTTTGATCGAGAGCTGAAAGCTTAAGAACGCAGCAAAATCGGCCAATATTTGCCACGAAGAAGCCTGTTCTTTGTCTTGCGATCGCCAGTCAGGCGGAGTGGTATCCAGCGCTTGCCAAGCGCCGTCAAGGTACAGCAGCGTCCAAGCATGGGCATCGCGACTGCGCACAATGTACTGCCCTTCGAGGGGGCTAAATTCATGCACAGAATAGCCCACTGCATAGCGGGCCGGAATGCCTGCCCCACGCAGTAGCAGCGCGGTTGCACTGGCAAAGTATTCGCAGTGGCCTGCCTGGGTATTCAACAAAAAGTCTGAAATTGGAGCCGTTGCGCTATCGGTGCGAATGAGATCTAGTGAATACTGAAAGGTTTGAAAATAAGCAGCAATTTGGCTGATAATCTCTGATCTTGATTTGTTGTTAATGGCAAGGTGCTGGAGGGTTTGCTCAATAGCAGCTCTGTCGACAGCCGGAATTTGCAAGTCGGCTTCTGTCGGTAAAGCGTCGGCTGTGCCTGCATCTGGATTGAACTGCACTTGATAGGTGGCATTGCCGGTCGCATTGACCTGCACCGTGCCGTACTGATTTTGCTGCATCTCCGTGACGTTTAGCTGGTGAATCTCGGTAGCGGCGCTAGGCAAGGCCAATACTCCCCTGCCTCGCTTTAGATTGTCAGCAATCGTAATCGAGATATCTTGTGGGTGAGCAGAAGCCAACTGCCAAGTGCCTTCTGTCGGTGCAGCAGGCACGGGCTTAAAGAGTGCATCGGCGGCGTCCCAAGTAGATAATTGATAGCGGTTATAAGTGGCCTCTCGTAATAACAAGGGAAAAAGAGTTTGACTTTTTTGAAATGCTGATGGGGGCATTGACGCTGAATCTGTTGCAACCCTAAAAGCGATTTTACTCGATAACTTAAGCTTGCCGACTGAGCCCATGCGGGTGGTGTTGCTTTCGGGGTTGATTGCGCCGCTAGCAAATTCACTTAACATAGCGATCATCTGTTCTTCTAGGCGCTGCTGAAAATGAGAGATCTGCATATGGCCAACAAAGCCTAAGCCCGCAGATAACCCAAACAGCAGCAGCCACACAACTGGCGCTGAACGCTTCGGCCTATGCGTGTAGAGCAGCAGTGCTACTAAAACAATCGCAAATCCATAAAAGCTAACGCGGTTGCTATCGACAGCGCTAGCCGCTAAAAGGCAAATCGCGAAGTAGAAATAGTACAGATTGATGGGGCGCTGCTGGTAAATGCGGGGGTGCTGCCAATAGGCTTTTGAGAAGCCTTCTCCTAGCAGGGCGGGAATGCCGAGGACATAGGTTTGAGCGATCGCGAATGGAAACGCTGCCACTGGCAGCCACTGAATCAAGCTATAGATAAAGGCTTCTTTTTCAAGAATGACTGAAATAACCGATAGAATCGCTAAAATTACCCTACAAAGCTTAGCGACTTCTTTGAGATCATTGAGCGAGATTTCCCATCGCTGAGTTGAAATGTGCCGCGATTCTAGGCCCACCATCATCGGCAGTGCTAGCCACCAGAGCCCAGTTTGCCAGCCCCAAAGGGCGATCGCCAAACTGCACAGACTCGCTAAGCGATCCCACGATTTAACATCAGCGGTTGCCTTCGCGTTCATAGCGCCCATAGCCCCGCTTGAATATTGTCTATTGCCAGCACCTGAAGGCGGCTTTGCGGATGCCGTAAACCGCTCACATCGGGCGGCTTACTCAGGCCGCGATCGCCTGCAACCACTAGCACCAACACCGCAATGCCCGCCGCCTCTAGCTGCTCAATGAGTGTGCGGCGATCGCTATCCCAATCCAAAAACACCGCAATGCAGCCATGCAGCCGCGACATATTTTTCTGCACCACTGCCAGCAAGGCGCTAAAAGTGTGATCCTGACAGGGTTTCGCTGAGGCCAATACGGTCAAAATCTGCTCTGCCTGATGAGCGCCATCGCCCAAGTGGTGAGCCGTCGCCCCGATAAACAGCCGATCAATTAAACAAGCTTGGGTTTGAAGATCGCAAGCAAATGAAGCAGCGATCGCGATCGCCGCTTCTACCCCCTCAGGGTTCCACTCACCCTCATCTGCCCTTTGAAACGTATCGACAATCAGCGCCTGGCGAACCGCATCTTCAGCTTGGTGCTCCTTAACCACGGGTTTACCAGTTTTAGCCCAGCTCTTCCAGTGCAAATTGCGCACCGAATCACCCAGACGATAAGGCCGCAGCGCCCGAAATTCTTCAGAATCACCCAGAGCTGTCGTGCGCGATCGCTCACCTGCCTGCTCCCACCTCGCCCCCGGCAACGGCATTACCGGCAATTGATAGCGCTGCGGCAAAATTAAAACAGACTGCTCTAAATCGAGCCTTATGCAGCGATTGACCAATCCCAGCGGATCACAGCAGGCGATCTCCAGTTCCTGAAAGCGCAGTATCCCTCGCCGCAGTGGCACGATTTCGGCAACCACTGCTGTTTCTTGTTTAGCGGTTAGTAACGGCAGCGCTAAAGCCGGTGCAAATGCCCACTGCCTTTGTGCCAGCAGCTTTAGCCAAGCCTTTCGCCGCGCTTTGGGATGCGCTGATCCTCGAACCACCTGCTGAAAATCTGAAAACTCAGGAAAACTATCTCCAAACCTTTCAGTCAAAGTCAAACCCCGCAGTCCTTGGGAGCTAATATTCTGCAATCGCACCCCGTACCGCAGCGGCACTTCTACCGTGCCAAAACGAGGTAAACTCCGCACCGCCTTCAATCTGCTAGCCTTCAACCTGCCAGCGCCCAATCTGCCAGCAAATTGGCTAGCCGCGATCGCGATCGCCATCAGCGCCACGCCAAACGCAAACACTTGGTAAGACAAGCTGCGCTTAATATCCAACCCAATCACAGCAAACATAAAAATGCTGCCGAGCAGCCACAGCCCGCTCGGCGTTAGCTGCCGAGCCAACCACTGCTGCGTAGCATGACTCAGCCGCAACAGGCGATAAATCCCTCGCTCCATAAGTTTTCCTATAGTCTCAGGTCATCTAGATATTGATCGCTTAAGCCGGAACAACCAGCGCTTGTACAATATCGGCCACCACCCTTGCTGCCGTCTGCCCTGAAAACTTAGCCTGCGGATCCATCACCAGCCGATGCGCTAACACCGGCCCCGCAATTTCTTGAATATGGTCAGGCGTGACAAAATCGTACCCATCAAACAGCGCCATTGCCTGCGCTACCTTCATCAGCGCTAGCGACCCACGCGGACTCGCGCCAAGCTGAACCCCGTCTGCTTGACGAGTTGCATTCACGATATCCACTACATAGCGCTTCAGCTCCGCACTGATGCGCACCTGCTTTACCTGCTGCTTTAGCCTCAGCACGTCCGTTAGGCTCACACAAGGCTGCAATTGCTCAATCGGATGCGCCTCAATTTGATCTGACAAAATCTCCACCTCATCAGCCGCAGACAAATAGCCCAACCGAAACTGCAAGGCAAAGCGATCCATCTGCGCTTCGGGCAGCGGATAAGTGCCCCGCGCATCCGCCGGGTTTTGAGTCGCGATCACAAAAAAAGGATCGCAGAGCTTTTTGAGCGTGCCATCTACACTGACTTGAGCTTCGGCCATCGCCTCCAGCATGGCTGATTGCGTGCGCGGTGAGGCTCGGTTAATTTCGTCAGCCAGCACAATATTGGCAAAAATGGGCCCATCGTGAAAATGGAACGTACGCTTTTCCATATCGAGCATCGAAACACCCAAAATGTCAGACGGCAGCAAATCGGGCGTAAACTGAATGCGCTTAAACGAAGCCTCAACCGAAAATGCCAGCGCCTTGGCCAGCGTAGTTTTGCCCGTACCAGGATGATCTTCTAGCAGCACATGGCCACCACTAGCAAAGGCCGCCAGCAACTTACGCACCGCCGCCGACTGGCCTTTTACAACCTGCTGAATATTGTCAGCAAGGCGCTGGTAAATCGCCTGCGCTGACAGCGCTAATAAGTCTTGACTCGAAACCGTTGACAGTGCCATAGCAAGCTCTTGAGTTCACTCGCAGAGTACCCAGACTAGCTACGCCTGTTTATTTTTTGAATAAGCAAAAATACAAGTGAAGCAACCGTAAAGCGCTGCAATCCACCGCAGAATTACTGAGGGGGTATCTGATGATTCAACATATCGCGTTACGCCACAAAGCCTATGAAACGCTCTCTCGTTGAACCAGAGAAGCCTGTCGAAGCCGTTGAACCTATGGAACAATTCCCTCCGGTCAAAACGATTTTTCCCGTAAAACCAAACGCTGCTGATTTTACAATCCTTCGCGCCGCCCTCGAAGGGCTTCAAGATGGATTTATCATTGCAAATCAAATGGGCCAGATTGAAAAAATCAATGCCCCCGCCCAGCGCATTTGCAGTCTTTTAAAAGCGCAAGCCACTGAGCTACCAACTGAAATTTGGCGAGTTTGCCAGCCCGTGCTACGCAACCTAGATCTGCTTACGTTTCAACACACCGGCCTCGACGCTGAGGTTACTTTGCCTAATTTGGGCGCTGTGCGCATTCGGGTACAAACCATTCCAATCAGCCAAGCCTCCTATCTACTCATTGTTTTAGAAGATCGCCAGCAATCTGTGCGCAACAAAGCGCTTTCGGATGCGGCATTGCTTCATCTGACCGATCGCGAAAGTGAGGTTTGGCAATTGCGGCTGCGTGGCCTTGACTATGGTGAAATTTCAAGAGCCCTGTGGATCAGCCCAAACACCGTGAAAAAACACGTTAAAAACATTTTGTCCAAACAGCGAAGCCACCAGGACGAGGAGGACTACGCTCTGATGGCTTGATGTGGGTTAATCAATAGAAAATTAAGCGCTATGCCAGTTTTTTAGCGCTAGCTGGAGGCGACTAATCAGAGATAGCCATGTTAACAGCAGAAGCAACGGGAGCAGCAGGAATAACGGGAGCAATGGGGCGTTGCAGATAGTTAAACTTGGCTGCTAACTCTGCATTGCGCAATAGCACTGAGCGCTGTAATAAAGGGGTGCGCGCGACTGAGCTATTCGCCAAAGTCAACAGTGGGTTGGCCAATACCCCGGAAAGGGCCGTTACGGTTACCGCTAGCACCAAGCTCACCTGCAAAGGCCGCATTCCTGGCATCGTCCAGTCACTGGTGCCATAAGCTTTGACGACATCAGACATTTCCTGTGGTTCTTTGACGACCATCATTTTCACCACTCGAATGTAGTAATAAATGGAGATGACGCTGGTAATTAAGCCCACCAATACCAGGGTGTAGGCCCCCGCCTGCCAGCCAGCCCAGAAAATGTAGATTTTGCCGAAAAAGCCCGCTAGCGGGGGAATGCCGCCTAAAGACAGTAAGCAAATGCTGAGGCACAGAGTCAGCAGCGGATCTTTTTGGTAGAGGCCACTGTATTCGCTGATTTGGTCGGTGCCGGTGCGCAGTGAGAACAAAATGACGCAGGTGAATGCGCCTAAGTTCATAAACAGGTAGATGAACAGGTAGAATACCAGGCTCGAATAGCCTGCATCTGTGCCGACAATCAGGCCAATCATTACAACCCCGGCCTGCCCAATTGAGGAATAGGCCAGTAGCCGCTTCATGCTGGTTTGGGCAAGGGCAACGACGTTTCCTAGCACCATACTCAAAATCGCTAGAGCCGCAAACACAAACCGCCACTGCTCCGCCACCATCGGAAAGGCGGTGAGCAAGAGACGAATGGCCAGCGCAAAGCCTGCTGTTTTGGAACCCACTGAGAGAAAGGCCACTACCGGCGTCGGCGAACCTTCGTACACATCCGGTGTCCACTGATGAAAGGGGACTGCGGCTACTTTGAAGGCGATCCCAGCAATCACAAAAACCAAGGCAATAATCAGGCCAATGGGAGCTTCAGCGTTATCGGCAGCGATGCGAGTCGCGATTAGGCTGAGGTTGGTTTCACCGCCGGAAAGGCCGTATAGCAGCGACATGCCGTATAGAAAAATGGCCGCACTCGCTGCGCCAATTAGTAAATACTTGAGGGCGGCTTCATTAGAGCGGGGATCGCGCTTCATGTAGCCCGTAAGCAGGTAGGAGGAGATGCTGAGCGTTTCTAAAGAGACGAAAATGGTGACTAATTCATCAGCTCCCGCCAGGAACATGCCGCCGAGCGTCGCGGCGAGTAGGATCGCTAAAAACTCTGCAAGAGCGGTGCCCGATCGCTCGATATAGCGAATGCACATGGGTACGGTCACTGCCGCTGATAGGGCAATGATGCCTCGAAAGACAATGCTCAAATCGTCGCCATTGAATGCCCCCAAAAATGAAATGGGATCGCTGGCTCCCCACTGGTAGCAAAGGCTGACAACGGCGGTGAGTAAGCCAGCGATCGCCACGTAAGGCAGCGAGCGGCTCACCCCTCGCCCCCCGATAATATCGATTACCACAATCGCCATAATGGTGATAATCACAATTCCTTCTGGCAGAATAATGCCCGCATTGAGCTGAGCGGCAATATTGGCAAAGTCCATCAATTCAGCGGCCCAATCAAGCGGGCAGATAAGAGTTTCCACCTGAAAGCTTACCTTGTATTTCCGGTTAATCCCACTACAGGCGCGAAGAATTTCGCCGCAATGAGTCTATACCTGCCCAATTTTCCTCAAAAAAATTAACAGTTCAAATTCTGCACCGCAGCGCTATAACAAGAACTATGGCCAAATCCATGATGCTGCTAAGGATTTACTGATATTTGCGAGATCGGCTAATCTCGGTTAGCTTGACTCTAAAGCCAAGGCAAGGCCAACTGATGCCAAGCAATGTAAAACAAAAGGGGTAGACGAATCGGCCCCTTTTGAACTATCGCTATATATAAGGAGAAGCGGACGGTAGGCATTCGCTTTCTCTCCCGGCAAGGTCATTTTTAGGTTGTCTGCGATCGCCTTTAGTAATCTGCTTTGGAGGAAGGCCATAGGCTTTTTGCTTGCTTAACCATTTCAGGCTGCATTAGTTTTTATTCAGGTCTTTTCCAGTGTCTGCCTGGGAACGCTGCTAGAGACTATCTAAGCCTTATTCATCAGGGTCTACCCCAGACAGACCATTTCAGACAGTTCACCTCAGACAGTTCACCTCAGTTAAACCGCACAGCCCTCATGTCTACGCTTGTCATTGTCGAGTCGCCCACTAAAGCCAAAACCATTCGCAACTACTTGCCTAAGGGCTATCGGGTAGAGGCTTCGATGGGTCATATTCGCGATTTGCCTAAGTCAGCTAAAGAAATTCCGGCCAAGGTAAAAAAAGAAAAGTGGGCTCAAATTGGCGTCAACACTGAAGCTAACTTTGAACCGCTCTACATTGTGCCAGCGGACAAAAAGAAGGTCGTCAAAACGCTTAAAGATGCGCTCAAAGATGCCGATGAGCTGGTTTTGGCCACAGATGAAGACCGTGAAGGTGAAAGCATTAGCTGGCACCTGATGGAAGTGCTCAAGCCAAAAGTGCCGACTAAGCGCATGGTCTTTCATGAAATTACCCAAGAAGCGATTCAAGCCGCGCTTGCTAACTGCCGCACAATTGATGACAAGCTGGTGCACGCCCAAGAAACTCGCCGCATTTTAGACCGGCTAGTCGGGTATACGGTTTCGCCGCTACTGTGGAAAAAAATTGCTTTTGGCCTTTCTGCTGGTCGGGTGCAGTCGGTTTCAGTGCGGCTTTTGGTCGAACGTGAGCGGGCTAGGCGAGCTTTTCGTAGGGGCGCTTATTGGGATCTGAAGGCGGCGCTTTTAAAAAGTAAAACGCCGTTCGATGCCAAGCTAGTTTCAGTCGGCGGTACTCGGGTCGCGAATGGCAGCGACTTTGATGAATCTACCGGGCAAGTCAAGGCTGGCCGGAATGTTTTGTTGCTGAATGAAGGTGAAGCGAGGACGCTGCAAGATCGACTAGCCTCGAGTGCTTGGCAGGTTTCTAACTTAGAAGAGCGGCCCAATACTCGCAAGCCTGCGCCGCCTTTTACGACCTCTACGCTTCAGCAAGAGGCCAACCGCAAGCTTGGGCTTTCTGCCAAAGACACCATGCGCACCGCCCAAGGGCTATATGAGAAAGGCTTTATCACCTACATGCGGACAGATTCAACGAGTTTGTCCAAGCAGGCCATAGCGGCTGCCCGCCGCTGCGTCGAAACCAAGTACGGCAGCGACTATCTCAGTCCTAAGCCGCGCCAGTTCTCGACCACTAGCAAGGGCGCACAGGAAGCCCATGAGGCGATTCGCCCATCGGGTGAAGTGTTTCGCACACCGCAAGACACCCCACTCAAAGAGCGCGAACTCAGGCTATACGACCTGATCTGGAAGCGCACCGTGGCCTCCCAAATGGCGGATGCCCGCCAAACTAATATCACGGTTCAAATTGACGTAGAAGACGCTGTTTTTAAAGCAACGGGCAAACGAATTGACTTTCCTGGATTTTTCCGGGCGTATGTAGAAGGATCTGACAATCCTGATGAGGCGATTGAAAGTCAAGAAGTCGTTTTGCCTGCAATGAAAGCCGGTGACGCTTTAGACTGTGCGGGCTTAGAAGCGATTGGCCACGAGACTCAGCCGCCCGCTCGCTATACCGAGGCGTCGCTGGTCAAGACCCTAGAAAAAGAAGGTATTGGCCGCCCGAGTACTTACGCGACGGTGATCAGCACCGTGATTGCTCGACGCTACGCTGAGCTGATTAACAACAGCTTGGTGCCTACTTTTACTGCTTTTGCCGTTACGGAGCTGCTCGAAGAGCATTTTCCCGATCTGGTCGATGTGCATTTTACTGCCAATATGGAGCAGACTTTGGACGAAATTTCGACGGGTCATGCGGAATGGCTGCCCTACCTAAAATCGTTTTACGGCGGAACTGAGGGCCTTGCCAATCAGGTAGAGCAGCGTCAGGACAATATTGATCCGACCGATGCGCGCACGGTAGATCTCAATGATTTGGCGGCGAAGGTTCGGATTGGTAAGTATGGGGCCTATGTTGAGCTAGAAAGAGACGATGAGACGGTAAGAGCCTCTATTCCGGAAGGCGTGAGTCCGGCGGATCTAGACGATGAGCAAGTTGAGGTGCTGCTGAGGCAAAAGACGGAAGGGCCCGAGAAAATTGGTCTGCATCCGGAAACCGGGGAGCCGATGTACATTTTGATTGGGCGCTTTGGCCCTTATGTGCAGCTTGGCGATGCGACAGATGACAATAAAAAGCCGAAGCGCACGTCTTTACCCAAAGGTGTAAAGGCAGAAGATGTGGATCAGGCGATGGCGGTGTCGCTGCTGAGCTTGCCGCGTTTGTTAGGGGTTCATCCGGAAACAGGGAATAGCGTTAAGGCTAACTTAGGAAGATTTGGGCCTTACATTGTGCATAGCAAAGGAAAAGAAGACGGTAAAGATGATTATCGCTCTTTGAAAGGTGACGATGATATGCTGACGATTGAGCTTGAGCGAGCTTTGGAGATATTAGCTCAGCCCAAAACGGGCCGAGGTCGTAAGGCGGCAACGCCAATTCATGAAATTGGCAAGCATCCGGCTGACGACGAGCCCATTAGTGTATATGACGGACCTTATGGCCCCTACATCAAGCACGGGAAGGTGAATGCTTCGGTGCCTGAGGGTAAAAAGCCTGAAGAGGTGAGTGTAGAAGAAGCGGTCGCTCTGCTAGCCGAAAAAGGCGACACGGTGAAAAAGAAGAAAAGCACGACTAAAAAGAGTGCGGCCAAAGCTACCGCTAAAAAAACAGCTGGGAAAAAGACGACTGCAAAAAAGGACAGCGAGACTAAAAAGACAGCTAAAACAGCCAGTAAAACGACTCGGACGGCGGCGGCTAAAAAAGCAACAAAAACTTCTTCAGCAACTGCAAAAGCCATCCCTGAGGAAACTAGCGTTTAGCCAGGGTTATTTCATTCTAAAGAGAGCTTTGAGGAAATCGAGGTCCTGACCAGCTTTGCGCTGAGCCTGAGCCATATTATCGAAGCCGTGGTCCCGATACAAATTAAGAGCTAGATTACGGGCCGATGCAAAGTTGTTGGGTAGAGGTTGCACCCGAATTCTGGAAGCATCTTCGCCTTGTGTCACATCGCGGACGTAATGAACTTTATGTCTTGGTGCGCGTTCCCTAGTGCCGCAAAGCGACGCGGGGTCGCACCGCTTTTCCACATGCCAATACTCTCGAATGCGTCGGGCAAAGGCTTCAACAGACTCATCCAAAGAGCTAATGTAATAGCGAACAGCCGGCTCGTTGATCAGAATATGGGGGCCTTTGAGGATGTGCCGATGTAGCTGTCTATTTTCTTTTTTGTGATAGTTGCAACCCTCGATGTGAGTGACATGCGGGCTTCAGGGCAATTTTCGGATTTTTATTTCTAGATAGCTGTAACTGCTGACAGCAAAAGGTTTTAGGAATTTTAAGGGATTTTTCAAAAAAGTCATTCTTCATTCGCCCTATAAAAAAAACTATTAGTGAGCTGAAACCTACATTTGGCAAGCTTTTCAAAAAAATTAAAATAACTTGAAACAGCAATTCTACAAATTTAGAAGTGCTTTTCCGGTTAAGAAATGACGGGTAAAATTCTTTGTTTTAGAGCCTGAAATGATTGACTGAATAGAATTACAGCATTCTTAGAACATAAAGCAGACTGGCCACAAAAGCCGCAAAAAAGCTGAAGCCTCCTAATAGAAAGGCTTTCGGCCATATAAAAACGAAATAAAAAATCGTCCTAAAAATCGTGAAAAATCCTTGTGTCAGGGGTTTCAGCCATTAGCCAGATTAAAATAGACAGCTACGAATGAAGGAGTTTAATGGAATGAAGGCGATCGCATCTGCTTAGAAATCGTTGTTGAGAACTTAGACCTGAAGGTTTTAGACTTTTTGTACACCTTCATTCCTAAACTGTGTCAACCGACTGATGCAATCGCGCGTACAGGCTGTAACTCCATAGCTCCCCTAGAAGGAGGCTGCTCTAGGCTAGACCCATACAAATCAGTAAACCGTTCAAAAAGTTGCATGGTTTCGGGACGCGAGCCTTTCATAGTATTACTTGAACGACAAATCTTGCTCTCAGTTAGTTTTCGGAGATAAGGCAGATCTTCTAACAAGGTTAAGCTTGATGCAATATGTAAAAGAGGCCGAACCAGCGTTTTGGGCAGCAATACATCGCTGTAAATATCAATGAATAGCTTATGGTTGTTACGACTGAGCGGTAAAACGTTAAACATCACCGTGATATTCGTACTACCGTAGCTTGGAATGCTCAGTTCAATAGTGTAAGGAGTATGCAAAACTAACTCGACTTCAACAACGGGCTGTCTCCAAATTCTAAGCAGATTGAGCGATGAATCTAGCACTGTTTGGAACCTAACAGCTCCACCACTGGCAGTGGATTCTAACTGACTTACATCAAGAATCTTTAAGCCCTGGAGACTAAAACTGTGAATTGATTCCAAATGCTTTAAATTTAACAAGTGGTAAATTTGGCAAAGATAGGGAACTTGTAAAAC
Source organism: Phormidesmis sp. (assembly GCA_041742865.1). Classification (GTDB taxonomy): domain Bacteria; phylum Cyanobacteriota; class Cyanobacteriia; order Phormidesmidales; family Phormidesmidaceae; genus Phormidesmis. Next base: position 12,894 of record JBGTNW010000026.1, read on the forward strand.
GTACTCTTGACTGATCAGGTGATATTTCTCTAACTGAAGCATTCTAATCTCAGTTTTGTGCAGATATGCCTCATGAGGGGGTACTGCCGAATCTAACTTGTAATACTTGAGCGCACTGATGTCGCTAGTGCTTAAACCTTCTTGTTCTAGATTAGGTGCTGGTTTTAAATAAATCCAGCCAACAAATAATAGAAAGCCTGTAAAGCCGTGACCCAAGCTAATCCCTGACAAATTGCCATTTGCAAGAAACTCAAAATATTGAGCAATGATAATAGATATCCAGTAAAGGATACCGAAGCTCCACATACCGTCACGCAGTTTTTTCATAGAAAAGGATCTTCTGTTGAAGAACTGGACTTTTTGACTTTACATTTGTACACATAGCTAATATGACACTTTGATGTTAGAAATGTGTTTGAAGAGGCGTTTTAGTTGTGTATGAGTTGTATAACTTGTGCTAAAACATCCAAAAGCAATAGAGAGTATTGAACTTTTCTACCTAAAAAGACTTGTAAAGGTATTCAATTTTTTGGCAGTTTTAGTTGCCTTACACAGCATGGCTCCATCATCAGACTGCTAATGGAGAATATTCCCAACGTTTTTAGTAGCTTAAGTATCTACCGAAAGCTGAAACAAGAAGGCTAGTTACCTACTCCTAGGGTTTAAATCTGTTCATTTTGTTTAATCAAACGTTAGTGAATTTAAATATTCAGCGTCACGGGTGGCAATATTTCACGTTACTACACGGCAGTAGTAACGTAGCTTCAATCTCTTGCCGTACAGTAGCTGCTACTTCACAACTGCTATTGAGACAATCCCTCAACAACCGGTTCGCATCATAGTAGCCTTGCAGTAACTGCTGTTGCTCTAAGCTAAAATGCCAGTCATGCTGAATATTGTGATGTTTTGCGATTGCTTGCTTACTTACCCAAGCTAAAAAATCTTGTAGATAAGGATCTTGAGCCATGATCGCATCAATTTGTTTCTTCATCAACTGCACTAAAGTATCTGCATTAGGCAACATGGAGATCGTCAATAGAAAAACTTCCCGCCAGCGAGGGTCAGTAATATGATCCACCAAGCGCTCCAAAGACTGTTCTGACGCTTGTAAGCTATGACTGGCTACAATCCTTCGAGCCGTAAAATACTCTTGAAAAGTTAGGTGTGAAAAAGAGAAAACTCCGCGTGTGCACTCTGATAATAATCCATGCTGTAACGCGATTTTCTTCAAAATCGTTTCACTCTCTAATCGCAATTCCTCCGGCTCCGTCGAGACATTGGGTAAATCATGAAGAGATTTGCGAATATGCTGTTCAACAGTCTGTGGTTCAAAAAAGTAGTCGCCTTGTTCAAATGTCGCTGTGGCAACCTGTTCCAGTAGCTTCAGCTTTTGGGGCAGCAGAAAACTCTGGTACATTTCGTCCCGCTCAATCCCTCTGGTTTCATCCCATCTACTCAGCAGAAGGTCTATACATTGCTTGTAAAACTGCGCTCGTTTTGTCGGAAATTTTTGCTGATGAAGAAAGATCCAGCAGGCAAGGTGCAGGAATAAAGGGTTCGCAACAAGTCTACGAATCGGCATATTTTCAGGCAAGTTCAGGTTCTCAAGAAACAGAGCTGCTAGTTCGGTGCCACCATATCTGTTCATCTTGATCAATGCTGTAAACCACTTTTGTACAAAGACAGGGATTTTGTCTGAAGAAAAAGGAGTGATTTCAACATCTGTAAAACGTGCAACACTAAGCTCTTGAGCCGCTGTGCGACAAGTCATGATAAACAGATTCTGTTGATACTTCTCAGAAAATCTGCGAATCTCCTTAGTAATAGTCTTACGCTCTTGATAAAGCACTTCATCTAACCCATCCAGTAACAGCAGCACTCTGCCCTCTAGCAGCAAAGCTTCTAGCACGGATGGTTCTGAAACTCCAGAAGTCAGAAACTCTTCGCCAATATAACTCAGCAAACTAAACTTGCCTGTTGCTCTAGACTCATCGGCAAAATCTCTCAAGCTGACAAAAATAGGTACCCGATTAGCGAAAAAGTGACCTCGATTGCACTGAATAGCAACATGATTCAAAAAGGTAGTTTTACCTGCTCCAGGTTTACCCAATATCCGAAGCTTTGAGTAGATATTGACCGCTTTCATCCCTTCAATTTGGGACTGAAATTCATATCCTGAGCCAATACGCTCTAATTGGTTGGGCGTGAAACGTTTCAGATCAGAGAGTTCTAACCACTGCTGGCTAGGGATTTTCTCTAGAACATTGACATCGATATAAATGTCGTCGATCCTAGCAGGTTGGCTAATGTCCAATAGCTGCAAAGTACCGCATCGGTCTTGAATTCTATTTTGCCGTTTCAATTTAACCTGTTGTACCAAAATATCGATGTCTGTAACAGTAAAACCAGTCGTTTCTACAGGCCCAGGAAATTCCATGGGGGGGTTGATCGCAATCTCTCGCCAATCTATCCCTAATAGCAAACAAATTTCTAGAAAAAAGTGGCGTTCAATTGGCTGGCCTGTGAAGAATCGCCAGATGGGTTGGCGCGTTTTCAAGCCCACTTCCCCTGCCAAGTTTTCCTGCGTCCATCCCTTACATTTAAATGCTTGCTTAGCTTGCTTAATTCCGGGAAGCGATGCTTGGAGTGATCTCTTGACCATAAGACAACTCTCCTAGCCTTAACTTTAGGTGCTTGACTTTTAATCGCTTATAATCCTAAGCAGTGTATGGCTTGTTTTTGTATCAATCATCTACTGTTTGACTGAAGCTATCAAATTTGAAGCTCAACCTTTTGGCTCAATCAGTGTTTCGGAAAGATAAGGGAGTCGCGCGTAAATAAGGGAGTCGCAAAACAATAGCGTACCGGTTTGCCCTCTCCCCCAACCCAGGGCTATTTCATTCTAAATAGAGATTTAAGGAAATCCAGGCCAAAGCTTGCCCGTCGTTGAGCTTGAGCCATATTTTCTAAGCCCTGCTCACGGAACAGATTAAGTGTGAAATTGCGCGCCACCGCCAAGATGTTAGG
>JBGTNW010000027.1:0-5672 GCA_041742865.1 Phormidesmis sp.
TTTAAGGCTAATTTTTAAGATCTTGCCGACATAAAGTTTTTAGAAACGTTTTCACAGAAGGTTACTGTTGTCATTAAATCAAAGCTATGGCCCTATCGACTGATACCTTGACAATCCCTGCTGACATCTATAAAAACGGTGATTATTTAGCGCAAAACAAAGATTGGCATTCAGCCGAATCGCCCTGGAAAGCTAACCATATCTTAGAGATTCTTCAGCGCAATAACGTCTCATTTGAAACAGCTGCTGAAGTCGGCTGTGGGGCCGGTAGAATACTCCATGACCTATATCAAGCCCTGCCGGACAGGTATTTTCATGGGTTTGACATCTCTCCTCAGGCAGCTTCATTTTGGCAAAACCTGCCCTGTACAGACGTTAACTACACGCTGGGTAATTTTTTAGAAACCAGCCAGAATTTTGACCTGCTCCTAGCCATTGATGTATTTGAGCATGTGCCAGACTATATGGGATTTTTGGAGCATCTGGCGACGCGGGCTCGGCATTTTGTTTTTCACATTCCTTTAGATATGAATATGCTGATGCTGGCTAAAGATGAGCATTCTGAGCTGCGATCGCGCATCGGACATATTCACTATTACTCAAGAGCCACCGCCGAAGCAGCGCTGCAAGACTGCGGTTACCGTATCATCGACTGGTTTTACACAGCCGACTATACCCTGCCTGGCCACGAGAGACGCATCAATCCCTTGCGAAAGCTTATGTTTAAGCTTAGCCCCGATCTGGCGGTCAAAACCCTAGGTGGATGGTCAATGATGGTGCTAGCTGAGCCTGCAATAGCTGAGCCTGACTCGATCTGTTTTAAGCGTTGCTTGTTGCCCCTTGAAGCGACCCTCTAAAATCCAGCGCGATCCACCAGCATTCGTCAATCTAGCGCGATTTTCTATCGCGAATTTGAATATACGGCGATCGCGCCTGACAGTTGAGAACAATTTAGCGGTTAGCCAGCTTTTTCTTACCGACTTTACGGAGGCGAATAGAAATTGGAGTAACTTCTACCATTTCATCGGGGCCGATATATTCTAGTGCGCGCTCTAGGCCCATTTCCATGGGAGCCTGAAGCTGCACTAGCTCATCGCCAGAAGCAGCTCGGTGGTTGGTGAGCTGTTTGGCTTTGCAGATGTTTAGCTCCAGATCTTGGGGGCGGTTGTTTTCACCAACGACCATGCCTTTGTAGACCTTAGTGCCGGGTTCAATAAAGAAGGTTCCTCTATCTTCTGCGTTTTTGAGCGCGTAGAAAGTAGCAACGCCTTCTTCAAAGGAAATCAGCACGCCGTTGCGGCGAGTATCAATTTCACCTGACATGGGGCGATATTCTAGGAAGCTATGGTTCATAATGCCTGCGCCGCGAGTGGCCCGCATGAATTCGCCTCTAAAGCCAATTAGCCCCCGAGCCGGAACCACAAACTCTAGCTGAGCGCGGCCATCGCCAGAAACCATCATGTCTTGAAGTTCGGCTTTACGAGTGCCGAGTCTTTCCATACAGCCGCCAACGGCTTCTTCAGGCACATCGAGCACCAGCTGTTCAAACGGTTCACAGGGCTTGCTATTGACTTCACGGTAAATTACTTGCGGCTGAGATACCTGAAACTCGTAGCCTTCGCGGCGCATAGTTTCAATTAAAATGCCAAGGTGCAGTTCGCCGCGGCCAGAGACGGCAAAGCGATCAGGCGAGTCGGTAGGCTCTACCCGCAGGGCGACGTTAGTTTCGAGTTCGCGCATGAGGCGATCGCGCAGCTGCCGCGAGGTAACAAAATCACCCTCTTGACCCGCAAAGGGAGAGTCATTCACCGCAAAAGTCATTTGTAGCGTCGGCTCATCTACTTTGATCAGCGGCAATGCCTGAGGATCAGTAGCGCAGGTAATGGTTTCACCAATGTTGGCATCGGCAAAGCCTGCAACCGCAACCAGATTACCAGCCGTGGATTCTTTAATTTCAATTCGAGCGAGCCCGTCAAAGCCCATCAGCTTGGTGATTCTGGCTTTGACAATGGAGCCATCTTCTTTTACGAGCGCCGTTTGCTCGCCTTGACGAATAGTGCCATTGTGAACCTTTCCAATCACAATCCGGCCCAGATAATCTGAATAATCTAGCGTCGTCACCTGGAGCTGCAAGGGCTTATTTGGATCGCCAATCGGCGGTGCCACATGGTGCAAAATTGCCTCGAATAAAGGCTTCATATCGGTGTCTTCGTCTTCCATCTTCGCTTTGGCAAAGCCTGCTAGGCCAGAAGCAAAAAGATAGGGGAAATCACACTGATCGTCATCAGCACCCAGCTCAAGGAACAGATCGAGAACTTTATCGACCGCGGTATGAGGGTCAGCGCGAGGGCGATCAATTTTATTGACAATTACAATCGGACGCAGCCCTTTTTCAAGGGCTTTTTTGAGCACGAAGCGAGTCTGAGGCATCGGGCCTTCATTGGCATCGACAATGAGTAAACAGCCATCGACCATGCCCAAAACGCGCTCAACTTCTCCGCCAAAATCGGCGTGACCGGGCGTATCGACAATATTCACCAGCACGTCTTTGTAGTGTACGGCGGTGTTTTTAGACAAAATCGTAATCCCTCGCTCCCGTTCCAAGTCGTTAGAATCGAGCACACAGGTGGGCACGGCTTCGTTATCGCGGAAAATGCCAGACTGCTCTAGCAGTGCGTCAACGAGGGTGGTTTTGCCGTGGTCTACGTGGGCGATGATAGCAACGTTGCGAATAGGAAGGCTCATGGGGTGTCTCAAGGGTGGCTGAAGTGCCGACAGATAATGGCTCACTTTTTTTGAGGTGAGCACAGAAGCGCAAGATTAACGGGGTGGAAAATGTTTGCACACCCGTAAAGAAAAGCTTAATCAATTGTAACTTATGAGACGCCGACCATGGGCCTTAATCCCTATCCATTTGGGCAAGTGAGCCATCGGATAGAGGTAATTGCCTACTTCCTGTAAGAGGCAAGTCCTTACGGGCTAGGTCACCCGTCAAATGAATGTCGTAGCAGCATTAAAAAGTGGCCAAAATATAATCGGCATTTCGGTTTCAACCTTATTAGGCTCAGCTTTTTGAAGCATCAGGCAGATTGGCTCCGCAGCGGCGGCAAAACTGAGCGTCGGCTTCATGGCCTAGTAAGCCGCAGCTGAGGCAGGTCACTCGCAGGGAATTTTGCACTTTGCTGAACTGCTGAATTAAGTTGCCGATTTGAGTGGGAATGAGGGCAATACCGGTCAAAATCATCAGAATGGTCAGGCCGCGTCCTGCTTCGGTTATGGGTGTAATATCGCCAAATCCAACGGTGGTCATCGTGACGACCGCGAAGTAAACCGCGTCTAGAAACGTGACGAAGCGCTGGCCGTTAGCAGTGTGCTCAGCTTGGTAAATTGCGCCTGAGTAAATGAAAATAATGGCGAAAAGTGTGAATAAAATGCGGGCAAAAATCAGCCCTTCGTAGCCACTGAGGCGACCTAGCCACGTTTTTTCTTCAAAGAAGCGGGCTAGGCGTAAGATGCGCAGCCAGCGAATCAGCCGGAGAAAACGGGTATCTAATAAGCCGCCTGTTAGGCCGCCTAATAGGCCATTCAACAAGCCTAGTGTGAAGGGCAAGACAGCAATGAGATCAATCAGACCGTAGAGGCTGAAAATAAATCTGAGCGGACGTTCGGCTGACCAGATACGGAGGGCGTATTCAACGGTAAATAGGATCAGAATGCTCTGATCGACGATTGTGATCGCGTGACAAACCGACTCGGGGAGCGGGTAGGTTTGGATGGCGAAAAGGGCGGCTGAGAACAGAATGAGCAGCGCGATCGCGCCATTGACAGCCATACCCCATCGAGTGCTGCTCTCATCGAGAATCTGCCGAATTTGAGTCTTAAAGTCTAAACCTGCTTCTGGGCTATTGGGGGGGCTGTTTTTGGGGCTGCTGACCGTCATCGCCTTACCACACTTAGGATTGACACCAATGGTTACTGCTGGTTACTGCAAATCATTACATTATCTATAGATCCGCCCACATCCTGAGGCGAGTCGATAGGATGACTAAGTTCGATAGGATGAATTCAAGTGAACTCGGGAAAGTCCGGTGAAAATCCGGCGCTGTGCCGCAACTGTCAAAGTCAGAATACCGACTTCGGGCCTTGATTTATTCCTTACCCTTAACTTCTAAGCCTGCGTCGCACGGGCAAAAGGAAACACTCTATGACGCTCATTCAAACATCCGATACGCTGGCTTCCAAAGGGCTAGCGTCTGATTCTACTGCGCTTGCTGATCGACTAACAAATCCGTCAGATCCATCAGATTCATCAGATCAGCTAGCTTCTCCCACTATCCAGTCCTCGGCTTCCCATCATTTAGATTTAGTCGATCCAGACAAAACTCATCCTTCTTTAAGGCATAGCGAGCGAGCCCCGATCACGCTCAGAAGCGATCTTCTAAAGTTGCCGCCATTACCGATGAAAAGGCCGCTGCTAATGGTGGGTCACGGCACTCGCAATGCCAAGGGCCGCCAAGACTTGGTTGATTTTGCCACGATTTATCAGCAGCTCGATTCCTCTCGCCCGGTTATTCCTTGCTTTCTAGAGCTGACTTCTCCCAGCATTCAAGATGGGGTTGATCAGTGCATTGAGCAGGGCTATACCGATATTTCGGTGCTGCCAATCTTGCTGTTTGCCGCTCGCCACAATAAGTTTGATGTAACCAATGAGCTAGATCGCGCTAAAGCTAAGCATTTGGCGCAGCATCCGCAAATTAACTTTCACTATGGTCGTCATTTTGGGATTACCCCGGCTATTTTTGAGCTGTGGAAAGCGCGTTTGGCTTTGCTAGATACGCCGGCGCACAATCCTCATGGCATTGCGCGCAAAGATACGGTACTGCTGTTTATTGGACGTGGATCAAGCGATCCGGATGCAAATGGCGACGTGTATAAGCTAGCGCGGATGATGTGGGAAGGCAGCGGCTATCACACGGTGGAAACCTGCTTTATCGGGATTACGCATCCTCGGCTAGAAGAAGGCTTTAAAAGATCACGCTTCTACCAGCCCAAGCGCATTATCGTCTTGCCGTACTTCATGTTTACCGGGACGCTGATGGAAAAAATTGAGGCGATCGCGACCGAACAGCAGACGCTTTACCCTGAGATTGAAGTCGCGACTTTGCCTGAAATGGGGATTCATCCGCTGCTGCTAACGGTGCTGCGCGATCGCGAAATTGAAACCCAGCTTGGCCAAGTCGCGATGAATTGCGAAATGTGCAAATTCCGCCTTGTCGCCGCCGCTGAGCATGGACAGGGACACGGGCACGATCACGGAGATGCCCACGGCCATGATCATTCCCACGGACACGATCATGGCGCTGATCTAGACCCCTATGCAGAGCCAGAAAAGTACCACAATCGGATTTGGCAGGTGCCATAGAGCGCATGGTTAGAGGAGTGATAAGAGAGTAATAATGACTGACTTTGTGATTCAGGTGGGCGATCGCGTCAAAATTTGCGCCTTGCCCCCCTACCTTAAAAGCGATGACCACATGCCCATGCTCCGCCCACCCGATCTCGTTGAAATGGGCGAAGAAGGCATTGTGCTCAAGCGCATACCCGGCGGCTATGTCAGTGTGCGCTTCAGTCGAGGAGCCTTTTTAATTGATGCCCAATATCTGGAATTAGCC
>JBGTNW010000028.1:0-11536 GCA_041742865.1 Phormidesmis sp.
TAAGCGCGCTGATCAATTTGATCGCGATCATGCCCCTTAAAAAGTCCCTGTTCGTTACAAAAAATCTGCTCTCTGAGCTGAAAGTATCGGTCGATGTCAGACTCTGATAGCGCTAATTGAAAGCTGTAAGTTCGCATAGACCTTTTCGCCATTTTGAGTTGTTTCTTGAGTTGTTCTTTAAATTGCCTTTTGAATGGCTGCTAAAATTACATTTCAAAGCTGGAGAGGGCCGAACAAGCCCCACATTTAGCGCAGCCCGCCTTCATGTCGCTCGACAACAGTTTCGCCTGCTGAAGCTGCTGCCCAATCGCTTGGTACAGCGACACCATAAACTCGCTGCTCGGCGGGGCAACTCCAGCGAGCGGCGTACCGACAATGGGCACAAAAGGCACCACAAAGGGGTACACGCCCGCTGTAATCAGTCGCTCACTCGTTGCCAACAGCGTCGCTTGGCTGTCGCCCAAACCCGCTAGTAAATAAGTGCTCACCTGCCCTCTCCCAAACACCTTTACCGCTGCGGCAAAGGCTTCAAAATAATACTCAACCGGCACTTTTGCTTTTCCGGGCATGATGCGCGATCGCACTGCGTCATCCACAGCCTCTAGGTGCATTCCTAAGCTGTCAATGCCCGCTAAGCGCATTTGCTCAAACCAGCGAAAATCATCGGGTGGCTCACACTGCGCCTGCATCGGCAATGCGACTTGCGCCCGAATCGCTTGAGCGCACTCTGTCAAATACGCTGCACCTCTATCCGAGGTGTTGGGAGTGCCTGTCGTCAAAATCATATGCTCGACGCCATCGAGCCTGACAGCTGCTTCGGCCACCTCGGCTAGCTGCTCGGGCGTTTTGCGCGCAATCGTGCGATCCGCCGCTAAGGACTGCCCAATCGCGCAAAACTGACAGGCCGTTTTGCGGTTTTCGTAGCGGATACAGGTTTGCAGGACGGTAGTGGCTAACACATTGTGACTGTGCAGCAGCGCAATTTTGGCGTAGGGAATGCCGTCAGCGGTACGCAGGCCGTAGAACTTGGGCTGATCGGGAAAGGTGAGTGGACTGATAACTTGGCCGTACTGGGTGAGGTAGGCTTGGCCGGTGGCGCGATCGCACTCGACCCCATAGGGCGAACGGGCCGCGCCATCGGTATACACGGGCACCATAATCGTGGTTTTGCCAATAGTCACCGCCTTATGATCAGAAGGGCCAGCACCCCCTTTACGACCAGCCGCTCCGATCTCGTTGCTCACCCAGTTCAGACCTTTGGATTGGAGATCGGCAATCACTTGCGGCACGTCGGTAAGATCAGCCAAAGAAGAATCAGCCAAAAAAGACTTATTAGGTGCGTAGGAGACTGACTTAGGCATAGGTTTTAGCTGGGCTTTCGGGGAAGATATTTGGCGAAATATTTGGCGAAAAAAGATCTTTCATAGAATCGTCCTGAGACGGCTTCGGCGGCAAATTTTCGGTATATTCTGAAGAGGAATCCGATGGGGGCAGTGGGTCAGCAAGCTTAACTGCATAGGGTGAGGTTTTGATCTGGAGCTGGAGCAGATCGGGGCGGGCATAGTGACCGACTGAATCCATCATGCGTTTGCGTTTGGTAATGAGAGAAAAATCTAGTGTGGCGATCGCCATCCCTTCCCCGTCTCTAATCGGCTCACACAAATGCGCACCTTCCGGGCTGATAATCGCCGTATAGCAGCCGCCGCGCAGCACCTTTCGCAGCGCCTCATTAGGAGCGATTTCAGCCACTTGATCAGGCGTCAGCCAGCCCGTAGAATTCACCACAAAACAGCCTGATTCCAGCGCGTGATGGCGCATGGTCACCTCCGTTTGTTCGCCAAAAATCTCACCCACCATCGAACCCGGAAACTGAGCGCAGTGAATCTGTTCATGCTCGGCCATCAGACTGTACCGAGCCAGTGGATTATAGTGCTCCCAGCAGGCCAAAGCGCCGACCCTACCGACGGCGGTATCGCATACCTTCAGCCCAGAGCCATCACCTTGCCCCCATACCATTCGCTCATGGTACGTCGGCGTCAGCTTTCGCCTTTTCAGCGCCAGTTCTCCACTGGCATCAAAGATCAGCTGAGTGTTGTAAAGTGAGCCGCGATCGCGTTCATTCACGCCCAGCACAACCACCATTTGATGAGCCCTAGCCGCCTGACTCACAGCAACCGTCACTGGCCCCGGCACGACCACTGCCTCTTCGTACAGCTTCATGTGCGCTTTGCCCATCAGCACGGGCGGCAGCACAAAAGAGAAATAAGGATAATAGGGCACAAATGTTTCCGGAAAAACAATCAGCTCTACGCCCTCTTGGGCCGCATCGGCGATCGCCTTCAACACTTTTTCCATCGTGCCTGACTGACTATACAGCACGGGAGACATCTGCACCGCCGCCGCTTTCACCATCCGCGAGTAGTTCATGGTTTGCTTGTATTGTTCAGGCTTATATTGTTCAGGCTTGTATTATTCAGGCTTACATTGTCCAAGTATCTAAAATAAACGCGCCTGCTTTACGGTGCATCAGCACAATATCCATCACATCGAGCGGGTTAATGGGCGTAATTCCTGGAATTAAAGACGGCTCCCCGTGCCCGTACAGCGCTTGCAGCGCAAACCGACAGGCATAGACCTTACCGCCATCGGCAATGATCTTCTCAACTCGGTTGTTCATCGCCATATGCCCCGGAAACGCCTCGTCACCAATTTTGGGAAAGCCTCGCTGTACGCCTAGCGTTACCCCCGGTCCATACAGCAGCACCGACGTATCAAAGCCTTTGCTAATCAACCTACTCACCTGCAATAGATTCACCAGTCCAATAGAGCCTTCAAAGGCAACCGTATGGAAGGTGACTAGGGCTTTTTCACCCGGATCAGCCTGAACATCGGGAAATACTTTCTCTTCGTAATCTACAAAAAAGTCACCAGACTTGTGCGCAGGGGTTGTTACAGCAGGCATGTCAATCACTCCAAATAGCTTGAGTTGAGGATAGGTTAGAGGGTCTAAAGCTGACGCCTAGTATCTGTTGTTACAAAGAGAGAAAGCCTGACGGTTGAGACAGGCGCTATCAACAAAAAGTTAGGCAAAAAAGCTTTTTGAGACCCGATGAAGGCGCGATTGATTGCAAATTCTGTAGCTCACCTGTACAAAAAGACAGGTAAATCATAGGAATATGAAAAATCACCACGATATTCACTGAATTGCCCCTGTCTATAAAACAAGGCATTTGAGCTTTACATGAGTTCCGTAGCGTCGGATACAGGTATCTAGGAGAAATAGTTTCTATCTTAAAGAGGTAAAACAAAAATGCAAAAAATGTTGGAGAAATCCACCTTATCCAGGTGGGCACCTTTTCAAGCCAAGGAAAATCTTACCCGCTAGGTATTAGCTAAGCAGTACTCATGACTAGCTCACATTATCCGGTTGTTATTGTCGGCGGCGGTCAAGCAGGACTGTCTGTCAGCTACTGCCTAAGGCAGCTTGGCATTCAGCATATTATTTTTGAAAAGCGCAGCGTTGCCTATTCTTGGCAGGCTAAACGGTGGGACTCCTTTTGCCTAGTGACGCCAAACTGGCAGTGTACGTTACCCGGATATGCCTACGCTGGGCCAGATCCACACGGGTTTATGCCCAGAGATAAGATTGTTCAATACGTTCAAGATTATGCGAAGTCTTTTCAGGCCAATATTCGAGAAGGCGTATCCGTTGAACGGCTGCAAAAAGATCTCAAGACTGCCACGTTTACCGTCACAACTTCTATCGGAGATTTTAGCGCCGATCACGTTGTTGTTGCTACTGGCGGCTATCATCAGCCTAAAATCCCGAGTATGCGCGATCGCCTCCCTGCAAACATTTTGCAGCTTCACGCATCCGAGTACAAAAAACCAGAGGCCCTGCCTGATAAAGCCGTGTTAGTGATAGGCACTGGCCAATCGGGCTGTCAAATTGCGGAAGATTTGCATTTGGCTGGCAAGCAGGTGCATTTATGTGTTGGGGGTGCGCCGCGATCGCCGCGCACCTATCGCGGTAAAGATGTTGTCGATTGGTTAGATGAGCTTGGCTATTACGATGTACCGATTGACGAACATCCCCAAAAAGAAACGGTCAGAACCAAAACCAACCACTACGTCACCGGTCGCGGCGGTGGCAGAGAAATTGATCTGCGCCAATTTGCCACTGAAGGAATGCAGCTTTACGGCAAGCTCAAAAATATTCAAGGCGCTCAGTTAGATCTTCAAGACGATCTGGCCCACAATTTAGACCAGGCTGATGCCGTGGCTGAAAGCATTAAGCGCACGATTGATGACTATATTGATAATCATCAGATCGAAGCGCCGATGGAGCCGCCCTATCAACCGGTGTGGCAACCCCAAAATACGCCGCGATCGCTCGATTTGCACCGTGCCAACATCGGTAGCATTATCTGGGCAACCGGCTACCACATGGACTTTCGCTGGATCGAGATTCCCACTTTCGACGCTAGCGGCTATCCAGAGCACCAGCGGGGTGTGACGCCGATGACAGGGCTTTATTTCATCGGCTTACCCTGGCTCTACACCTGGGGTTCGGGCCGTTTTTCAGGGGTGGCTAAAGATGCTGAATACATTGCTCACCATATTGCGGATTGCACAGCTGATCATACGGCCAATCCCACAACCCGTCACTTCACAGCCAGCCCTGCCGGGTCGCTTCAAAAACAGCCTGTATACGGGTTTTAACGCCAAGCTTCGTGAGCATATTTTGGCTGTGAAACTTCACGGTGCGTTCACTGATGAAGAGCGCCTGAGCGATTTCGCGATCGCGCAACCCCTGGGCCAACAGCCGCATCACCTCTTGTTCTCTTTCTGATAAAGGTGATGAAGGTAATTCATCCGTGATCTGCGCCTTGTGTATCGGCGCTTGTTGGGGCAACTGTACCCGCATTTTCATAACGGTTTGATGAAGATCGACCTGACTTTGAAAAAAACCACCCAGCCGTTCTACTTCACTTAACAGGTCATGAAACGCCGGACTCGACAAGCACGAGTAATCGCTGCGATCGCGACCATCGCCAACAGCTAACATGGCCTCTAGTACAACTGTTTCAGCTTCGTATACCAACCGACAATAGTGGCAAGACGGCGCTAGGTAATCGGCTACTTGAAGGATGATTTGAGCGATCGCTGGCGCTAGCGTTTGCTCCACACCTAATAAACTAAGCTTTGGCTGCCCAAAAACAGTTGCTAATTGCTCCGACAAGGCACAGGTGTGATGGTTAGCGCTCTGACTAACCATTCGGCTTATAGATACGGCCATCACAGCCTGATGGTTGAGTGCACTTGCCAATGCGCCCGCTACCGACAAACTCAGCATTTGCAGCACTTCTAAAAACTCAGGAGCCATCGCCCGGTGGCTAAAAATAGCCAGTACGCCAATTGCTTGATTCTCAGCCATCAGCGGCAGTCCGGCAAAGCCTTGAATTTTGTTGTCAATTGCCCATTGACGATCTTTTACCCACTCTTCATCCGATAGCGCATTGCTCAAAAAAGGAATACAGTGCTGGGCAATTTTACCCACCTTAAAAGCACCCATTGGCACCTGCGCAAACGAGCCATCTAGCCGAGTATATAGCCCCGAAGAAGCCACCAAGCGCAGCGCTTGATGATCCGGATTCACCAACCAAACCCGCGCAAACGCACAGTCAAACTGCTCAATTAATCCTTCGGTGAGGCAAGCTGCAATCGCATCTGCTTCTAACCAACCCGTGAATCGACCAATGAGTTCGCTGCACCGCTTTAGATCAAATAAAAGTCGAGATACATCCAAATTATGGCGGGATGCGAGATCAGACACAGGTGCAAATATTAGTTCACCTTTCATCAAACCCTGTATTGTCAGGCATGGCTGTAGTCATAACTACCTTTGTTGCCCCTTTATAGTTTCTCTTTCAGAATCACCCTTTGCTGAAGCATTCTGGTTTTTGCACCCTTTTTGATAGAGTAAGTTTTAAGGGAACGCGCTACGTATAATCAACGAGAAGCCACACTGCTATTATTTTTATCCATAGCTGCTTCTGTCTACAGCTGTTTATGGCATTAGCTCATTAAAGCACTAAGTTTATCTGAACTGCTTTATTTGGACTGCTTTATTAGGACTGCTTAGCATGATAATTACACAGCACCTGTGGGAACTACTGATATTTTTAGTGATATTAGGAGCTCCTGTGCCACTTTGCTTAGTGTTACAACAGGCGGAATATACTTTTGAAACCAGTGAAGCAAAAGCCGCTAAAAACAACGCCTCGGCAAACTCATTTTCAGACTTTACGGCGCAACGCTTTGATTTATCCTACGCGTTGCTTTTTGCGCTGACGGTATGGAGTGTTCTTCAAGTTAGCTTAGGGCTTTTGTTGGGCAGCCTTCATCTGCTGCGGTTAGGCCCGCTAATTGCCTCAGAGCTAGGATTATTTGCCATTGGGCTTGCGCTTCAAAAACGATCTCGCAGTCAGCAGATCACAAACCAGCAGATTAGAGTCCAACGTTCTGAAGTCGCGCCATTTCGGCGAGCAGAAGTGCTTTTATTAGCAGCGATGGCGATCATGGGAGCTATTCTTTTGCAAAGAGTCGCCACTGAACCCATGACTAATTACGACTCTCTTTGGTTTCACCTACCCGCTGTTGCTCGTTGGTATCAAACCGGTAGCCTGACGCTTTTAGATGCGGCCGGTCAGTTTATTTTCAATCATCCGACAGCTCATCAATATCCCTATAACTGGCATATTCTTTCTGTTTTTTGTGTCATCCCCTTTAAAGAAGATTTTTTAGTTGCATTGCCGATGTTGTTGGCTTGGGTAATGCTGGCTTTAGGGGTTTACTGGCTGTGCAGGCAGATAGGCGCTGCTCGGTTTTACAGCCTTGCCGCGACTACGCTAGCACTGAGTGTTCCGATGTTACTTGACCAAGTCACGACTCTCCACATTGACTTACCATTGGCCACTTTTTTTACCCTGGGCCTTTGCTTGGCGCTGAGCTATCACCAGCGCCGTTCTCCGTACGCGCTATCGCTTTTTTTAGCCGTCATTGGTCTATTATCTGGAATCAAAACGCCTGGCATCGTTTACGCGGCCTTCTTAATAGCGATATTAGTTTTATTAGAATGCCAGCTATTCTGTGACTCTCGGGCTAACCTCGCTAATACCGAATCGAAAAAACGGGAAATGAATCGGCTCAACTGGAAGCATCCAGCGGTTGGTTCAGGCGTGATAGCGCTGCTGTGGCTAGGTGGCTTCTGGTATGTGCGAAATGCTTTGGGGGCTGACTTTTCTGGCGCTACTTCTGGCTCTTTTTTGCCAGAGTTGACCCATTCGCAACTGGCTAATTCACAGACACAAAGCGCTTCTTTATGGTCAAAGTTAGCTTCACTGCAAGCCTCTACGCTCACCTATAGCTTCGATCTTACCAATTTCTCGCATTGGAAAACCTACGGTATTCAGGCGTTGGTGAGGCTTCAGCTACCTTTTATGGTGTTATTGGCACAGGTGTTGCTATTACCGTTTGCTTGGATAAAAGCTAGTAAAACAAATCGTCAGAGGCTGTCTTTTTGGGCGCTGCTGCTATTAGGAACTGGTTTTTTGTATTGGAATACGCCTTATAGCGCCGCAGACTCGCATTCTGGCCAGCTATCGGCGCTGCTGGGCTTTAACTTACGATATGGATTTCCAGTACTGGGTGTGATGGGAGCGATCGCCGCTAAAAACGCCACCATCCTCAAACTTTCTAAGCGCTGGCTGTTCGCTGTTTGCATTGTGAGCAGCTTTTCAGGAATTCTCAGTAGCGTTGTTTTTACCCTGATTAGAAACCAGTCATTCACGGGCAGAAAAGTGATTTGGGCGGGTCAAATTATCAATACGTTCAAAGATGCGCCGCTGGTTGCGGCTGCTCAAACCTGGCAGCTATTGCGCTCTAGCTTGGCAGGCATTGGCTTTTATGCAGCAGTCTGCATCGGCCTAATGGCGTTGGCCTATCGACTCAGCGATCGCCCGCTGCGCTCGCGAAGCCTAAAAAACGCCCTGAATAGACGGCTGGCTGTGGCGGTTTGTATCGCTCTATTGATAGCTTCTAGCTGGATTACCCGGCAGACGAGAGACCTCTACCGGGCAAGAATCTATCAGGGCATTTACAGCTACATTGAAGAAAACACACAGCCGAATGAGAAGATTGCTTATTTTTCGAGCGATCGCAATTACCTCTTTTACGGCAAGTTCCTAGATAGACAGGTCTTACACATCCCTTTCGACCCAGAACAGCCAAAGGATTGGCTCCGTCATCTGCGCGAATCAAAAGCACCATTAGTGGCAACTGGCCCAATGCGGCCAGGTAAAATCAGCGAGGCGATCGCCCAATTAAATCAGCCTCAAGAAGTATTGACATCTAGTTTTGGCCAAGACCCATCACAAGAGCCTGTGCTGTACCGAATAAATTAGATCAGGACTACTAGCACCGCAGTAGAGCCAACAGGCTTTCATGAGAAAACCAAGAGGTAAAAAATGAGATATTAAAGATGTTGTAAAGCTAGCCCAATTGCCTGCCCATCTTCTGAAGCTGCTGGTAATGTTACCCTATATGGTAGAAATACTGACCGACTCTGTAATAAAATAAAATAGGGAAAATTGAGCACCAGTCATTGTATTGGTCACAGATGCGCACTTGGAGGAAAAGGCATAAAGTCAGCCATTCTTTTGAGCCAATGTCTGAGATGCTAAATCCGAAATCCTAGAACTTTAAATCCTGAATATTTGTTCACTACCTGTGCGTACCAGTCTGAATAAATCAGCGCATGTGCTGCGCTTGTGTAAGCCTTTAAGGCTCTGTCCCGCCCTATTACGCTTACTACTTTTATGCTAAACCTGCCTTCAGATAATCCTTTGCTATCTATTGTGATCCCTGTTCACAATGGAGGAGAGAGTTTTCGCAAGTGTCTTGCTAGTATTAGCGAGGCTCTGTTTAGTTCGTCAACAGCCTGTCAATCACGGGTTGAACAACCATGGGTTGATGAGCAATCAGAGTTCAAGCAGTCGGAGTTCAAACAGCGTATAGAAATCATTGTTGTCGCCGATGGTGAGTCAGACGGTAGCTGGAAAGTTGCTCAGCAATTTGGCGCTAAAGTCATTCGACTTGCTAAATCTCAAGGGCCTGCAAAAGCTCGCAATGTAGGAGCCGAGGTGGCTGCGGCTGATGTCATATTCTTCATTGACGCTGACGTCGAAGTTCACCCAACCACATTACACCAGGTGATTCAAGCCTTTGAAAAAGACGATAACCTCGCAGCATTAATTGGCTCCTATGACGATTCGCCTGGATCGGCTAACTTCTTATCGCAGTATAAAAATCTGTTTCATCACTATACGCACCAAGGCGGATGTGAAGAGGCTTCTACGTTTTGGGGCGCTTGCGGCGCAATTCGCAAGGAAATTTTCTGGGAAGTGGGTGGATTTGATGACAGCTATCGTAAGCCTTGCGTTGAAGATATTGAGTTAGGCTATCGTTTGCGTCAGGCAAACTATAAAATCAAGCTGTACAAAACTATTCAAGTTAAGCATTTAAAGCGATGGACGCCGCTGTCATTGCTTAGGGCCGAAGTGTTTTACCGCGCCTTGCCTTGGATGGCACTCTTATTAAAAACTCGTCAAACCCATCCGGAAGATTACAGGCGTTTTTCTAGCGATTTAAATCTGCGTTGGTCTAGCAGACTGAGTGTACTTTTCATTTACAGCATTGGCCTGTTTTTAATCGCTGCTGTGAGATGGCCGATTTTTCTTTGGGGATCAGGCTTTTTAAGCCTCGTATTGTTTTGGATAAATCTACCAGTCTATCGGTTTTTTTACCTAAAGCGTGGTTTTTTGTTCACCCTTCGCGTTTTACCCTGGCATTGGCTCTATTACCTCTACAGCGGATTGGCTTTTGCTGTAGGCATTCTTCGTCATCAATCTCAGCAGTGGTTAAATCCAAAGCCAGTGACCAGTCAGGCAGGATAATCTCACCTTAAAGCAGCTTTCATCTAGCAGCTAATTAAAGAATAGCAATGGTCAGTTTAAATAGTGGCCCAACAAAAGTTTTGACGTTTTAAGCTCAGCCAAATTAAAGAATGCTTAGAATTTTTAAGGAATTCGCTTAGGTAGTCATCGTTGGGCTCTTAATAGTCAGGCGGCATAGTCAAATTTTTTATAGGTACTTTAAATGCTTAAGTCGGTGATTTTAGGAGCAGGTCCGGCAGGTCTTACGGCTGCCTACGAATTAGCAAGGAAAGGTGAGAAGTCTGTTGTTTTAGAGCAGGCAGACAAAGTGGGTGGCATTTCTCGCACAGAAACTTATAAGGGTTACCGCTTCGATATTGGTGGGCACCGATTTTTCACCAAGGTCGGTGAAGTCCAGCAAATCTGGCGGGAGATTCTGGGGGATGAGTTTATTCAAGTGCCCCGTCTGTCGCGGATTTACTACAGGGGTAAGTTTTTTGACTATCCCCTCTCAATTGTGAGCACATTGTCAAACTTGGGCGTTAAAGATAGTAGCTTGATTATTTTGAGCTATCTTAAGTCCAAGTTAAAAAGTAAATTACAGCCGGGAGAAGAAGCAGAAAACCTCGAAGATTGGGTGATTGAGCGGTTTGGCGATCGCCTTTATAGAACCTTCTTTAAATCGTATACAGAAAAAGTTTGGGGTATTCCCTGTAACAAAATTCAGGCAGAATGGGCGGCGCAGCGAATCCAGGGGCTCTCGCTTAAAAAAGCCATGATCAATGCGGCCTTTGGCAGCAACAACACTAAAACGCTGATCAAAGAATTCGACTACCCGATCTACGGCCCAGGCATGATGTGGGAACGCTGCACAGAAATCCTAGAAGCTGAAGGATCGCCAGTGCACATGCACACGAAGGTGATCAAAGTAGAACATGACGGCAGTCGAGTTGAGCGCGTCATTGCCCAGAAAACTGTTCAAAAAGATGGCCAGCAAGATCAGCAATTAATCGACCTATCAGCCGAGAATTTTGTCTCTAGTATCCCTATTACCGCGCTAGTAAGATGTATGAGCCCAGCGGCCCCGGAACCTGTGCTACAAGCGGCGAGAGGTCTAAAGTATCGTGATTTTTTAATCGTACCGCTAGTGATTGATCTAGCAAATATTTTTCCAGACAACTGGATTTATATTCACAGCCCCGAGTTTAGAGTGGGGCGCATTCAAAACTTTAAAAATTGGAGCGCCGCGATGGTGCCTGATGCCAGCAAGACCTGCGTTGGCATGGAATACTTCTGTAGTGAAGGCGACAGCTTATGGGAAATGGGCGATCAAGCCTTAATCGAGCTAGCAACAAAAGAAATTGTTGGGCTTAATCTCGTGCCTGATACAAAATTTGTAAAAGATGGCACGGTCATTCGCCAGAAAAAAGCCTACCCTGTGTATGATGGCGAGTATCGTCAGCATTTGGATGTAATTCAGCGCTATCTAAACTCTTTTGAAAATCTTCAAACCGTTGGCCGCAACGGGATGCACCGCTATA
>JBGTNW010000029.1:0-8562 GCA_041742865.1 Phormidesmis sp.
GGATTTTCAATCGGGACTAGCGCGCTTTTGTTGTTGAGCTTTTCCATCATGGTGACAAGGGTGCGATCGCGACTAAAGTCAAGCTCAATATCGTCGCCTTGTTTCGCCGCCATCTGCATAAATTCCAGCAGCCCCATTTCAGGATTCTGGTCACGCTGCTGCTGCCAAAAGGCCACCATCTCCTGCATTTTGCCCTTATCTAGCTCCATCCATTGTCCGCGAAACTGCACCAGCGGCGTTTGCGCCGCCACCAACTGCTGCCACTCTTGATCAGTGACCGGTTCACCGCCAATCGCTAGCTCATACTCATACTCCACCAGCGTATCCATCGAAAAATAACTTTTCGACTTATCTGATTTGCCCGATGATTTGCCTTTAGCTTTTAGCCGTATCTGCGCTTTTCTTCTGCCTTGAGGCGTCCACCAAGTCGGCACAATCACCTTGTAACCGGCATCTTCTAAAATCCAAGCCGCCTCACTGAGAAAGTCAAACGCTGCATCGATTCCTAAGGCAATACCAACTGGCTCATCGGTTTCAAGCCCATCGCGCAACTGAGGATAAATCCGGGCCGCATCCCCTAAAATCAGCAGCAAATTCTGTTCAAACATCTCTCCTAACTGGAGCTTTAGCGCCATTTGCTGGATTGGCTGCAAGCGCCAGTAGTCGGCTAACGCAATCCGCAAAGAAGGATGTTCTTTAGGCGCAACTTTGAAAATAATTTGCCAGTTATCTTCAGGTTGTTCAGGTGATTCTAGCTGAAAGCAAAAGTAAAAAGGAATTTCGCCTTGAGTGCGGGTAATGCGGTCATACCAAGCCTGCCACTGTTGATAGCGTTCTAATCCGGTTCCTGGCACCCAGTGAATCTCCTGAATGCAGCTGTGAATGAGCGATCCGTTAATGCGCTTATCAAAGGTTTGGGGCCAGGGTGTGGTGGCGATTACATCATTCAGCAGGCAATCTGAACAGTGTCTGAGCAACGTTTCAGGATCGTAATGGCTGCTAGCGGCGGCGGCTTGCGCAAAACCCGATGCGCAGATCAAAGGCATGTAGCCCACATAGCGCTGCAAAGTCTCTTCATACGCTTCGCCGACAATTTGCCAGTGAGGATAGATCTCAAACTTTTTTTTCTGATCTAGCTTGTAGCTCAGGGCCGGAATGTAGCGATCTTTAAAAATTATTTGCTTGAGGGCTTGGCTGTAGTGATACCAAAACAACAAATCCACCCCTAGCTGAACGTCAACTAGCTGATATTGCGTCATGAAGTGAAGCTCTTTGAGCTGCGAAAAAAAGGCGCTAATGCTCGAATGGTGGCGGTAACTGGTCTTACTAAATTGACGACTTACTCGGTAGCAGGCAATTTCACAAGCTTCCCAGTCGTAGTCCGTAGGCAACTCTATTTCAAGATAGCGGGCCATTTCTAAAGAGGGCAACGGCTGCTGATTGAGCGTAGGTAGATTAAAGAACTTAGGGGCAATGTCTCGTTTAGCTGAATAGTAGGAATCGCTAAAACCTAGCTCGTTTTCTAAAAAATCTGCAAGTTCCTTTTGTGAGAGATGTTTGATAACTGGGCCTTTGTTGCTGTTCGTCCTGTAGCTTTCTACCCACAGACATAACGCGCCCTTTTGAATAAAGCCATCTTCTATATCTGGAATCCAAGTGCCGTGCAGAATACGCATTTATTGACAGGGAGATTTAATAGATGAGGCAAACGCTAGAGCTTTATGAAAAGAAGCCATCCTAAAGTGTAGAACATTGTCTCTATTTTTCCTTTCCTTTTTCAATTTTTGTTTCCACTTCTACTTAATTTTAGGCCAAACGTACTAATGTAATGACTTGCAACCCTGGCTTTATCCAGTAATGACTGGCAAAAATGTGAAGTGAACCCCTTCAGGGGGCTCATGCATCTGCCCCTTTGAGGGGCTCCCAAACATAAGCCTCCGGCTTTGCCGGAGGTAGTTTAACTTCACAGCCTTTGACTTTACATCTGCTGGGCGATATTCCGTAACCGCCACCACCCGGCGTTTCGATTAAAATAGAATCTCCCGGCTGTACCATCACGGTGGCGGTTGCGGAGAGTACTTCTTGCTGGCCATTGGCGCGATGTACTAGGGCATGGCCGGGTTGGCCAGGGTTGCCGCCAGCTAAGCCGAAGGGTTGGGTGGTGTGACGGCCCGAGAGAAGATTGGCACTCATCGCTTCACGAAAGAGAAGGTGGCGGATGACCCCATTCCCACCTTGATATTGTCCAGTACCGCCGCTGTGCGCTCGAATGGAGAATTCTTTTAAAAGCACCGGAAAGCGCAGCTCTAATACTTCTGGGTCGGTTAGCCGAGAGTTGGTCATATGAGTTTGCACAGCATCTGTCCCGTGGAAGCTAGGGCCTGCACCTGAGCCACCGCAGATGGTTTCGTAGTATTGATATCGGCTATTGCCAAAGGTAAAGTTGTTCATGGTACCTTGAGCAGCGGCTAACATGCCTAGCGCTCCGTAGAGGGCATCGGTGACTGCTTGAGAGGTTTCAACATTACCCGCGACGACAGCGGCAGGATAAATGGGGTTGAGCATAGAGCCAGCAGGCACTCTGATCTCTAAAGGTTTGAGGCAGCCTGCGTTGAGAGGAATAGACGATTCTACCAGCGTGCGAAAGACATAGAGAACAACGGCTTTGCAAACTGCGAGGGGAGCATTAAAGTTGTTGAACTGTTGGATAGAGGTGCCAGTAAAGTCGATGATGGCACTGTTGTCGATGGGGTTGAGGGTGATAGAGACGTTGATTTCTGCGCCGCAGTCCATGGGCACTTGGCATTTGTCGATGTGTCTGTGCTGGGTGCACAGACGGGCGATCGCGCGCCGAACTGCCTGCTCCGCGTTATCTTGAACATGCTGCATGTAGGCCCTAACAGTTTCTAGGCCAAATTGTTTGACCATGTTCTGAAGGGCTTGAACACCCTTGTTATTGGCGGCCACTTGGGCCTGAAGGTCGGCTAGATTTTGGTCGGGGCTGCGAGCTGGGTAAGGGCTGGTGGTGAGGCGATCGCGCAATTCCTTTGTCCTTAGCTTTCCTCTATCTACCAGTAAAAAGTTATCTAGCAAAATCCCTTCTTGATCTAAGCGCGTACTGTGTGGGGGCATAGAGCCAGGTGTGATCCCGCCAATATCGGCATGATGCCCTCGCGAAGCGACAAAAAACAGCGGGCGGCTATCTTCGGTGCTATTTTCGGTGCTGTCACTGGCGCTGTCATTGGCAAAGACGGGCGTAATAGCGGTTATATCTGGCAAGTGGGTGCCGCCGCTGTAAGGATTGTTAGAGATAAACACATCTCGATTATGGAAGGAGCGCCTAGCCGTGCGCTGATGGGCTATAAGTGCCTGAACGCTAGCGCCCATAGAGCCTAGGTGTATGGGGATATGGGGCGCATTAGCCACTAGCTGACCCTGGCTGTCAAAGATGGCGCAGGAAAAGTCAAGGCGCTCTTTGATGTTGACCGATGAGCTGGTGTTTTGTAGGGTAAAGCCCATTTGTTCGGCGATCGCCTGAAACAAATTGTTGAAAATCTCTAGCCGCACCGGATCGGGCGGGGCCGATTTGGACGATGGTTGTGTCACTGCTATCTGGGATTTTGATGAGCGCTGTGTCAAGATTAGGTCGCCGCGATCGCTGACCATGGCCTCCCAGCCCGGTTCAATAATGTTAGTTCCGGTTGTCTCTATGACCATAGCAGGCCCAGCGAGTCTGTGACCCATTGGCAGTTGTTGGCGCTGAAACACGGGCGCACTGTGCCACTGATTTGCTGAAAAGAGTGGGACTGTAGCCATTTCTACCGGGGAAACGATGTCTTTACTGAAAGTGGGCGTTTCGGGCGATTTGGCTTCAACTACTTCTGCGGTAAGCGTAGCAATTACTAAAGCTTTATCCGGTAGCGTAATCCCGTACTGCTGCTGATAGCGCTGATCAAACTGTTGTTGCATGTCTGCTAAATCGGCAAAGTCAACGGCTAGGGTTGAATCAGTGCCTTTATAGCGCAGATGGCATTGGCGCAATACTCTAAAAGGAGCATTCCTATCAGGATTATGTTGTTCGGAAATTGGTTGTGAAAACCCGCTCACATCGCTCTGTGCTTTCATTGCATTAGTGGCATCATCCACTAGCGCGCCAAGTTGCTGAGTGATCGCAGCCATTGCTGCCGCTGTTAGATCAACTTCTACAGAAGTCTCTCGAAGCACTCTGCGCTCGGCCAAGCCCATGCCATAGGCAGAGAGCACACCCGCGTAGGGATGAATAAAAATCGTCTTCATGCCCAGCGCTTCAGCTAAGCGGCAGGCGTGCTGTCCGCCCGCTGCACCAAAGCAGCACAGGATATATTCACTCACGTCATAGCCTCGCTGAACAGAGATTTTCTTAATCGCGTTGGCCATATTGTCGATGGCAATTTCTAAAAAACCCTCAGCGATTTGCTCAGGCAGACGGTGGCTTCCAGTCGCGGCTAAAATCTTCTCGGCCAAGCTATCAAACTCAGCCACTGCCAAATCGCGATCTAACGGCTGGTCGCCTTTAGGGCCAAATACTTGAGGAAAAAATTGAGGCTGGAGTTTACCGACTATCACATTGCAGTCGGTGACCGTCAGCGGGCCGCCGTTGCGATAGCAGGTCGGGCCAGGATAAGCGCCTGCCGACTCAGGGCCAACCTGATAGCGATCACTCTCAAACCTCAAAATAGATCCCCCTCCTGCTGCCACGGTATGAATCGCCATCATCGGCGCACGCAGTCTCACACCCGCAACTTCTGTTTCAAAAGCGCGTTCATAGGCTTCTAAACTCTCTTTTTGACTTTCTTTTTGACTCCCGTCTTGCCGATTAAAATGAGCGACATCTGTCGAAGTGCCGCCCATATCAAAAGTGATAATTTTCTCAAAGCCAGCGGCTAGGCTGGTTTTGATCGCGCCCACAATGCCGCCTGCGGGGCCAGAGAGAATGCTGTCCTTACCTTGAAAAAACCGGGCCGAAGTTAGGCCACCGTTAGACTGCATAAACAACAGCTGCGGCTGCGCGCTACTTTGAGAGGCCAATGCCTGTTCAATGCGATCTACATAGCGGCGCAGCAGCGGCGACAGATAGGCATCGACCACTGCGGTGTCGCCTCGCGCGACCCATTTAATCAGCGGGCTAACCTGATGAGAGGCCGAGATTTGAGTGAAGCCAATTTGTTGAGCTAGGGCGGCGACTTGTTGCTCATGAGCAGGATAGCGATAGCTGTGAAGAAAGGCGATCGCACAAGCTCGAATCCCTGTATCATAGGCAGCCTGCAAAG
The DNA here is from genome assembly GCA_041742865.1 of Phormidesmis sp. Lineage (GTDB taxonomy): Bacteria > Cyanobacteriota > Cyanobacteriia > Phormidesmidales > Phormidesmidaceae > Phormidesmis. The sequence continues at coordinate 5,310 of JBGTNW010000029.1, forward strand.
CGTTCAGTAACTGTTTTGCCGCAGCGGGTGTAATCTTTTGAATCACCCGGCCATCGGCACTCACGCGTTCGGCAACTTCTAGAACTTGCTCGTACAGCATTTCAGGCAGAACAATCTGCCGAGCGAAAATGTCGGGCCGGTTTTGGTAGCCAATTCGCAGGCCATCGCGAAAGCCTTGAGTGGTGATCAGCAGCGTGCGATCGCCTTTGCGCTCTAGCAAAGCATTCGTCGCTACCGTTGTTCCCATTTTCACCGCCGCAATTTTCTCCGACGGAATAGGCTGATTCTCAGCAACCCCCATCAGCTCGCGAATTCCCTGAATAGGCGCATCGACATAGCGGTCAGGATTTTCTGAGAGCAGCTTGTGAACCCGCATCGATCCGTTTGGCAGGCAAGCAACAATATCGGTAAAGGTGCCGCCGCGATCAATCCAAAACTGCCAGCGCTGATTGGGGGTGGGCTGTGGGGTCATAGCGCAGAGGAAGGGGAAACTTTAGGCGGGCCTCAGGCTTCATTGTGAACTACCGCTAAAGTCGGCAGGGGGTCAGTTGCAATTAGCGGCTGCCGATGCGAAACTCGTGGCAATCAGAGTAGGTCATCTACATAGGTTTTTATAATTTTTATCTGAGCTGAATCCTATGGATATTCAATCTAAAATCTTTGTAGCAGGCTCCCGTGGTCTGGTGGGCAGCGCCCTGGTGAGAACCCTCCAGGCCCAGGGATATGAAAATTTGGTGCTGCGCTCCAGCCAAGAGCTAGACCTGCGCAACCAGGCGGCGGTAGATGAGTTTTTTGCTGCCGAACAACCGGAGTATATTTTTTTGGCGGCGGCCAAGGTGGGCGGCATTCAGGCTAACAACACCTACCGGGCCGATTTTCTCTACGAGAATTTGATGATTGAGGCCAACATCATCCACAGCGCCTACCGCCACGGGGCTGAGAAACTGCTGTTCTTGGGGTCTTCCTGCATTTACCCCAAGCTGTGCCCCCAGCCGATGAAAGAAGAGTATCTGCTGACGGGGTTTCTAGAGCAAACCAATGAACCCTACGCGATCGCCAAGATCGCCGGCCTCAAGCTCTGCGAAAACTACTGCCGCCAGTACGGGGTAAATTTCATTTCGGCGATGCCCACCAACCTCTACGGCCTCAACGACAATTTTGATTTGGCCAACTCCCACGTGCTACCCGCCCTGATGCGTAAATTCCACGAGGCTAAGGTCAACGGCGACCCCACGGTCACCGTGTGGGGCACCGGCACCCCCCTGCGCGAGTTTCTGTATGTGGATGACCTGGCCGATGCCCTGGTGTTCTTAATGAACACCTACAACGACGTCGATTTCGTCAACGTGGGTACCGGGCAAGAGGTCTCGATCAAAGAACTGGCCCTAACCATGCAAGCCGTGGTCGGCTACGAGGGCGAGCTATTGTTTGACACCGCCAAGCCCGACGGCACCCCCCGCAAGCTGCTTGATGTCTCCCGGCTCAACGCGGCGGGCTGGCAGGCTAAAACCGATCTCAAGACCGGCATTGAGCAGACCTACGGCTGGTTTTTGCAGAGCTACGACACCCTGCGAGGGCGCGCAGCAGCCTAGGCCGGTTCGCACTTGCCGCTGCGAATTAGCCCGACTCGGCGAGCGATCGCCTCGTCTTGAGAGGCAAAGGGTCCCCACATGGGGCGACTAGCTTGCAGTCGCCCTCGGCTGATGTCTTCGGCAGAGAGCACCTGGCAGGTGCCATCTTCTCCTTGCACCACGTACCAGCCTTCATTTCTCTCCGCCATGGCCACATTCCTCAACCAATCATGGTGCTAACCTATTAAACTCGGTTTTGCTCCAAATGGGTGGCTGAGATCAGTAGCAGAACCGTTTACCGTTTGCTTTCAGTTGACCTTTGCCTTTACGCATGGCTCCCAGCACTGTAGAAACAACCACGCAGCGGTTAGTACTGCGTTTTCCCGTAATGGTGACAGTAATGGTGCCCTGTTCACCGATGGCCTTTGCTCTTAGATTGCCGTACATGTCGAAGCGGGTATAGTGAATGCCGCCGCTCTTGGTGAGGGTGTTGTCTTCGTTGGCGAGCACAACACCGTTGATTAGAGGCTGCCAATTCATCACCCTCACCGCCGGAATAGATTCGGGATGGTTGGCCCATTCAATGTAGCCATCTCGCTGACGCAAACTAAAGCGGCGCTCATGGCGCTGCTGCATGGCGTCGGCTTGGGTAGCCCGGAGCGCTTGGTAGAGCATGTCTTGGGTCGCATTGATCTTGCGCTGCTGCCACAACCCAAACCAGGAAGGAGCGGCGATCGCCGCCATCAATCCAATGATCACCACCACAATCAATCCTTCAATCAGCGTAAATCCAGCAGACCCCATCAGCGGGTAAGGCGGTCGGGCAGACCGCTCCAAAGGTTGCGCCATATTTCGTAAATGCCTCAAGCCTGATGGGGTCAAGGTGCCCACCAGGCCTGGGACGTAGGCGGCGGCTAGCCTTAACATCGGCCATTGTGCCGAAGCCTGTCTGAGAACGCTGACACATAGCCTAAGGGCCGCAAAGTCGGTAAGCTAACAAAGGTATTAAGGAGATCTTGCCCGTGGATGTTAGAGCTGCCGTCGCCCATGGCCCGGGCCAACCCCTAACCATCGAAACCGTTCAGCTCGAAGGCCCCCGCGAGGGTGAAGTGCTGGTCGAGATCAAAGCCACCGGCATTTGCCACACCGATGCTTACACCATGTCGGGCAAAGACCCCGAGGGGCTATTTCCGGCCGTGTTGGGCCATGAGGGGGCCGGGGTGGTGGCCGAAGTTGGCCCCGGCGTCACCAGCCTCAAACCCGGCGACCATGTAATTCCGCTGTATGTGCCCGAGTGCCGCCAGTGCGAGTACTGCCTCAGCTTTAAAACCAACCTCTGCCAGGCCATTCGCCTCACCCAGGGCCGGGGCCTCATGCCCGACGGCAGCAGTCGCTTTTCCCTCGACGGCCAGCCGCTGTTCCACTACATGGGCACCTCTACCTTCTCAAACTACACCGTCGTGCCCGAGATTTCCCTCGCTAAAATTCGCCCCGACGCCCCCTATGAGAAGGTCTGCTACATCGGCTGCGGCGTCACCACCGGCATTGGCGCGGTGATCAACACCGCCAAGGTCGAGCCGGGGGCCAACGTGGTGGTGTTTGGCCTCGGCGGCATCGGCCTCAACGTTTTGCAGGGCTGTCGCATGGTGGGGGCCAACAAAATTATCGGTGTTGACATCAAC
>JBGTNW010000030.1:0-7518 GCA_041742865.1 Phormidesmis sp.
TTAGGTAGTTGCGAAATAACGAAAATAATCGCTGAAAACGTTGACACATAGGGCTTTCGTCTAATTTGCATAAATAACGCCTGGAAGCCCCTAGCCACAGGAGTTTCAGCCATTTTCAGGCTCTATTTCGCAACAGGTCTACTCTATATCTGTTTCAAGCCTGTAGCGGCAGCGATTTGCCACTCACCGCAGATGAAGACGCCTAAACCAAAACTATCGTTTTTTTGCCGCCTATCTCCAGAAGGCTGAGAGACAATGCTTAGGCGCTTAAGAAGCCGCTGCTTAGGCGCAACCCCCTGGAAGCATTTGCGACTGAGCAGGACTAAATAGGCATTCAGAAGTTATGAGAGGTTACTAGCCGTCGTTTACCCGGCAATCGATAGACTTTGAAGAAAAAAGGGCACTTTAGCCGATATATCAACCTTTTATGTTGAAGTATCGTTGATCGATTCCGCCCAACCCTTTCGCCCAACCATTTGGAGTACCCTCGATTATGACTGCACTTTCTCGCCATACGGGCCTCATTCTCACAACACTAGAAGGCGTTCCAGGTAACAGAATTGTTGAGCATTATGGCTTAGTGCAGGGCAGCACGATTCGCGCGAAGCATGTGGGTCGAGACATTATGGCAGGGCTGAAAAATATTGTGGGCGGTGAGCTAAAAGGCTACACCGAACTGTTGCAAGAAGCGCGTAAAGAATCGACTGAGCGAATGATCAAGCAAGCAAAGCAGCTAGGCGCGAATGCCGTGGTGAATGTGCGCTTTGCTACGTCCTCGGTAGCACCAGGTGCGGCTGAGCTGTTTGCCTATGGGACGGCTGTAAAAGTTAGCCCATTAGATTCGTGAGGTAGCTGCTCGATTAGATCACAGCGATTGCATTGTTATCCGCTCACGACAATTCTTTCAACATTTTTTCTGGGCTGAGCAGCGCTTAGCGAATGGGATATGGAAAATCTAATAATATTTGCGCTCTTAATGTGTGTAGGCTACTTTTTTGGCCAGCATTTGGAGAAGCAGCACTACCGCTCTATTCGCATGAGAGAGCGAGAGACCATGTATCTGCCGGTGATGAATTTTGGGGCCAAACAGCATATGCCTCAGGCTTTGGAGTCTCAGCTATTTGCTGGCAGTGTGGTGATTGCGAGTGATTACTTTAAGTCTTTTTCGGCGGGGCTGCGCAATCTGGTAGGGGGGCGTGTGACTGTGTATGAGTCGCTAATTGATCGGGGGCGGCGAGAAGCTGTGCTGAGAATGAAAGAGGATGCGATCGCTTGGGGTGCAACTCAAATTGTCAATGTGCGATTTGAAACCTCGAACATTGGTGGTGAATCGAGTCAAAACAAAAACGCAATGGTCGAAGTGATGGCCTACGGAACAGCCATTCGCTGAGATAGAAGACATTCTAGACGTTCTCTGGATCTTTCCGGGCAATGACAATGGACTATGATGATTTTCCAGAAGATAATGTCAACGTCACACCGGTTAATCCACTTGTTGAACTGGCGTATTTGTTGGCAGCGATCGCTGTTTTTGCCGTCGCTATCTATGGCAGCTTAGGGCTCGCTGCCACCCAGCTTGCGATTCGGATAAATCCTCAAACAGAGGAAAATATTGGCCAAGCGGTGACAGCAGGGCTACGCCCGGCGACTTTTGCCAATGACAGCCGGGTCGCTTATTTGGAGAATCTTTTAGCAGCATTAGAAGCAGATGTTGCCAAGACAACGTTGGGAAACAGCGCATATCCACCGCTCAAAGTCGCAATTTTAAACGAAGAGAGTGAGAATGCGATGGTGACAGTAGGCAGCTATCTATTTGTCACCGATGGGCTATTGCAAAGTGTTAAAACTGAAAACGAGCTAGCTTTTGTGCTGGCGCACGAGCTTGGACATTTGCACTATCGCGATCCGCTGAAGGCGTTGGGGCGATCGCTGATTTGGAGCACTCTCAACACTCTTTTGGGTACGGGAGATGGCTCAGGGGCGATCGCGACGGCAGCAAACTTGGCTAGCCTTAGCTATGGCCGCAGTCAAGAAACAGCGGCTGATAACTACGCGCTAGTTATCACCATCGCTCACTACCGGCACGCAGGCCACAGCTTGGGCTTTTTCGAGCGGGCGCAGGCCGAAGAAATTGATCTAGGAATGCTCAGCAAACTAGGGGAATGGCAGCAAACCCATCCGCTGACAGGCGATCGCATTCAGAACCTCAAAAACACGATAAAGGCCAAAAATTGGCCCATCACCGGAGCAGCCACGCCTTTGCCCAAAGGGATTGAATGCCCTAACTTTCGATGCGAATAGCACTAGTGAGCTTCCGTCAATCTAGAATCCGGCCTATTTTTTGCCGCTGCGCAATGTTTTTTGATATAGCTATAGAGGCGCTTCAAAGTCTTAAGAGCATAGACTTGTCTATCTCACTTTGTTTATGCACCTGTTTATGCACCGCGTGAGGCGGTTTTTTATGATCGTCGATATCGCTTTTTCTATTAATAAAAAGATCTATCTATCCTTACTGGTTGCGCTTAACTCTATTTTAAAGAATAGCAAGCTCGATTCAGACAATCCGCTGCGCTTTAATATTGCGGTGCCACCAGGCGATCGCGATTTTTTTGAAGCTCAAATTCACAGCGCCTTTGCAGGACTGTATCCAGAATATGGTCCGGAAGCTGAGCTTTTCCGGGTGCGAGAGTTTTTCCCGTCCCCGTATCTAGATAGCTATATTGACCTCAAATTTGATGAAACCGACTTAGAGCGCCAAAAATCGCGGCGAATGCAGTACGGACGGCTCTATCTCAACGACATTTTTCCAGACACTCGCCGCATCATCTACTTGGATACCGACATCTTGGTGATTGGCGACATCCGCGAATTATTTGCCAAAGGCGAACAGTTCACTGCCGAGCGATATGTGGCCGCGATTCCTCACCTTTTCCCGGCGATATTCTATGCCAAAAATGTGTTCAAGCTCTGGAACGACTTGCGCCAGATTAAAAACACCTTCAATGGTGGCGTCTTTATGACCGATTTTTGCTTTTGGACTGATGAAACCGCCAGAATCCGACAGCATTATTTAGCGCTAGATGCGGCCAATGATCATAACCTGCTGCATTTAGATGACGAAGCAATGCTGAATTTAATGTTTAAAGATTATATCCAGCTTGGCATTGAGTGGAATGCTTGGGGCTACGGTCAGCCGCATTTTATGGTGAAGTTTTTGCGGCGATCGCTCGATCAGATCAAGATTATTCACTGGAGCGGCGGCCATCATAAGCCTTGGGAGGGCGATCGCGTCGTTTACTCAAGCCTGTGGAAAAGCTATCTGCCGCCGATGACAAGCCCTGTACCGGTGGGTTTATCAGGCACTGTGCTTTAAGCTTGAATAAGCTTGGACAAATACATCGATAGGCATATATTAAAAATAGTCAGATTGCTTAGAATTCTAGACTAAACAGTTCAGCTTGTTGTTGTTTGGCCTCTGAGTTTAGGCCCAGTCTAAACCGTAAAAATCCTATGCCTATCGATATCGCTTTTTCGCTCAATCGCACGCTACAAATTCCTTTGAAGGTAGCGATCAACTCTATCTTGCAAAATGCGACCCCTGATAGCAGCGGCGTTCTAACATCATATCGATTCAACATAGTCGTGCCAAAAGAGGAGGCTTCTTTTTTTTTAGCGTCACTACAAGCTACTTTTGCAGCACCAATAGAGACAGGAGCCGCTGCCTTTCGAGTCCGAGAATTTGAGCCGCCAACCTATCTAAAAGAGTATTTAGACAACAAGTTTAAAGAGAAAAAGATTGAGCGTCGCATTTCTCGCTACATGCAGTACAGTCGCTTATTTTTGAGCACTATTTTCCCCGATGTGCAGCGGATTATCTATCTTGATTGCGATACGCTGGTGCTCGGCGATATGGGATTGCTCTACGCTGAGGGCAGTCGGCTTACGCGCGATCGCTACTTAGCTGCCGTTCCCCATTTTTTCCCGGCCGCCTTTTACTTCAGCAACCCCTTCAAAATATGGGCCGACTTGCAAAAATTTAAGCATACATTCAACAGCGGCGTCCTGCTAACAGATTTGAGTTATTGGACAGAAGCCACCTACGATTTGCTAAAGCATTACCTTGCCCTAGATGCTAAAAATAACTATCGCCTGTACCATCTAGGCGATGAAACCATCTTCAATTTAATGTTTAAAGAGACCTACTTACCGCTGGCTAGCGAATGGAACGCCTGCGGCTACGGCCAAGGGCACTTGATTGCAAGGCTCATCTCCCGACCGGTTGAGAAGATGAAAATTATTCATTGGAGTGGCGGGCATCACAAGCCTTGGGAAAGTGAACGGGTGATCTATTCAGATTTTTGGCGAGAGTACCTGCCGCAGGAAACTTAAATAAGGCCATTTTTAATTCCTTAATTTCCCTAGCGCTGCGTTCAATCACGCGAGATCTCACAGTAGCGCCATTGAACATTTGTTCAACATTATTAGATTGAATCACCTGGTCAGAATAATATCTCGGTAGCTGCCTGAGTGCTTGAGTCGGCCTTCGCTGAGTTCGTAAATGCGATCGCACTTCTCAATCGTTGAATAGCGGTGGGCAATAATAATTAGCGTTTTACTACCCGCTAGGGCGTTAATCGCTGTGCTAACAAGCTGTTCGGTTTCGGTATCTAGAGCCGAAGTGGCTTCATCCAGCACCAGAATTTCTCGACCGTGATACAGCGCTCGAGCAATGCCAATCCGCTGGCGCTGACCGCCCGAAACTCTGACACCGCGTTCGCCGACTTCTGTTTTTACGCCGTTTGGCATCGCTGCGATGAGTTCTTCTAGTTGGGCAGAGGCGATCGCCGCTGCCAGTCGGCTTTGATCAATCTCCGCAACCGGCACCCCGTAAGCAATATTTTGCTCAATCGTGCTGTCTATGAGAAAAATAGACTGAGGGATATAGCCCAATAAATTTTGCCAAGCTCGAATATCTTCATACACCGAGTGCCCATCGACTTTTATATCACCGCTCTCAGGCGCGAGCAATCCCAATAAAATATCAACTAGCGTGGTTTTTCCTGAACCCGACTTGCCCACAAGGGCAATTGATTCGCCTTTTTTAAAGGTTAGTGAAAAGTCTTCGATGGCCGTTTTTTGAGCGCCTGGGTAGCGGTAGGTGAGCCCTTCTAGCGCAACATCGTATTTAAAGGACATAGGGCTGGCTGTAGAGTTCACGGTTGCATTGTTTTTCGCCCCTAGGTCAAGCGACAACTGATTAGCGACAGCGGTCAAGCGCTGATGTCGTTGAGCGCTCAGCTCAAACCCATTTGGCTGATATCGCTCAATCTCTCTGAAATCGAGGCAAAGCATATCCAGCGCAAACATCGAAAATCTAATTTGGCCCAGCGCACATAAGATTTGGCTAACAGCAGGCACTAGGCGAATAGCTGCCACCGCAAACATCCCCATAACAGAGGTAAGTTCGCTGAGGCTATGACCTGTCACTATCTGCGAAAAAACCACAAACACCAACAGAAAAATCACCAAAATTGCTTCAATTGAGACGCGTGGCAACACCTTAAATCCATCAGCCCATACCGCCGCCTGCGCATACTCTTTAGAGTACATATCCAGGTCGTGTTCAAAATGAGCTTCACAGCCAATCACCTTAGTTTCTTTGAGCCCACCTAGCCCATGATTAACCGCCGCAATCATATTGTGGTTAGCCACCGACATCACCTCACCCCAGCGTTTGATCCGGCGGCTGAGCCGAGCAAACAGCAAAATAGTTGGCAAAATAATGATCAGTGCAACTAGCAGCAGCGATATTTCGCTATAGGCTAGCAGCGCTAACAGCACCACCATCACAATGACATTGGCAATAATTTCCAACAGTGGAATTAGGCTGTTAGTGGTGAACTGATGCGACTCAATGGCGATATTTTTAATTAAAACTGCGCTGTTTTTATTGAGATGAAAAATATATGGAATATGTAAGTAAGTGCGCATCAGCCGCGACTCTAACTGATTTTTTTGCCAATAGCTGTACTTTAGGATGTAGAGCTTGCACAGAAAATAAACAGCCGTTTTCAGACAGAAAAAGACAATTAGGATAATCGCTAAGCCCGTTATTATCTGAGAATCGGTGTTGAACCTTAAAAACTGGAGTAAACCTTCTACAGGGCTGTTACGGACAATACTTGGGTCGGTCGAAACCGCCAGAAAGGGCGCGATCAAGCCTACACCTAAAGCTTCTAGCAGCGAAGAGAACACAAATGAGGCAACCAGCAGCCCCATCTGCAAACGACTACCCGACAAAATGTATAAAACTTTAGAGAGATACTGAAACATTATCGGGGTCCCTTTGGAAAATGCTTTGAAATAGTTTTTAAGAGATACTCAGAGCCAGTGGTTCAGAATCACTCACGCTCCGATCCTCGCGGTGAGTGACTTGGGCGATATCCATTTCAGTTATAAGCTGGTACAGTTTATGTGCTTCTCGATGAATATTAAAGTGATGGCTAACGGTTATTTTGCCTTGATTGCCCAGTCGCTGACGCAAGTTGCGATCAGCTAAAAGCGTTTGAATACGCTCTGTTAAAGTCTTTGGATCGCTGGGCGGTACCAAAAAGCCGTTGATGCCCTCTTCTACAAGCTCACTGATACCAGCTACTTGCGTAGCTACCACGGGCAGACCAGCCATCATCGCTTCCATCAGCACTACGGGCACGCCTTCCGCAAAGCTTGACATCACGAAAACATCGGCGGCTTGCAGATAGTGCCGCACGACTGCTGGCGATTGGTAGCCGACAAAGCTCACCTGCGCTTCTAACCCTAGCTGAGCCACCTGCGCTTCTAGCAACGGGCGATCAGGGCCATCGCCAACAACACTTAGATGAACGTTAGGATAGGCGCGTTTAAGCGTGGCTAAGCTGTCTAAAAGGATGGGCAAGCCTTTAGCTGCGGCTAGTCTGCCGACATAGAGTAAGCGTTGAGAATTTTGCCTTGTTATTGATCCTGTAATCGATTGAGTGGTTTCATGAGCTGTCTTGTGGGCTATCTCATCTGGGGCTAAGCCATCTGACGCGTGATCTAATACGCAATCAAATGGAGGAGAAAACAGTTGCGGATCGACCCCGCAGTGAACAATGTGCAAATTGGACCAAGCTTCTATCGGCGCAAAAATCATCGCTTGGCTACGGCAAAAATGACTGATGCAGCTGACAAATTTGGCCCTGCGAATTTTTTCATCGAGCCGCCAGCGATAAGGTTCAAAGAAAATGCCGGGGCCGTGGAGGGTGAAACTGTAGCTAAAGCCACCGAGCGCTGAGGCCAGCATCGCGACAGTACAGCTAGAGTCGCCAAAGTGATTGTGCAGATGAGTAATGTCTGCCCGGTTAAGCCAACGGGCTAATAAACCGGCTTCAAGAAAGTAAATGATCTGATAAAGGGTGCCTCGCAGGCCAAGTTGTCTGGTTTTCCAAGCAAGGCGTAGAGTTTGAAGGTAACCTTTAGGACGATTAAATATCAGCTGAG
>JBGTNW010000031.1:0-3967 GCA_041742865.1 Phormidesmis sp.
CCGTAGCCAAAGTCGTCGTCGAAGGAGTCAAAGCCTTTCTCGAAGGTTGACTATCATACCTGTCAAAACATTAGACGTTTTAGTGGCCGATCATTTCAGGAGAAATAGATCAAGAATTCTTTTTTAAGTCAAGTTTGGTCAGCTTAAACAACAGATCTAGCCTCGCTTATCCCTTCTCAGCCGCCTGATTTATCAACGCTACCAGCTCATTTTGACCCATTCCATTACTTGTTTGTATTTTGCCATACAGACCCCAATCGTTCGCCTTAGCCTAAGTTTGCTACGGTTACATTTAAGGATTCATGCCCCCCACTCACCATGAAAAGGTTCCTCCTCACCTTCGCTTTTGCCATTTTCCTGGCCCTTTTTCTAGCCGCTCCTCTTCTCACCCGCCAAGCCGCCTACCCTGCCTCCATGTCACCTACTCTCCTCACCGACCCCTTCCTCCAAAACCCCACCCCCACCTCCATCCAAGTCACTTGGTTCACCGAATTTGAAGGCACCCAGCACCGCGTAGAATCCGGCGACGCCTTCACCCGCCTCACCCCCGCCACCACCACCCGCCTCACCCGCACCGCCGAAGACACCGCCTCCCAAACCCCTCAACCCTCTGGCCAGAATATTGGCCAACTCACCCCCCGCCCCATTTGGCGACACGCCGCCACCCGCACCGGCCTTACCCCCGGCCAACGCCTCCCCTACCGCGTCATCAGCCAACATGCCAACGGCCAAAGCATCCGCAGTAACCCCTTCACCCTCGCCGCCACCCCACCCCCCGGCCAGCCACTGAAAATTTTGCTCACCTCCGACCATCAGCTCATGCCCCTCGTACCCGCCAACCTGCAAAAAGTAGCCGAAACGGTGGGTCTAACTGGGGGCCAAGTCGATGCCGTCTTCTTTGCAGGCGATTTGATCAACCACGCCGATCGCGCCTCCGAATGGTTTGACGACGCCCGAGGCTTGGCCTTTTTCCCAAACCTACAGGGCAACACGCAATACCCCCTAGAAAAAGCAGGTACAACAACAACCTATCGAGGCGGCGAACTAATTCAACACGCCCCCTTATTCCCCATCATTGGCAACCATGAGGTCATGGGCCGCTACTCCACCACCGAGCCCATTAACGCCCAGTTTGTAAACACATTGCCGCGCCATCTGGCGAGTGAATTTTACCCTCAGCCTGCTACCGCTCTGCCTGAAAAAGAGTCCAAAAAAGAGTCTAAAAAAGAATCTGAAACATGGATAGAAGATCATAGCTACAACACACTCACCTATCGCGAAATTTTCTCTTTACCTACCGCCCAACTGCCCGATGGCCGCGAAACGACAGAATATTACGCAGTGACCTTTGGCGACGTGCGGCTTGTGTCGCTGTATGTGACTCAAATATGGCGATCGCCCGATCTCTCCCCTACCACCAAAGGCCGCTACCGCGAACGTCAAAGCGATCTGGCCGACCCCAAAAGCTGGGGTTACGGTCAACACATTTTTGAACCCATCCACGAAGGCAGCGATCAATACAATTGGCTCCAGCAAGAGCTTACCAGCGACGAATTTAAAAGCGCGAAATACAAAATCGTTATGCTCCACCACCCGCCTCACACCCTCGGCGGCAACATCGTCCCCGCCTTCACTGACCCCATCGCCGTCAACACCTACGCCCCCGACGGCAGCCTACAGGCCGTGCAATACGAATACCCGCAAAGCGAAGACTATATCATTCGTGATCTGGTGCCCCTATTAGAAGCAGCCGATGTGCAGCTTGTTTTTTACGGTCACTCCCACCTTTGGAACAGATTCATTAGCGCCAAAGGCACCCATTTCTTAGAGACTTCTAACGTCGGCAACAGCTACGGCGCACATTTAGGCGATAATCCTCGCGATGTGCCCACTGCCGCCACCATCGACAAAGCCGCTGACCTGAAATCTTTTGCTGAAACCTACAGCGCCCTAGGTGATCCGAATGGTCTAGAGCCCGTAATGCCCACCCTCGCCCCTATCACCAATGAACAAGGGCAAAGCGTTCCCTACATCGCCAGTAACGATATCACCAGCTTCACGATTTTAGATACGGCCACAGGATTGGTGAGCAGCTATTATTTTGATACCCGTGAGCCTGAGTCTGAAGTTGTTAAGTTCGATGAATTTGCAATAGGTGAGTAGGTTTGCCTAATCTGTTGTATTTAATCGGCTGTATTTAATCGGCTGCATTTAATCGGCTGTGCTGAGCGGTAAACGAACCTTAAAAATGGTGCCAGCATCTTCGGAAGACTCAATGATTAGCTCGCCATTATGCGCCTCGACAATGCGCTTGGCTATGGCTAAGCCCAGCCCTGTGCCTTCCGGCTTAGTAGAATAAAACGGCTGGGTTAGCTGAGCAAGCACCTCTGCCGGAATCACCGGGCCGCTGTTATGAACAGCAATATAGATGTGTTTCTCAGTGGGTTCCTCAGTGGTTTTTTCAGACTGTTGCACAAGCGCATTGGTCACTGACCAACGAACAATATTGCCGACTTCACTGGCTTCACAGGCATTGCGAATAAGATTGATAAATACCTGCTTGAGCTTATCTACATCACCCATAATCACAGCTGACAGTGCGGCTGGTGCAACCAGTGAGGCCGATGGCGGCAGTGAAACATTCTCAGACACATACTCAATCGAGCGACCTTCAGCTTCGGGCATAGCTTGCAGTGGCCCTAACAAATCTAGAATGAAGTCATTGACATTGATTTTGCTGAGCCGCAAGATCTGAGGTTTTGCGTAGGATAAAATTTCTATTAAGAGCTGAGTCAGCCGCTTGGCCTCATCTCTAGCTAGGTTCAAGCGAACTTTAGCAGGCTCTGGCAAATTTAGTTTGGCAAAATAATCTAGGCACATTTGCACAGTAGTCAGCGGATTGCGAATCTCGTGAACAATCATGGTCGCAAGTTCGCCAATGGCGGCGAGTCGCTCATGTTTAATTAAGGTGGCTTGAGCAAGGTGCAGCTCAGTTGTGCGCTTGTTAACCTCAGCTTCTAAGAGATTGTTGAATTGCTGCTGTCGCTGATAAAGCCGGTAGTTGTCAATGGCGGTTGCGGCTCTGTCGGCAAAAAGCGTCACGGCGGCGACAGTTTCGGCGTCATAATGGCAAGGTCGCATACTAAATGAGCAAATGGTGCCAATCACAGATCCATCTAAGGTTCGCAGCGGGACGCCTAGATAGCATATATAGCCGTCCATGCGATGGGTTTCTTGAGGCTGCTGCTGAATATTGTTGATTAAATAGGGTTGTTTGCTTTGAACAACAAGCTCTGAAACGCTGGTGTGAAGCAAAAATTCGCTTTCAGCCTCGACCAAATCTAGGCTGCTGGCAATGATTTTACTCTTTTCGCCTTCATGAACAGTTACGATTGATAGGTCTGAATCGAGCAAGCGACCGACACCGCTGATCACTTCCTGTAAGTAGCTATCAAGGTCGTTTGACTGATAGCTTAAGGTGGTCAGTGCATCTAGCGTGATTTGCCACTGCTTAGACGGTTGATGATTAGACGACGGTTGCTTTGACGGTTGCTCCGATGCTTGAGTATCCTGTCGATTTGCCATGCGCTTTATCATTTGTTTTTTATACTATGCGCGTTTCTGCAAAGCTCTTGAAAGAACGCTAGAACAAGAAACCATGAAGGTGAATCGTAGAGAAATTAGGATTACAAAGAAATAAGATTATAAAGAAATAAGATTATTAATGAAAGAAAGCCTATAAGAAAAATAGGTTTTTGTCATTGATTCAAATTGAGTTTACAGAAATTCTCACGTTTTTGATCTATTTTTGGTGTATGAATCAAGCAAAAAAACTGAAATTAATCAATTCAGCTGATTTTTACCCGCTTTTGTTTGTAAAGGAATCTAAAATCCTGCTGAAAAACGGCCTTTGAGGTAAGTGACTACTTTTTGCATATCTATTATAAAATCATAAAATTATTAAAGT
>JBGTNW010000032.1:0-28573 GCA_041742865.1 Phormidesmis sp.
TTTATTTCGCAGCGCGATCGCCGATTTTGACCGGCATTGGCAATCAGCTATTGGTGGGCTTTATCCCAGCGGATTCGGGCGAAAAAGCGGACGCAATTGTGGTGTTGGGCCGAGGCGCACAGCATAATCCCATGCGGGCTCAAATGGCCGAACAGCTATGGCAGGCTCAGCGGGCACCGCTCATTTTTGCTAGCGGACACGGTGATGCGCCAAAAATTGCCAATTTGGTTAGTGCTCAAGCACCTGAAGCAGCGGTTTCTGGAGAGCCCTGTTCGGCGACCACTGAGCAAAATGCAGAATTCACTGCCGCGCTACTCATGCCTCAAGGCATTGATCGCATCATCTTAGTCACCGATGCGCCCCACATGCTGCGATCAATGCTCACCTTCCAGAGCTTTGGCTTTCAAGTCATTCCGCATGTGAGCCCGCTAAATCCGAGTACAGACCGGTTCAAGCGGCGGTTCTTGATCTTTCGAGAAAGCATCGGCCTGATTAGCTATGGGTTATTAGGCCGCTATTTTTCTCGCGAAGTACCGCCTGCTTCGATAATTTACTCCCACACGCCTTCAAAACCACATGTCTGATCACCTCTCTCCTGGCGGTATTGGGGATGGCCTTATCGGGAATTCTCAGAGCCCTATTGAGACAATAGCTTTAAGGCTTCTGCCGGGTGCCGATATCCGTCGCGATTTAGAAAATCTAGCAAAAAAGGAACACATCAGCGCAGCCGTAATTTTAGGCGCTGTTGGCAGCTTGTCTCAAGCAAATTTACGCTATGCGGGCCAAGATGAACACACCGCACTAGCGGGCAAGCAAGAGATTCTAACGCTGTCTGGAATGTTGAGTACGGCGGGCGTCCATCTCCATATGAGTGTCTCGAATGCGCAGGGTGAGTGCCGAGGGGGTCATGTTGTTTATGGCTGTTTGGTATACACGACGCTTGAAATTGCGATCGCCCTCATCCCCCAGCTTGAATTTCAGCGTGTACCCGATGCCGCCACTGGCTTTAAAGAGCTGAAAATAGTGCCAAAATCAGGCTCAAAATCAGGTACTGGCCCCGCTATTCCTATGAAATTGCCGACTGAAATCGAGTTATCAGCATTTGCTGAATGAGCGGATCGGCTGAGCCGGTGAGATATCGGGCGTAGCGCTGAGCAACTGATGGCACCAGGGCGAAAGGGCCAGTGAAGCCGCTGAAGAGATGAAGGCCACTGACGTGAGGGAGCGCGCCAAGTAGGGGCAAACCGTCTTGAGTAAAGGTGACGAGGCAGTGCCGCCAAGTGCCGGAAACGCTGGCAAAAGCAGGGACTTGTTGCGCGATCGCCCGGCTCATCTGCGTCTGACTCTCGGTGGGATTGCTCGGCGGCGTGTAGGCTGTGTAAAACCGGCTGATTTGACCGATACGAGCGGTTTTGTTTTGAAACTGTATTACTCCGGTTTCTAGCACGGGCGGGATAATTTGCGTATCGGGCAGTTGCCACTGCGGGTTTTGGGCGGCTTCGGCTTCTCGCTTAAAGCGGTTATTGTCGGCAGGCATAATCAGCGATCGCACCTCAAAGTCCAAAGGCGGCGTTTCAACAATCTCCGCATGGGTAAAAAACAGCGGTACAGCTAAACCTGCTGCTGCGATCAACGGCTGACTGTATGCGCCCGCTGCCACCACCACTGTTTTCGCAGGATAAGCCTGCACGGCTGTCGTTACCCCTGTGATTTTGTCACCCACCCTCACCAAGCCAGTGGCAGATGACAGGTTGTGATGTCCGCCCAAGCGCCGAAAGGCTTGGTTATAGGCGGCAACCACTGACATCGGATCGACATGGCCATGGGAGATTGTGAATGCACCAGCGATCGCCTCCGGATTGATCTGCGGTTCTATCTTTTGAGCTTCCAGCGCTGAGACAAATTGAGGCGGCGTTCTAAAAACAGCATATTCCCGCGTCAAAGCTTCAATATCAGCGCCTTTTGCCACCACTAACAACAGATCTAATTCTCGTAGTTGCGTCAGTGCGCCTAACTCTTCAGGCAGCTCACGATGGCGAACCATGCCTTCGGTAAACAGTGTTGTAGTTAGATCGGTGGTTCCAGCCCAGTAGCCAATGCCCCCATAGCTGTAGCGAGTGCCGCTGTCAGGATTGCCGTCATCTAACAACAACACTGACTGTTTGGACTTGGCAAGTTCGTAGCTGAGAGCGGCTCCTGCGAGGCCATTACCGATCACGATGACATCGTAGGTTTTCATGTTTGAATAGCTATGAAAATAGAATGAATTAGCTATGAAAATAAAAGGGAAGTAAAAGAGATTCTCAAAGAGAGACTTTCAAAGAGAGATTTAGGGATGGATTTGCGAGAGAATCATCCGCAGGCGGTCATAGTCATCTTTGAGCAACAGGCTCACCATGCGCCCAGCTCGCACCAGCCAGTCGCGATCCAAATCGCGCAGCGTATAGATTTCGCGAATCGCCGCCGCCGCTAAACTCTCGGTCGGCACGCCGCTGACTTGCAGCAAAGTGCGCAGCCAGTCGAGGGCTTCGGTAAAATTAATCACTTCGGCTTTTTCGCAGCGATAGACGGCTTGATGCACTTGGGGTGGGCGCGGGGGGAGATGCTGGTAGGTGCGATCGCCTAGCACCATTCCCTGACCATTTTCGAGCGGCTTCGCGCCAGTTTTACGGGCCTTTTGCATGGGCACAAAGCCGACAATCGCCACTCGAAACTCAGTTTTGAGCATGGCAAAAATCTGCGGCTGCTGCTCACGCAATTCATCTAGCGACAGGCCAAGGGCGCGGGCTCTGTGCACCGAATCTAGCGGGCTGGTAGTCGCGTGATAGACCACCCCATAAATTTGATTGGCAGACTCTTCATCGTAGGCTTTCACCCAACTACCAAACGGCGGCATAGCCGGGAAGCTCAGATCTTCAGGCTCTAAGCACTGAGCCAAAAATTCGGTCGTCGAAGTTTCGATCACTTCAGCAATGTGGCTGAGCGGGCGCGGCGGCGTTGCAAATTGCGGAAGCGGCAGGCGCATTGCTTACTTTTTCCCTCGCATGGGCTTGACGATTTCTAAATCAGTGGGTTTGAAGGTAATCAGCTTGTCCCAGTTGCCGCCTTCAAAGAGCACGGCGACTTTGCCATCGGTGACGCGCTGTACCAATCCCTCAAAGCCAAAGTAGGTATCCTCAGCATTGGTAATGCGAACCGGCGAACCTGGCAATATCATCATGATGGTAGTCTTCTTTTGCGATCATCTTTTCTGAGTATAAGCATGTTTATTGAGTACTTGTATAACGCGGCAAATTTGTTTGTGCTGCCCTTTTGGCTGCTGATGGTGATATTGCCCAATTGGGGCTTCACGCGCCGGGTGATGGGTTCAGTGCTGCCTTTTGTCCCTTTGGCGCTGGCATACATCTATTGCTTTGCCAGCAGCCTGGATCCGGCGTCTTTAGAGTCGTTTGCCAATCCGACTTTGAGCACGCTAGCCGGACTGTTTGCCCAAGAGCCTGTGATGGCAACGGGATGGATTCACTTTGTGGTGATGGATTTGTTTGTAGGCCGCTGGATCTATTGGCAAGGACAGGAAAAAGGGATTTTCACGCGGCATTCTTTGGCGCTGTGTCTGTTTGCTGGGCCGATTGGGCTATTGTCGCATTTGATCACGCAGCCGTTGCAGGAACGGGTGTTTGGGCTAGTCGATAAGGCCGGCTCGGAAGCTTTGGGGTAGGGTTGGACTACCGAGATTGGTCAGCATTGCCCTTCAGCATTGCCCTAAAGATTTCTAACGATTTTCCGAACTTGATCACGAGTTTGATTGAGTTCTGATGACAGCTTTTTTGGAAATCTGCTTCGTATCCCTCATAATGTCGTGTTGTAGGTTAATCCAGGCAGCCCATGATCGTGTCTTTTATGCATCGTTTGTCGCAGTTACTGCCGCAATCACTGTCGCAATCACTGTCGCAACGGCGACCGCTGTCGAGAAGACGGTTCTTGCGGTTGGGTCGATTTGTCGGCTTATTTGGCCTCTGCTGGGCTTTGGCAGTCAGCTGTGGTAATCAGTCAGCTTCAGAATCAGGCTCTCAAACCGCTGCTGGCACCGTTGGCGCGGGCGATCGCGTTTCTATTGGTACGACCCTAAGCGCACGCACCCTCGATCCGGCAGATGCGTATGAAATTTTCCCGGGCATTTTGCTGTACAACATGGGCGATCGCCTCTACACCTACCAACCCGGCAGTACCGAACTGGTGCCCCAGCTGGCAACGGCAATGCCCACCATTTCTGATGATGGCCTCACCTATACAATCCCGTTGCGCGATGATGTTACCTTGCATGACGGCACAGCTTTTACCGCTGAAGTCATGGCCTTCTCGATTCAGCGAATTATTGAAAATGGCGGTCGTCCGTCTTCGCTAATTGCCGACAAAGTAGACTCGGCTACGGCGGTAGATGGCGATCTGGTGATTCAGCTCAAGCAGCCGTTTGCGGCCTTTCCCGCTCTGCTCACCTTTTGGAGCATGACCCCGGTTTCGCCAGCGGCGTACGAAGTCGGCGCAGGCAGCTTTAAACCTAATGCCTTCATTGGCTCTGGCCCTTACAAGCTGGCTTCTTTCAGCAGCGATGTGATTAAGCTGGACGTGAATGAAGACTACTGGGGCGACAAACCCGCTAACGGCGGCATTGATATTCAGGTGTTCACCAGCGCCGTGAACTTGTACAACACCTTTACCTCTGGCGGGCTGGACGTTGCCTATCAAACTCTAGATCCGGATCAAATTGCCAAGCTAGAGGCCGATGCAGCTAGCAAAAACTGGCAGGTGATTGAAGCAGGCAGCACCGTCGTAAATTACCTCTCGCTGAATCAAAAAATTGCGCCATTTGATGATCTCAATGTGCGCAAGGCTGTAGCCGCGATGATGGATCGGCAGTTAATTAGTGATCGCGCCTTCTCTGGCCAAGCCGAACCGCTCTACAGCCTCATTCCTCAAAGCTTCGATGTGTACAGCCCCGTCTTTGAAACCGCCTACGGGGACGGCAACTACGAAGAAGCCAAAAAATACCTTGCCGCCGCTGGCATCACCGAAGCGAATCCGCTGGCGTTTGAAATCTGGTATCCATCGGCTTCAACGCCTAGAGCCGTTGCCGCTAACACCATCAAGCAAGCCGTCGAGCAAAACCTACCGGGTTTGGTGAATGTCACCGTCAGCACCGCCGAATCCGCGACCTTGTGGGACAACGTAGAAAAAGGCGCTTACAACAGCGTGCTCTCGAACTGGTACCCCGATTATTTTGATCCCGAAAACTTTGTCCAGCCTTTTTTAACCTGCGAAGATGGCTCTGCGAGCACCCTGTGCACAGTCGGTGCGACTCAAAGCAACGGCTCCTTTTACTACAGCGACAAAGCCAACCAGCTTGTGGCGGCCCAAAACGCCGAGCAAGATCCTGCCGAACGCGACAAAATCTTCGATGACTTGCAGCAGCTGATGGTAGACGATGTGCCTTACGTGCCCCTCTGGCAAACCAAAGACTACGTGTTTACCACCGGCGATGTCAGCCAAGTTGCCATTGAGCCGAATCAGCAGTTCCTCCTTTGGCAAATCAAAAAGCCATAAGCTGGACTGAAACCGCCAGCTCAATCATCCACCGCCAGCGGTCAACCCCATTTGCCCTAGCCCTCATGTCTCGATCTAACGCTCTTCGCCTGTATGTCATCTCTCGGTTGTTGCTTGCACCGCTGATGATCTGGACGATCACCACGGTGGTCTTTTTGCTGATGCGTGCGACCCCTGGCGATCCGGTCGATGCGCTGCTCGGCCCGCGCGCGCCAGAAGCGGCCAAAGCCATCATGCGCGCTAAACTTGGCCTCGATCAGTCACTCATTAAGCAGTACATCGACTATGTGGGGCAGCTATTGAGCTTTGACTTGGGCAGCTCTTTAGCGAGTCAGGGGCAAACCGTATGGCAAATCATTGGCGATCACTTTCCGGCGACGGTAGAGCTGACTTTCTGTGGGATGCTAATTGCCGCAGCGGTTGGGCTGACGGTGGGCTCGATTGCGGCTTCGCGGCCCAATACGGTTTTTGATGCGAGCGGCAGGATCTTTGGCATTGTCACTTACGCGGTGCCGATGTATTGGTTTGGCATGATTTTGCAGCTCATTTTTGCGGTGCAGCTTGGCTGGTTTCCGATTGGCACCCGGTTTCCGCTCAGCGAACTAGCGCCAACTGGCCCTACTGGACTGTATTTATTAGATAGCCTGCTGCACGGCAATTTGGCTCAGTTTGGCACAACCCTCTACTACCTAGCCCTACCCAGCATGACGCTAGGCATCCTGATTAGCGGCGTATTTGAGCGGATTGTACGGGTAAATTTGCGCCAAACGCTGAAAGCAGACTACGTAGAGGCGGCGAGAGCCAGAGGAATTTCAGAATTCAAGGTGATTACGGCTCATGCGCTCAAAAATGCGATGATACCGGTGATTACAGTGCTAGGGCTCACGTTTGCTTCGCTCTTAGGTGGTGCAGTGCTCACAGAGGTGACTTTTTCTTGGCCGGGGCTAGCGAATCGGCTGTATGAGGCCATTAGCCAGCGGGATTATCCGGTGGTACAGGGGCTGATGGTCTTTTTTGCCGGGATTGTGGCGCTAGTGAGCATTGCGATTGATATTTTGAATGCCTATGTGGATCCTCGGATTCGCTATTGAATCGAATTTTCTGATACCTTAGGGCAAACGCAACTCACCGCTACGCATATTTATTGTGATCTATCCGCATCAGACTTTTGAACCTGCACCTGAGCCTAGCGCCGAATCGGCCGTTGAGTCACTGGCTTTATTAGCCCTTAAACGTTTTTGGAAAGGAACGTTAAGGCTGCTAGCGATCGCCGCCATCTCACTGCTATTGCTGCTAAGCCTCAGCGCTCATAGTTCGGCAAAACCGGACGTAGAGTTGGTGACTAATAGCGGTGGATTAGAGAATGCGTTAGGTAGTACTTTAGGTAGTGCGTTAGATCCGGCTATACCGCCTTTATCCGAAGCGTTTTATGGACTAAAAGCCGAGATGACTGAGCCGCATCTCACCAGTTCTCGACTCGCCATTCCGAAAGAGTCTTCAATATCAGCGACCCGTTAGCCAATCTTTTTGCCTGTCTGAAGACAGCAGAGTTTTATGGTGAGCTGGATTCAGCGTCAATTTAATCCTGATAAACTGGCTGGAAGATTTGCGATTAGATTAGTGATCGCCACCCTCACCGCCTTTACCGGGAGTTTTACAGCGCAGCCTAGTCAAGCGGCCACCTGTGACTTTTTTTCAGAACCTCAGCGCTACAACACACAAATGCGCGAAGCGGTAATTGTAATTGGAGTGCAGCGCGATCGCCCCTATCGCGTAGTGGTTATTGGCGAAAGTCGCGATACACTAGCAGCTATCCAGACCTGCATTTTGGATGCTTTTATTACCGATAGCCGTTTTGGCACGTATATTCAAGTCGCTAGCTTTGACAACCGAGGCGACGCTGAAACTATCCGCCGCATACTACAAAAAGAAGGCTTTGCTGCCCGAGTGACCTATGGCTCCTAAAAGCTCCGTTCTAGATTCTAGAACAGAGTTCTCAAGTAGATTACAAGTGGATTAAGTGGTAGAAATTGAAAGCTGACGTGAGTAAATTCCTCAAACTCCCGACTTTTTCACCCATTCATCACGATCTCTTACTTAAGCACTGAGCTGTCATGGCATAGTGAAGGGATCCTGACTATCGTAATCAACTCCTGTGCATACATTTGATTGGTTTGTCGCCTTCAAGAGAGCGCTTGATCAGCTCTTTTTCTTCTTTGGTAATCCTCTGTTTTCTACCTTGAGTGTCTGTCGGCTTTTAGGTAGCAGAAAGCGACGGCGCTACTGGCTGGTTACTTTGCTAACAGCCCTGCTGCTGGGTTGCTCTGGACTTACGATTGCCTTGGCCCAGCCGATTAGCTTAGCGGGTGATCGGTGGCTGGCGATCACTAGCCTTACAGGTGACGTTAATATTACCCCCTACCGGGGACAGCAACGGCCAGCTAGGCGAGGCGATCGCTTAGAGCAAGTTGGTGATACCGTTACCACCGGCGCTAACTCTTCCGCTCGGCTCGAGGTTGATCAGGCCGCTGGCTACATCAGCATGGCCGAAAATAGCCAGCTTCAGGTGCAAACGCTCAGTATTACTCGTAACGGTGGTCGCATTACTCGACTGCGGGTCAACCGGGGCCAAGTGCGAACCAGGGTCAGACCCTTTACCAATCCCGAAAGCGAACTCGAAATTTATACCCCCGCAGGCGTCAGCGGCGTCCGCGGCACCGACTTTGGCGTGACGGTTCAGCCTAACGGCGCAATGGGCGTGGCCACTCAAGCAGGCAGTGTTGCCACCAGCGCTCAAGGCCAAACTGTCTTGGTTGGAGCTGACTTGCAGTCTACTATCTTTCCCGGTGAGCCCCCCACTCCCCCCGCACCGCTGCGAAACGATCCGAGCCTATTTATTGAATTGATTCGGCTGATCTCAGCCGAACAAAGTATCAGACTCATCGGTCGCACCGATGCTGTTAACCTACTAGAAGTTGCGGGTGAGGCGATTACGCTAACGCGCACAGGCAGCTTTGATACGCTTGTGCCAATCGCCGCGCTATTGGCTGATCGCCGAATTCCAGCGATTGTGTGGACGCCTTTGGGCACAAAACAAGCGTATGAAGTGGGGGTGCCCTAATGAAAAACATCAGACGGTTCAAACAGTTAGCGCCGGTGGTGCCGGGACTCCTGGTCGGTTCTTGCATCGCTTTGCTAATGCAGCTTCAAGCCTGGCAGCCCTTAGAGCGGACAGCGACAAACTACCTCATGTACTGGCGGGGAACTAGGGCGTGGGATAACCGCATTGTGATGATTAGCATTGACGATGCCACGCTGAAACAATTAGGGCAATTTCCGATTTCTCGCAGTTACTATGCAGGTTTGGTTGAGCGACTCACGGTTGACGGCGCTGGCGTCATCGTTTTTAACATGCTGTTTTCCGATCCGGTAATTGTTAACACCGGATTAGAAAGCAGCCATGTGGCCAATGCCAGTCTCGCTAGAGCGATGAATGTGCACAGTAGAGTTGTGCTAGCTCAGGTTTGGGGTGCCACCAGCGAAGTGATTCGGCCGATTCCGGTACTGCTAGAAGCAGCGATTGCCACCGGACATATTCGCCAGCTGATCGATCCAGATGGCATGACTCGCAATATCGAAGTCGTTTGGCAAGGCATTTCGGCGTTAGGCGTGGCCGCAGTTCAAGCTTATAGCCTCGATAAAGAGCTGGTCGAAATTCCCACTCAGCCTTCCCAAATGCGCATCAACTGGCCAGGGCCAGCAGCCGATTTGACAACCCTCAGCCTGATAGATGTACTCGACGAACGAGTGCGCCCTAGCCAGCTAAAAGACAAAATCGTCATTGTTAGCTACGGGGCCACCGCTGGTGGCGAACAGCTCCGGACGCCATTTGATAATCAGGTGCGGGTGCCAGCAGGCTATATGCACGCCGCCGTAGTAGACAACTTGCTCAATCAAAATTGGCTGCGCCCAGTGCCCCAAAATGCCACTCTGCTGGTAGTGCTTTTGGGTGCACCGCTGTTTAGTAGCTTGCTCTACCGGCGTCAGGTGTGGGTGCAAATCGCGCTTTATGCGGGTTCTGCGGTTGTGTGGATAATCATCTGTTTTAGCTTTTTGTCCAGCAGCTATTTGCTGCCGGTCGTGCCGCCAGTGGCCGCGATTTTGGCCACTGGCCTCTCTGTCACAGTCTTTAGCTGGCTGCGGTCAAATGCGCTTTGGCAGGTGCGTTCAGCTTTTCTTAATACCATGAGCCACGAAATTCGCACGCCGCTCAATGCCATCGTCAATCTCTCCGATATGCTGCGAGAAACGCCCTTAGATGATCGCCAGCGAGAATTTGCCGACATTTTGCACAATAGTAGCCAAACGCTCTTGGCGCTGATTAACGACGTTCTCGACTTTTCTAAAATTGAGTCGGGGCAATTTATGCTCGAAGACTACCCGGTGGTCTTACATGAAGCGATTGAGCGCAGTATTGAAATGCTAGCGCCTCATGCTGCTGAAAAGGGTCTGGAGCTAGTGTATGCGCTTGAACCTGGAACGCCGCCACTGATCATGAGCGATCCGGTTAGGCTTCAGCAAATTTTGCTGAACTTGTTGAGCAATGCGGTGAAATTTACCGAGGTCGGAGAAATCTCGGTGCGGGTACAGGCAGAAGTGGTGACACTGCCTTTAGAAAGAGACGTCCGGCGCTGGCTCTACAGCTCGATACCGGCCAAATCAGCCCCGCCAGCCGCTCCGACCCTTGAAATTCGCTTTGCTGTGTGCGATACGGGCATTGGCATTCCGGCTGATCGGATCGGGCAGTTGTTTAAGCCGTTTACGCAAGCGAGTGCTTCAACGACTCGCAAATATGGGGGCACGGGGCTCGGGCTCTCGATTAGTCGGCGGCTGAGTGAGCGCATGGGCGGAAATTTGTGGGTTCGCAGCTACCCCGGTGAAGGCAGTACGTTCTATCTGACGGTACGGGCTCGACCCGCGATGCAAAGTCCTTTGCTACCGGGCTACTTAGCAGGGCTTAGCGGCACCCGGCTGCTGCTGATTGACGGCAACAGTACGCGGCGCGATCACCTAATGTGGACGCTCACCCCCCTAGATATTGATCTGAGCCTTGTCACCAGCTTCGCCGAAGCGCTTTCAGTGCTTCACCGGGCTCCTCGGTTCGACGGCATTATTCTCGATGACGCGATTCTCACAGCCCACATAGCGCGGTTGTCCATTGACTGCGCAAGTGCCCTTAACCATCTGCGCCAAATCGCTCAAAATGAACCGCTGCCCATCATTCTCATGAGTGCGCTCAAAAGACCGCCGCCCGATCTCTCAGGCGACACCATCATCCTTTGGAAACCGGTCAAGCAAATCGCTTTATATCAAGCCCTGCGATCTATCCGCCCGATTACGCCCATACCGCTTTCTAGCCCCTCTCCAGATGCCGCTGAGGCTGCGATTGCAGCGAATCCACTGCGCGATCGCCTCAAAATCCTAATTGCCGAAGACAACCGGATTAACCAGCGCGTTGTCCTGCGGTTGCTAGAGCTACTCGGCTACCAAGCAGATGTGGTAGATTCTGGCAAAGCGGCGTTAGCGGCCGTCTGCCAACAGCGCTACGACGTGATTTTGATGGATATGTGGATGCCCGAACTCGATGGCATCGAAACCACTCGTCAAATTCGCCAACTGCCAGAGCACAACGCAAACCCGCTCTCAACTCAGCGAGATGTTTGGATTGTGGCGATGACGGCGAATGCGATGGCGCGCGATCGCCAGCGCTGCTACGCCGCTGGCATGGATGACTACCTCACCAAACCCATCAACCGAGAAACGCTGAACCGAGCCTTAGAACGCTGCCCTGCCATGCAGTCAAATTGAATTCAAGAGTCCAAATAGTCCAATCCAAATAGTCCAATCCAAACCATCAAAGACATCAATCGCCTAAAATCAGCGCCTTCAAAATTTGATAGCAGTGACAAATCGCCGTTAAGTGCGCAATCTCATACCCATGCGTATTTTCAGTCGGAAAAGCCAAACAAGCGCCTCTGGCCACATGCCCAAACTTCATCGCAATCGAGGCGTCACTGCCAAAGCCACTAATCACCGCTTGTTGCAAGGCAAGGTCACAGCGTTTTGCTGCCGCTACAATTTCTCGATTCAAGCCTTCGTCGTACAGCCCGTAGCTGTCTTGTGAAAACAGCGCTGGGGCACTGCCGCTGACAATGGGATATTCCTTTGATAGCGGACAAATTTCTAAGGCAATCAGCCGGTCAATTTTCGTCCTTTGGGTAAAAAACAGCGCTCCAACTGCGCCCACTTCTTCTTTGGCAGACGCGACCAAATACACATCTACCGGCGGCGACTGGATAGTTTCAGCCAAGGCCAGCAAAATCGCCACCGAGGCTTTGTTATCGAGTGTGTAGCTCGCCATATATTCACCTAGGCGAAAAGGCTGCTTACGATGCTTGCCCACCACCACTCGTGTCCCCGGACGCACGCCCGCTTCGGCCAAAGCCTCGGCTGAGCATTTGGTTTCAACCCAGGCATCGGCCCACTCTACAGAGTTGCCTTCCTGCTGCACTTTTTGCGGCGATTCGTGCGAGACATGGCGTGAGCCAAAGCTCAAGATGCCGCTAATGGTGGTATTGGAGCCCAGTACATCCACTACGCCTTCGCCATAGACCCAAGGGTAAGCGCCGCCCAATGCCCGCACCGAGAGCCGTCCATCGGCCTCGACGCGCTTTACAATGCCACCAATTTCATCTTTGTGCGCGGTGATCGCTAGGCTCGCACGGCGCTCAGATTTTGGCGCTGATGGCTTCGATGGCTCGTCTGATGACTGGGACGGCAAATAAATAACGATATTGTCGGCTTCGTCTTGCCAGTGCTCGACGCCGATAGCGGTTAGGTGGGTGAGTAGGTATTGATTGATTTCATCTTCAACGCCGCTGGGTGAGTGCAGCATGACTAATTGAGCGATCGCACTAAAAAAACAATCTTCACTCCAATCAGCCGCCGCTAAGGCTATGGGTTCAGTTGTTGCCATTATTCTGGCCGTTACTTTGGCCGTTATTCTGGCCGTTACTTTGGCCACTGGCAGCAGACCTAGGATTTAGCACGTCAGCGGCGGTAACCCCCTCGGTGGAGTTGCCAAATCGCCAGAGGACGGCAGCCGCTTCGGCGCGAGTGGCGGCTTTATCGGGCTGAAAAAGAGTGGTGTAGCCAAAAGTGCGGCGGATATTAGCAAAATCGCCGTTTTGATAGTCAGCCAGAATCGCCTGCAACGCTCTTGGCTCGATTTTGCTAGCATCTTGAAAGCCCCAGGCTTGCTCTACAGCGTCAACCGTAGCTTGAGGTAAAGGCTGGCGGGTGTCTAATGGTACCTTCCACAGCAGCAAGTCTTTACGAGTCAAGGGAGCATCAGGGCGGAAAGTCAGCGCCGTACTGCTGCCCGTGAGCGGACTTGGAATGATGCCCGCTTCAGCTAAGCCCTGAATGGCATCAAAGTCAGGATCGCTAGCTGTGACATCTTGAAAAACGGGCGTGGAACTGGTAACGCCGGGGCGAATTCTGCGGGTGCGCTGAGCGTCGTAAAAGCGATTGTTGGTGGCGAGTAGCCAGCGGGCGTATTCGCGGCGGAGAATAGCCTGATTGGGCCGAAACTCATCTGGGCCGGGAGGCGGCGCAGCGGTGGCGGTAGGCGTAGAAGGGTTGGCCGTGCCATTGGTTGCTGTATTAGGGGCCGGACTGGGCGTTGAACTGGGCGTTGAACTGGGCGTTGGACTGGGCGTAACTGGTCGAACTTCCAACAGGTTGAGCTGAATCAAATCAGCTAAATAGGGCTGAATTTCCTCAGGTGCTTTGTCTAAATCGGTATACTCACCCGCGGTAACCTCGGGCTCAGCAGGTGTCGGCGTTGCGGCATCGTCCGGATCTGGATCTGGCTGAGAGGGCGTAGGCGTCAGGGTTGGCTGATTAGTGCTCGGATTATTGCCTTCGCTAAGCTGCGGATCGGGCTCTAAGTTTCTGCTCAGGGTATCCCCGAGTTGAGTGCCGG
The DNA here is from genome assembly GCA_041742865.1 of Phormidesmis sp. Lineage (GTDB taxonomy): Bacteria > Cyanobacteriota > Cyanobacteriia > Phormidesmidales > Phormidesmidaceae > Phormidesmis. The sequence goes on from JBGTNW010000032.1 coordinate 13,649, forward strand.
AGCAGCCAGTGATCGCCAGCAGCCCCCCTACAGCAGGCACTAACAAAGCTCTCAATAACCGGGTTGGCAACAACGGAGCTAGTGGCCCATTTACAGAACGCGATCGCATCATGACTCAATCCTTACAACACGGTCTACGCTAACGCAAAATAACCCCTGATTGGCTGATTTTAAGGGCGATCGCCCGAAATTCTATACTGTTTTTCATGAGCTGTTGCAACCATGTTTTAGGACTACACCCTGAGGACTACACACTGAGCACTACACCCTAAACATTGCAGAGAAGAGTCGGTTGTTAATCCGTTGTTTGATGGTGGATGTTGATTTATGGACACATTAATGAATAGCCTGATTGTAGACTGCGATCCGGGGGTAGATGATGCGATCGCCCTCCTGCTTACCTTCAGCCAACGCCTGCCTTTACTCGGCATTACCACCGTTGCGGGCAATGTGCCGCTGCCGCTGACTTTCAGCAACGCCCGCAAGCTCTGCGCCCTAGCTGGCCAACCCCAAACGCCCGTCTTTGCAGGCTGTCCGCGGCCTTTGCTACGACCGCTAGCGACTGCCGAAGAGATTCACGGTGCAACTGGCCTGCAAGGGGCAAATCTCTCCGAACCGCCGCCATCCCAAGCCGCTATTCAATCCCAGCACGGCGTCGATTTTTTCATTGAGCAATTGCTCAAAGCCCCAGAGCCGGTGACTGTGGCTGCACTAGGCCCGCTCACTAACTTGGCTGTGGCGCTGATTAAATGTCCGGCGATCGCCGCGCGCATCGATCAGCTTGTGATCATGGGCGGCTCTATGACTCACGGCAACATTACCCCGGCGGCGGAATTCAATATGTACGTCGATCCGCACGCGGCCCAAGTGGTGCTCAGCGCCCAAATCCCAACTGTAGTGATCACGCTCGATACCACCCATCAAGTGCTCACTACCCCGGCACGACTCGCCGCTATTCGCGCCCTTGGCAACCCTGTTAGCACCGCCGCTGCCGGAATGCTCAGCTTCTATGGTCAAAACGATGTCGCTCGCTACGGACTGCCCGGCTGTCCGCTGCACGATCCTTGTGTGATTGCTTACTTGCTTCAGCCCCAGCTTTTTACCACCCGTCGGGTCAATGTTAGGGTCGAAACCACAGGAGAATACAGCCTTGGGCGCACCGTGGTCGATTGGTACGGAGAAGGTTCAGGCTCAACCGTTCAAGTCGTTGAAAGTGTCGATGCCGAAGGCGTTTACGATCTGGTACTAGAAGCCTTAGCAACTTTCAGCTAATTTTTGGCCTGCTATAGCGTTTATTACTTGGCTAGAGTACAAAGATTTTTGTAAGGATCTTTGTGAAACCTTTGCGGTGCAACCGGCCAAATGAGTTGCGGCATACGACTGCACTCCCTTCGGGTCAGGGTGCGGTTTGATTCACTTTACCTGCGATGGCGACGTGAACCAGACGGCATCTGAAAATCCTGGTTCTATTTCGCTGCCTACCGGCATGAGTCTGATACTGATTTGGCTCACGCTCGGCAGCCGCCGCGCTACTCGGCTCGGAATACCTTGGTTGTAGGCAATGTGCCCTTCCCCAACAAGCACGATGACCTGCGCGGTCGGCTCTGCTATCAGCTGCTGCACAATCCGCTCAGCCATCGTTTCATCCCAAAGCACTTGGGCGGCAAAAAAATTCTCAAAGTCGAGGCTATTGCCGATACCGCCATGCGCTTCAAAGGCTTCAACCATACGGGTCCGATAGGCGAGGTCAGTCAGATCGATGTCGGCTAGGGGCGGAATGTCGGTAAACTCTGCGGGCGATAGGCTATTGAGGCCGCTGCTTGCGACTTTGCGAGTGACTTCAGTCGGGGCGTTGAGGGCGATCGCCGCTATCTGATTAGCTTGGGCATAGCGCAAAATTGGGGCATAAAACTCCCAATCGTACCCCCAGCGAGTTTCGTATTCGCTCTGAGCAACAAGCTCGGCTTCGGTGATTTCTCCGGCCAAATAAGCCTCTAGCACTGGCTGAAAGGGGCGCTGAAACATTTCTAGCGCGATCGCAATCTCTCTGCTTTCAAGCCTAGCCTGCTCAGCCAAAATCTGCACAATCTCTAGCTGAGCCTGATGATCTGCGAGGTCTGTATGGGTTTCGGCTAAGTACACGACCTGAATGAAATGGTCTTGCTTTGAGGCGTTAGCCGTCGTTATGGCGACTGTGCACACTAGCAGCAAAGCTAACAGCGCAGCAGCCCAATATACTAAGTCTTTTTTTGAGCGGCCCAAGTGAACCCCGTTTGATCGCTATTTAAGAAGCTGTGCTAGCGCTCATATGACCACTCACTTTGGATAAGCGCTCATATGAGGATGGCTTCAATTGCCCAGAGCGAAGACTCACTTTACGCTTCTTGGCTTTTGATTTTGACGGTGACTTGGACGCTGTAAAGCGCTGACTAGTTTCAGCCGCTGCGTTTAGATCTGCGTTTTGTTTAGACGACGGATGTCGCAATCCAGGCAATTGATAGAGCGCATTGGCATCATTGCAAGGCGCATCTCGACGACCGGTCAAAAGATTGGAGAAAATTGTCTGGCAGGTCTTTTGGCAAGAAACTGTCGCTAGTAAGCGAGAATCGCTATAAATTCCCCATTTTCCTGAGGGCAACTGCTGAGTAGAGAAGTTCATATACTTAGAGAATTTGTGTAAATTTCAACAGAGTAGAACCGCTGCGTAGTTTTCATATTATCTCAATTGTTAAATATTATTTAAATTTATTTCTTTTTAAGAAAAATATTTTGTGAGCTGAGGCTCATAAGGTCGGTCGCTATGGCCTAGTGAGCGACCCATTATGGAGTTGCTAAGCAATGGTTATGAGGGCCTTGAGATTGTGGAACATAATGTCTGAAACTAATCTCTAGCATTTGAAAGGCCCTCATCCAGACAGACGCGCTTACTCAAGAAACAGACCTGCCAATGCCTGCGAGCATCGCCTATGGGTACACCCGTGGATACGTCAGGTGCTAAGGCAGGGAGGTAACCCGTCACTCATCGACTTGTGCTTTTGCTCCGCCGAATTTGTTATTTAGCTTTCCATGATTTTATCTACTTCCACTCACTTTCCTAATCAGAGGATGTCCGAGCAAAATCAGATAGGCGAAGCCTCGTCTCATCTCAACTCATCGCTTTGGAGTCAGCCTGAGTTGCCATCGCTACCGCTCAATACCTTGCCGTTGCTTCCCTTCAAGCGTCGCATCCTCAAGCAATTGCATCTTCTTTCTTACTACTCAGGGATTTCTTCGATCTCTGCGCGCTGGAGCGATCGCTTTCATCACAGCTCTGTAGCGACCATCTTGATGTACCACAGCATTCCAGCGCCCCACGAAATTCCGTGGATAGATCCGTGTAACAGCCTTTCGGCCGCCATTTTTGAGCAGCAGATGCGGTTTTTAGCCCAGCGGCGTCATGTCATATCGCTCGATCAGCTAGTCAATCAGCTCGAGAATCAGGAGCCCATTCGGCGAGGAACGGTCGCCATTACCTTTGACGACGGCTATTTGAACAATCTCACGGTAGCTGCTCCGATTTTGGCCAAATACGATTTGCCCGCCACCCTTTATCTGGCAACCAACTATATAGCCACGAGTAGAAACCAGTGGATTGACGAGCTCTATTCTGCCTTTAGAGCCCGCAGCCAGCACCATCTGTGCTTGGACAACCAAGTCACCCTAGCCGACTCCAAACAGACAGTAGACCACACCCAGCTAAAAAACTGGGACTTAGCCGACAGCAATCAGGCCCAAGCAGCCTATCAAAGCTGCGGCAACTACCTAATACAAGCGTCCGTTGAGCAGCGTCAGGCACTGCTAACCGAAATTGATACCCAGCTAGCGCCTAGCGCCTATCCACCCCGACTTACCCTCAATTGGAATGAGGTTCGCCACCTACAGCGCCAATATTCCAACATCACCCTAGGCATCCACACGGCCAATCACATTGATCTCAGTACCCACAGCGACCAAACTACCGCAGAAATGCAGCTCTCAATCAATCATATGATTCAAGCCACTGGCTCAGCGCCTCAGCACTTGGCGTTTCCTTACAATCGCTGTAATCCTCAAGCTCAATCCCAAGTCGCCGCTTCAAACATCCGTTCTGCCGTAGCAGTAGCCGATGACCCAGTAGTTAGGCAAGGAACTTCTTGCTACGCGCTGCCTCGGCTGATCGCTCCGCATTCGATGCAGCTGCTGAAGTCTTGGACTAATGGCGGTTTTCCCGATGTATCACAGCGCCTCTTTGGTCGCGTTTGGACTCAGCCCTATTGAGTGCAGACCGCTTGCATTCAACTTGCATTCAACTGGCATTCAACTGGCATTCAATAGGGCCAAAAATGCGTTGGGCGACGAAGGATCTGGCTAACGCCGGCTCTACAAAATTTTATCTAGCCCGTAGAGCATCGACTTCAGTGGCAAAACCCGACGAATGCACAGCAGCACACCGGGCATGTAGCAAATGCGATCGCTCGTATCATGCCGCAATGTATAAGATTGACCCGCTGCGCCAAAAATCACTTCCTGATGAGCAATTAGCCCCGGCAGCCGAATGCTATGAATCCTAACGCCATCGGTAGTTTGACTACCTCTAGCACCCGCCATTTTTTCAGTTTCTTCGACTTCGGGCGAATTGTACTGTTTGTGTAGTTCTGACAGCATCTGCGCGGTTTTGACCGCCGTGCCGCTAGGCGCATCGGCCTTTTGGTTGTGATGTAGCTCAATAATTTCCACATGGTCAAAGTAAGCCGCTGCCTGCAAAGCCGCCTGCTGCAACAGCACCATGCCAATCGAAAAGTTAGGAATCAACAGGCAACCGGTACTGGCCTTATCGGCAAAATCAGCTAAGTCTTTGATTTGCTCAGGGCTCATCCCCGTGGTGCCAATCACAGGCCGCACGCCGTAAGCTAAAGCCGCACGCGCTGAACCATATACGCTGTCTGGGTGGGTGACATCGACCATCACTGCACTGCTTCCTGGAGGGGCTTCGTTTTGAGCCATCACCAACGTGGCTTCTAAATCGGTCATCACCGGAATTTCTAGCGGCTCGATACCCATCACCTCGCCGATATCTTGACCGAGAAAAGCCGGGTTACGATCAATCGCGCCGACTAGCGCCATATCATCAGCTTCTGACACAGCTTTGACAATGGCGCGGCCCATTTTGCCGAGTGCGCCGTTGACCACTACAGGGATTTTGGCAGGGATTTTGGCCGTCAGATTGGCCGCAGAATTAGCCGAATTACTCATCTGTTCGCTCATGATTTCGGACGCGCTGAGGGTATGAACTAGCGCCATATTTAAGGGTTATTTCACCCGCAAAAAAAGGAGACCATAAGCCTCCTTTGCTAATCTAAGTTAATCTAAAATACATGATCTGCACAGATCACTTACAGCAATCAATGTAGATATTCATATCGCTCAAGCAATCTAACCGATCTCGACTTGCTTGGTATCAACTGCCTCGGTGCCATCAACCCCTCTAGCTACGCTGACCATTTTGTCTAAGATAGCTTTGCTTGGCACTTTACCTTTCAACACAACGGTGCCGCTGAGCTGAGCAACCCAAAGGGTATCGATATCATCTAGCTGAGCATCCTCATCAAAAGCGAGCGCTACTCGCTTGGCCAAGCCACTTTCGTCAAATTTGCCATCGACGCCTACTTTATAGTCGGGGACGCTGTTGCTGCCGCTACTGCCGCTACTGGGAGCCGCCGCTTGAGCAACGCCGCTCTTAGGAGCCGCCGCTTGAGCAACGCCGCGCTTAATTTTAGGAGAGGCATTCGCTGGCTTATCTCTACCAAAAATTCTCTTGAAAAATCCCATAATACGTTTGTTCTCACATTGTAGTACAAAGGCAGGGGAGGTTCCTGCTATTGCTCATAACCATATCCGTCTTGGATAAAGAACTAATGTATCTTTAGACTCAAATTATTTTTCTGTCCTTTACGGGCTAAATGAACTACTACAAAGCAATTAGATTGAGCGCGATTAGATCAAATATGAATTGGGCAAGCTGTTTTTGATGTAGATATTTTGATATAGGTATGAGCTAAGGGTCTGAGCGATCCGTGCCCCAACGCTAGTACAGCTTAATACAGAACTCTATTAGGACAACTCTGTAGTAGTCTGATAGAGCTTAATTTAGATTCATTCGAGGTTCAGTCGGGAGAGCTGTAAGGCAATTTTTGGATCTCTTAGTATGCTTAAGACTTCACCGTTTGCCATATGCTTATTTCGTATGCCTTTTTCAAGGGCTTGGCGTAGATAGATGATAAACAGCCGTTCTAGCACCAGTTACAGTACCGCTCACAAACTGCACCCGCTAAGTTTGCTGGCCCAGTTGATCAGTCGTCAGGTGAGTGGTTGCTTAAAGCTCACTGCCCAGGCATCGGAATGGCGGCTCTTATTTAATCGGGGTCAGCTCAATTTTGCCACTAGCTCAGCTGACGCGTTTGATCGTCTAGATCGGCAGATGCAAGCGCTTAATCTAGGATTGTCTGAGGCTGAAAAAGATCGGCTGCGGCAGCTATTTGAGCAGTCAGATGAAGTGGATGAAGTTGTTAGCCGAGACTATCGGGCGATTTGCTGGCTAGTGGAGCAGCAGCATTTGACAACTGATCAGGCAGGGCAGCTTATAGGCGCGATCGCGATTGAAGTCGTTGAACCCTTTTTAAGCATTCGAGAAGGCAGTTACGAGCTGATTCCAGCAACCCAGACAGAAGGGATTCCGACCTTTTGCAACCTAGATTTGCGGCCGATCGTAGAGCTGTGTCAGCGCAATAGCAAGCAGCGGGCCGCTGGTGGCCCGGTCACGAGCAAACTGCCGCCTAACGCTGCCGTAAATGCTCAGCTATTGAATCCTCAAAATGATGCTCAAGGCTTAGGGCAAATCAATGGCCTAGGACCCATCGTGCCAGGGATGAAAACGAGCCCAAACCGCCAGGGCATAGGCTCAGGTACGACGCTTAAGCGCACTACCTATACCGTCGCCTGTATTGATGACAGCCCGACGGTGCTCAATGCGATTCAAAAGTTTCTGGAAGATCAGAGTCTTTCGGTTGTAGCCATTAATGACCCCGTGAAGGCGCTGATGCAGATTGTGCGCAGTAAGCCGGATCTGATTTTGCTAGATATTACGATGCCGAACTTAGACGGCTACGAACTTTGCTCTCTGCTCAGACGCCACCCACGCTATAAGCGGACGCCGATTGTAATGGTGACGGGTAATACGGGTCTCATTGACCGCGCTAGGGCTAAGCTGGTGCGAGCTTCTGGGTATTTAACGAAGCCATTTACTCAGTCTGATTTGTTGAAAATAGTTTTCAAGCATTTACCGAGTGAAGGGCGATAGCAATGGCCGCGATCGCTGTGCCGGTAACTGTGTCAGGCACTGTTCTGGTGGTTGAAGATGGGCCTTCAGAGCTGGCGCTGATGAGTCATTATCTGCGGGCGGAAGGCTTTGGCGTGATTGAGGCCCTTAGTGGTCAAGAGGGGTTGGATAAAGCGATCACTCAAAACCCAGACGTGATTGTGACGGATGTGGTCATGCCTGGTATCAGCGGGTTTGAGCTGTGCCGTCAGCTCAAACGCATCCCTCAAACGCAAGCGGTGCCTATTGTCATTTGCTCTTCCAAAGGCGAAAAGATTGATCGGCTTTGGGGGCTGAGGCAAGGCGCGACTGCATATTTGACAAAGCCCTATACCCGCGAGCAGCTGATTCAGGCGGTGAGAGCGGTTTTGCAGTAAGGCAGAAGCTGGAAGGCGGTTTTTAGCAAAAAAAGTTGATATGAAAGCTTGGGTTGGGGAAGTCTGAACTGAAGCCTTAGCTTTATACTCGTTTCCAGTTACGACTATAGTTATCCGTGACGTGCTTAGTCCCTTTATCCAAACGCAGTGAAAACTCAGCTTGCTATTCCAGATCGTCAGGTGATGGGTGATGCTTATCTTAAGTTTCAGCTAGCGCCTCGGGTGCCTGCTGTTTTTGCCGCGCGGGTGGTAGAAGAGGCGACAGCACTGCCGATTCATCAGGTGACGGCGATTCCAAACATGCCGCCCTGTATGCTGGGCTTGATCAATCGTCGCAACCGGGTGATTTGGATTGCTAATTTGGTGAAGCTGTTAGGTATGCCTGTGAGCGATCAGCTTAGGCAGCAGTACAGTGTGGTAATTGTGAAGTCAGGGTCTTCGCTGGGGCTAATTGTCGATAGCATAGAGGGCATCGTTCATCTACGCGGCGATGAAGTGCAGCCGCCGCCACCGCAGATCAATCCGATTTTGGTGCCTTACCTGCGCGGCTGTGCGGTTCAAGATAATCAAATTCTGCTGGTGCTGGATGCAGAGGCGATTCTGCAATCTTCTGTTTTTCAGGGATAGCTTTTCTAAAGATTAGATCTAAATTGAATTGTTTCTTTGATATTGCCTTTCTACCTTGACCTTTTACACCTTGACCTAAATTTGATATGACAACTGATACACGCTCACCTTATTCTTCTGATGCGGCTGATGCTAGCGAGGCTGATGCTAGCAACCTGACAGCAGAAAGTGGGGCTGTATCGGCGGAAGGGATGGTGGCTAGTCCTGAAATTAGTCCTGAAATTAGTCCTGAAATTAGCCGTGAGACCAGCTCTGAAATTAGCCCTGAAGTTGACAATAACCTCCGGCTCACGCGAGGAAGCTCTGTTCATCTGCTTCAGTGGTTTTATGATCTGCCGGTGGCTGATAAGCAGCTGACCGGGCTGCTTGCCTCCAAGATTCTTTCTGTGCTCGGCGTGATTGGAATTAGCCTATGGCTGCTGTTGATGACCGGTCGCCGTCAGATGTTGGATCAGGCGGTTTCTGAACTGTCGGCGATCGCCATTGATTTTGCGAATGAAACGGGGAATCAGCCCACAGGCCGTGGCACAGCCGGCGCGATCACTTCCAATTTACTGGCTGGCAGTGGCTCGATTGAGCCCCCGATTGAAGCAACCCTACAGATTGCGGCTGAGCGCTATGACGAGGGCAATCAATCTATCGATCAGTTTGATTTTGGATTGAAAGACGAGGCGACTAGGGCACTTAGGGCGAGGCTACGAGCCAATCAGCTAGCCTATGTGACGCTAGTTGGCACCGATCTGCGGGCGATCGCTAGCGGTGGGCCAGATCGCAGCGGTGACTTATTTAATCCTGATAACGTAGTTGCCAATGCGCTGCGTCAAGGTCAAGTTCAGCAGGTAACGAGCTTACAGAGCCTTGAAGAATTGCAGCAGCTAGGGGTGAGCGTGCCTGCAACAGCAGATGAAGCCGCTTTAATTCGATACGATGTTGTCCCAATTTTCGCAGGGGCCAATCTGCTAGGGGGTGAACGCGGCGAAGAGAACGACGAAGAGAGCGGCGAAGAGACGGTCGCGAGAGGGAAAGTCGTAGGGGCGCTGGTTACTGGCGATATCTTGAACGCGGGTTCGCCGCAGATTAGCCGTGCCCTGACCCGATTCTCGGAGGGCTATAGTGCGCTATACCGACAAGATCCCAGCGGCGGATTTGATTTAGTGGCTGCCTCACAAGGCTCGGTAGAAGCTAATGCCGCCCAGACTAATACCGCTCAAACCGGCGCGCAACAGCCCCGCGCAGCCCTGCAAAGCCCCGCGCAGTTTGATGACTATGACTTTCTCCAGCGAGTCATTAGCGCTTCGCCAGCAGTCGTAAGTGAGCGCTTTATGCTGACAAACTCACCTTCACCGGCGAATAGTCTGCCACCCGGTAGCTACACAGTGGCAGCCAAAGCCCTCGTCGATGGCAATGGGAAACCCGTGGGTGTGATTGTTCGGGGCTTATCTGAACAGTCGGTGCTGAGCTTATTGAGTCGAGATGCTTGGCTGATTATTGGCGCGGGGCTGACAGCACTGCTGCTAGATGTGATTATTGCTCGGCTATTGGGGCGCTCGATTGTGAAACCGGTCAGAAATTTACAGAGGGCGACGGAACGATTTGCCTGGGGTGATCGCACGGCTCGCGCTGATGTCTTTGCCCGCGATGAAGTCGGCCAAGTAGCCAGTGCTTTTAATCAGCTAGCCACAGCGGTATCGAGTTCTGAAGAGGCTTTGCGGTTTCAGTCCCGCTCACAGGGTGAATCGGCTCGGCGATCGCAGTTGCTGTCGGACTTTACCAGTCAGATTCGCCAGAGCTTGGATACTGAGGCTATTTTAGCAACAGCAGTCAGTCAGACGCGATCGCTACTCGACGTAGATCGGGTGTTGGTGTATCGCTTTGCGGCGGGCTATGGCGGCGGCGAGGTGACGGCCGAATCGGTCGGATCTAACTGGCCTCAAGCAATCGGCCAGCACTTAGAAGATCCGCTGCTGCCCCAGTCGGTAGAGCGCTTTATGAGCGGCAAAGTCTCTACCGTTGACAATATCGACACCGCTGATCTCAGCGAGTGTCACTGCCGCCTACTCAAAGCGCTTCAGGTAAAGGCGAATATGGTCGCACCGATTATTGTCGGTGACCATTTAGCCGGTTTACTGTGCGCGCATCAGTGCAGCACTGTGCGCCAGTGGCAGCCGGAAGAAATTAGCATGATGCAGCAGCTAGCCACTCAAGTGGGCTTTGCGTTAGCGCAATCTAAGCTACTGCAAACGCAGCGCCAAGCCGTAAAACGAGAGCAGCAAATTACCGAGCTAGTGACCAGTATTCGAGAGATTAGCGATCGCGACAAAATTTTCCGCATCGTCACCCGCCAAATCAAACTCGCCATTGAATCTAGCCGCGTGTTGGTCTACACTTTTGACCCGCAGTGGAATGGCACCATCGTCGCCGAAACCGTCGATCCGCAGTGGCCGCCGGCCCTAGGCGCAGAGATCACCGACCCTTGCTTTGCCGACAGCTACGTCGAGCAGTACAAAACCGGTCGCGTCAAGGCTATCGCCGACATTTACCAAGCCGGACTGACCCCTTGCCATCTCAGCCAGCTAGAGCCCTTTAAAGTAAGCGCTAGTCTGATTGCGCCCATTGTCGTTGAAGACCGGCTGCTTGGGCTACTGATTGCCCACGAGTGTGAAGGCCCCCGAGAATGGTCGCAAACCAGCATCGACTTCATGCGAAGAGCCGCTGTACAGCTGGGCTTTGCCCTAGAGCAGGCCGAAGCCACTAACCAAAAAGAACAGGCCCTAGATCAAACAGAATCGCTCTCAGCCGAGCTGTTGCAGCGCCAAGAAAGTTTGCAAACTCAGCTACTCGCGCTTTTGAATGATGTAGAAGCTGCCGCTGATGGCAACCTCACGGTTCGGGCGGATGTTTCCTCTGGAGAAATTGGCACCGTGGCTGATTTCTTTAATGCAATCATCGAAAACCTGCGGCAGATTGTGATTCAAGTCAAGCAGTCGGCACATCAGGTTAACGCTGCGTTGGGTGAAAACGAGCAAGCCATTCAGCAGCTGTCAGAGGATGCCTTGCAGGCGGCTGAGCGAACTACCCTGACGCTAGATTCGGTCAGTACGATGACGGTTTCTATTCAGCAAGTTGCCGAGCAGGCGCAAGCTGCCGCTGCGGTGGCCAAAGCTGCTTCTGAAACCGCTACAGCCGGTGAAGAAGCGATGGATTTAACCGTGAGCAACATCATGGCGCTGCGGCAAACAGTTGGCCAAACGGCCAAAAAAGTCAAGCGCTTGGGCGAATCCTCCCAGCAAATTACCAAAGCCGTGCTGCTGATTAATCAAATTTCTCAGCAAACTAATTTGCTGGCCATTAATGCAGGAATTGAAGCAGCTAGAGCCGGTGAAGCCGGTCAGGGGTTTGCGGCAGTGGCCGAAGAAGTCGGAGAACTCGCAACCCGTTCTGCGGCTGCAACAGAAGAAATTGAGCGGATCGTAGAAACCATTCAGCGCGAAACAAACGATGTGGTTGAGGCCATCGAGCGGAGCACTGCGCAAGTGGTAGAAGGCACCCATCGGGTAGAAGATGCCAAAGCTAGCTTGAATCAGATTTTGGCAGGTTCGCAAAAAATGGATGACTTGGCTGGGATGATTTCTGAAGCGACCTCTTCTCAGGTGGAAATTTCTAATACTGTTTCAGATCTAATGAGCGAAATTGCTAAGCTTTCAAGCCGCACGTCTAACTCTTCTCGGCAGGTGTCAGCAGCGCTCAAAGAAACAATCGGCGTTGCCCAAGATCTTCAGGCCCAAGTGGCGACGTTTGTGGTTGAGGAGGCGTAAGATCCATGATCGAGCAGGGGGTGGGTCAGGACTTTGAAAAAGAGAGAGAAATTCGATTGCAGTTTCTCGATGAAGCAGCAGAGTATTTAGACCGGCTAGAGGCGGCGTTGCTCAACGTTGCACTCAGCGGCGTGGATTTGCATGAAATGAATGGGGCGCTGCGGGCTGCGCATTCGATTAAGGGCGGCGCAGCGCTGATGGGCTATGGGCTGACGAGCGAGTTGGCGCATCGGCTAGAAGACTCTCTGAAAGTGCTCAAAATTCGGCGCAGCGAAGGCGTGACCAGTGAAGTCGAAGCGCTTTTGCTCAAAGGCGTGGATGCGATTCGGCAGGTAGTGGAGCGCGATCGCCTCAATACACCGCTCGATGAAGCCTGGGTGAGCGGCTCGGTATTGCCGATTTTTGATGCGCTTTATGACACGTTTGGAGAGCCTAGCTCTGAAGATGCAAGCGATTTGATGGAGGCAGATGACGGCCAAAATGTCATGCCTTTGATTTTTCAAACTGAAGTGGAGAGCACGCTAGAGCGCTTAGAGCTGCTGATAGACGAGCGTTCCGTCGATGATTTGCAGGCAGAACTCATCACCATGGCTCAAGAGCTGAGCGGACTCGGTGAAATGCTAGATCTGTCCCCGTTTAGTCAGCTCTGTGAGTCGGTTGAAAAATACGCTACCTGTGCTAACACAGATGAGCAGAAGCAGGAGGTCACGGCTAAGGCGCTACAGGCATGGCGACGCGCCCAGGCGCTGGTGCTGACGGGTAATGAAGTCTCGATGCCGACGCAGCTTACCCAAATGAGTTTTGGGGTGGGGGATGGTGAGCTAGATGCGATTAATTTCACTCCCGATGCAACCGAGTGGGAAGATTTTGAAAACCGTGAAGACACCTCTGCGGCTGCGGTGTTTGCAGGCTTCGATATTGATACAGACGATTTGCCTTTAGACGAGAGCAATTGGGATAATCTGAGTGCAGCAAGTCTCGATGCAACAGATCTCGACAAAACATATCTCGACAAAACAGATTTCAATGCAACAGATTATGGCGCAGAAGATGAAGCGCTTGTCGGGGATGTTTTCGCTAGCTTAGGCGATGAAGATGCGTCTTTGGTGGCTGATGTGTTTTCAGCTGCCGATAGCAACGACGATCCGGTCGATCCATTTGCGAACGTATTTATTGACGATCTGCCGACAGATTCATCGGCGGGTAGTACCGCTCAATCCGGGTTTGCAACATCCCCTCAAGCTGCAACCAAGCGCAACTCAGGCACAGAGTTTCGGTTTTCAGAAGCGCCTCAGTCTAAAGCCGACGAAGCGGATGTGAGCGACAATACGGTGCGCGTATCGGTGCGGAAGCTGAATGAGCTGAATGATTATTTTGGTGAGCTGACGATTGAGAGAAACCGCTTAGAAGCTGAAGTGAAACGAATGCGCAGCTTAGTCAAAGATTTGAACCGGAAGCTGCGATCGCTCGACGAAATCAATGACGACGTGAGAGATGTTTACGAACAGCCCGACAGTCCATTGTTATTAGGCGGCAACGACGAGGCTTATCCCAGCTTTTCCTCAATTGCCCATCGCTCCGCCCCCGATCTGCCCGCCCGCTTTCGCCAAAATTTTGACACATTAGAATTTGATCGCTACAACGATACCCATCTACCGTTCCGGCAAATTGTTGAATCGGTTGTCAAACTGCAAGAAGTCGCCGACGACATTGAACTGAGCGTGGATCGCACCGAACAGACTGCGCGCGTGCTTAATCGCACGGCTAGACACTTGCAGCGCAACCTCAATCAGCTGCGACTAAGACCGCTTTCGGATGTTACCAACCGCTTTCCGAGAGCCTTGCGTGAGCTAGAGCTAGCGCATCACAAATCCGTAGAATTAGTGCTAGAAGGTGAAACCTTACTGGTAGATCGCAACATTTTGGAAGCGCTCAGCGATCCGCTGATGCACATTGTTCGCAATGCCTTTGACCACGGCATTGAAACGCGTCAAAAGCGAGAAGCGCAAGGCAAACCCCCCATCGGCACTATCGCCATTCGCGCGTTCAATCGCAGTAATCGCACCGTGATTACGGTCAGTGATGATGGCAATGGCATTGGCTTGGAGAAAATACGCGATCGCGCCCTCGAAATGGGCCTAGACTCCGAACTGCTCAGCAGCGCCAGCGAAAGCGATCTGCTCTCACTCATTTTTGAACCCGGCTTCAGTACAGCTCATGAAGTGACCGCGCTTTCGGGTCGAGGGGTCGGCATGGACGTGGTGCGCAATAACCTCACCCAAATTCGCGGGGACATCAGCGTTGATACCGCCGCCGGGGAAGGCACCACCTTTACCCTTTCTGTGCCCTACACGCTCTCAGTCACGAGGGTCATGCTCGCTGAAAGCAACCAAATGCTCGTCGCGTTGCCCACCGACATGATCGAGGAAGTCACTATCGTCGCGCCCGAGAGCCTTTACCAAACTGAAGAAGCCGAAGGCCGAGAAATGTTCGCATTTAAAGGCGACAACATTCGGTTAATTCGACTCTCCAACTGGCTGAGCTTTAACTGCCCCAGACAGTTTGAAACCCTCGAAGAAACTCCCAGTATGGACAGGGCCAGCGTCCTCATTTTCCGCATGGGCGATCAGCGCATGGGGCTCGAAATTGAACGTTCTTGGGGTGAACAAGAAGTGGCCGTGCGCCGAGTAGAAGGCCCGATTGCGCTGCCTGC
>JBGTNW010000033.1:0-16427 GCA_041742865.1 Phormidesmis sp.
GATTTTCCGACAGGAGCGCAAATTATTGGCTCGCAGGGCATTCGGGATGCCTACACCACAGGCCGAGGCTCGATTACGATGCGCGGTGTGGCCACCATTGAAACCCAAGAAAATAGAGGCAGACCGGACCGCGAAACGATCATTATCACCGAATTGCCTTACCAGACCAACAAGGCAGCGCTGATTGAAAAAATTGCCGATATGGTGAACGAACGGCGACTAGAAGGGATTTCGGATTTGCGCGATGAGAGCGATCGCGACGGCATGCGCATCGTCATCGAACTCAAGCGTGACGCCTATCCGCGCGTAGTGCTCAACAACCTTTACAAGCAAACGCCCTTGCAAAACAACTTTGGCGTTAATATGCTGGGCCTCGTCAACGGTGAACCGCAGCTCTTGACGCTGCGAGATTTTCTTCAGGTCTTTCTCGACTTTCGAATTGAAACCATTACCCGGCGTACCCTCTACCAGCTTCGCAAAGCCCAAGAGCGCGATCATCTATTGCAGGGCTATCTGATTGCGCTAGAAAACTTAGATGCGGTCATTGCGCTGATTCGCGGATCTGCCGATGCCGCCGCCGCCAAAACCGAACTTGTCGAATCCTACGGCCTCTCCGAAACTCAGGCCGATGCGATTTTGCAAATGCAGCTTCGCCGTCTGACTGCGCTAGAAGCTGAAAAAATTCAGCAAGAGCATGAAGCGCTGACCGTCACTATCGCTGACTTAGAAGATATTCTGGCGAAACGTGAGCGAATTTTAGTGATTATCAAAGAAGAAATCACCGCCATTCGTGATGCCCATGCTAACGAACGGCGCACGGTGCTAGAAGCCGACGAAAACGATCTGTCGGATATTTCGCTGATTGCCAATGAGCAGGTCGCCATTTTAGTCACTGAGCAGGGCTACATCAAGCGGATGCTGGTCGATACTTTTGAAGCTCAAAACCGGGCCACGCGCGGTAAGTCGGGCACCCGCATGAAAGACGATGATGGCATTGAGCACTTCATCACTTGCTGCAACCACGACCACGTTCTATTTTTTACCGACAGAGGCGTGGCCTATTCTCTACGGGCCTACCAAATTCCGGAGAGTTCCCGCACGGCCAAAGGCTATCCACTGGTACAAATGCTGCCGATTCCCAAAGAAGAAAAAGTCACGTCAGTCGTCGGCATCAGCGAATTTAGCGAAGACGAGTATTTGGTGATGCTAACGCAGGGCGGCTTTGTGAAAAAGACGGCGCTGTCGGCCTTTAGCCGCATTCGGACCAACGGTTTGATTGCCATCTCGCTAGAAGTCGGCGATGAGCTGCGATGGGTACGGTTAGCTCGGCCCGAGGACAGCATTTTAATCGGCTCTCAGCGTGGCATGACTATTCACTTTAAAACGGATCATGCGCAGCTACGGCCTTTGGGCAGGCCGACTAAGGGGGTTAGAGCGATGTCACTGCGAGCAGGTGATCGCCTAATCAGCATGGACATCCTCTCGTCTCAAATTGTCGCGGCGCTCGAAGCCATGGCGACAGAAGCTAGCGAAGACAGCGATATCGAACCCATTGAAGGCGATCAGGGGCCTTGGGTGCTAGTGGTTTCGGCAGGCGGCCTAGGCAAGCGCGTACCGGTTTCTAGCTTCCGATTGCAAAACCGTTCCGGCATGGGACTTGTCGCCATGAAATTCCGCAAAGCAAACGATGAATTAGTCGCGTTGCGGATTGCCTCAGCCGACGATGAGTTGATGATCGTCAGCCAGCGTGGGATCATGATGCGCCAAGCGGTTAATGCTATCTCGGTGCAGTCGCGGATGGCAACCGGGGTGCAGTTGCAGCGATTGGACAGTGACGATGCGATCGCTGCCGTTGCGTTAGTCCCTCACTTAGAAGAAGAAGAAGCCGATCTGCCGACTGAGGCAGTTGCCGAAGCGATCGCCGAAACCCTTGCAGAAGCAGAAATCGTGGGTGCATTAGAAGCCGAGGCTCCTCAAGTACACCCCTCCATAGACTCAACGATCAGCTTAGAAGAGCCCGCAGCAGACGAAGCATCAGAAAGTTGATATCAGACCTTACCTCCCAGCCAATCAACTAACTAACCAAACCATTTAGAGCTACTAAAAAATGCGAACGATATCGCGACTTTTAGTAGCTTTTTTTAATAGCAAATTTCATTAGATGAGATGTAACAGCAAATACTGAGAAGCGATTAACCGTCTGATAAGAAGTTACTAATGAGAAGTTAATGACCTTAATGACTATCCCTTTAGGCATATTATCTGAAAAGCCAAGTATCTGTATCCTAATGGTTATTAGCCCGTTTTAAGACAATCTATGGATTAATCAACGGATTAGTCACTAAAAATAAGAGCAAGTGCAATATCTTTAGACTCTTACTTTTCAGCAACTGCTGATGGCTAAATACATAGCGTTTTTTGGCTAAAAAAACGTCAATGACCATAGGTTTCTTCTCTACAAAGCATTAAAGCTGTACCCTTATGCTCAAACCTCGGTAAATTTTACTGAATGCTGATGTCACTACCTGCCCAAAAATTCACTCTTTTTTGAAATATGAATCTTCTGATACCTTCCTTCATCAAGGGTGCTGGTCTAGTTAGGCCCAACTGGTTACCAGTTCTTTCTCAGACCACTACTCCAGATAGATCTTTTCAGCCTAGGGCCTTGATTGATGGCCTAGGCTTCGGAGTTGGCGCGTTTTTGCCCAACTTGATCGGGGCGATCATCATCCTGGTCGTTGGCTTAGTCCTCGCCTATATCGTCGCCTTAGTCGTTAAAAGTTTACTCAAAAAAACCCATTTAGATGATCGATTGGCTGCTGCTGTGACCGGTCGGCAACCTCATGAAGTGCCGGCAGCCAAATGGATTAGCGATATTGTCTTTTGGCTAATTGCCCTATTTGCAATTGTCGCTTTCCTACAGGCTCTAAATTTATCAGCCGTTTCAGACCCGCTTAATAACCTGCTCACCACGGTACTAGCCTATCTACCCCGGATCTTCAGTGCGGCTATTTTGCTAGCGGTTGCTTGGGGCGTTGCCACCGTGGTTAGAGCTATTGTCAATAGAACCTTAGGAAGCCTGAACTTAGATGACCGGCTAGCCGAGAATACAGGCGTTGATCCTCGACAAAGCTCCATACAGATTCATGAAACGCTGGGCAATGCCCTTTACTGGTTCATTTTTCTACTGTTCTTGCCCCCCATTTTAGATGCTCTCGCTTTAGATGGACTGCTGATCCCGGTTCAAAATCTGCTCAATCAGTTTTTATCGGCCATTCCTCAAATTATTACGGCACTTTTAGTCCTCGCAGCAGGCTGGCTGCTGGCCAAAATCGCCCGAGGAATTGTCACTAATTTGCTCTCCGCCACAGGGATAGACAACCTCGGGAATCGCTTAGGGCTCTCTCGCAGTACGGCCCCCGGCACAGGGCTTTCGCTTTCTGGACTAGCAGGCACCATTGTCTACGTATTCATCTTAATCCCGTTTGCAATAGCTGCCCTCAATGCGCTAAACATCCAGGCGATTTCGGTGCCCGCCATCAGCATGCTCAACCGAATTCTGGACTTCATTCCGCTGCTGTTAGCCGCGGGTGTGGTTCTCACCGTGTTTTATTTCATCGGTAAGTTTGTCTCTGAATTGGTCAGCAGTCTGCTGGCTAGCGCTGGCTTTGACAATGTGCTCGATGTTTTGGGCCTTCCTGACATCTCCCCTCCATCAGCCCCTGAAACTTATGCGCCTCCTGTCATCGGCGATCCCTCTGAGTTCACCGTCATTCAGCCACCGACGCCGGTTAGTCAAGGCCAATCGCCCTCTGAAATTGTTGGGTTGATTACGCTAGTTGGGATCGTTCTGTTTGGTGCGGTTACAGCCACCGAAATCCTCCAGCTTAATCAGCTTACGCTGATCGTACGCGCGGTGATGGAAATAGCTGCTCAGGTGCTGGTGGGCGTGGTGATTTTTGCGATTGGCCTATACGTAGCCAATCTTGCCTTCCGCCTCATTAAAAGCAGCAACAGCGCTTCGTCAAATACCCTAGCCCAAGCTGCTCGAGTGGCAATTTTGGCATTTGTCGGTGCGTTGGCTCTAGGTCAGATGGGCGTTGCGACGGATATTGTCAACCTTGCGTTTGGCTTGCTGTTGGGCGCAGTTGCCGTGGCTGTTGCGATCGCCTTCGGTTTAGGGGGGCGCGAAGTCGCCAGTGAGGAGCTCAGAAATTGGGTTAATCATCTCAAGCGCTAATAAAGCATTAAGCCTATTAGCCGTTAAAGATCCGATTGCAAATCTTATTTGATGACCCCTTAAAGGCCCGCTGTTAGAGAATAAGCGATCACACAAATCGCCTCTCCAACAGCGGGCTTTGTCAAATGCAATACTCACCTCAGCTTGAGTCACCTTATAGAATAGTCTTATAAAACAGCTCCCGAAATAATCCCAGAAATAACCTCAGACATGATCCCAGACATAATTCTAGAAAACAGCCGCAAATTTCTCCGGCGAATTCTGAATGAAAAGCGATGACCTCGCCAGATACATCGAAGCTACTGACGGCATGAGCAAATCCTGGCTGCTCATTCAACTCCAGCTAGCCAAGCTTAAAGAACGTCGTCGCGACATTAGTACAGTAAAAATTTAATCGCCAAGTTGCCGAACTCCAGGTAGAAATGATGACATTAGGCCAGTGGTGGATCGGTCAAGAAAAAGACGTTTTTTAAAGAATTTATCCCCAAAACCATGAGCAAAGTGTCCAGTAATTCCAAAACTCAAGCCACTGCCAAATCCGCGATCGCTCAATCCACAGCGCCCTTACCGGCTGAGGATAGCGCTGAAGCGTCAGCTCATGACAGCAATCAAGGTGCTAAATCAGGCAAAGTAGCTGCGGCCTCGACGTCAAAATCAGCTGTGAGCAAACTTCAAGTAAACGACAGCCAGTGGTACCTTAGCCGCGAACTGAGCTGGCTAGAATTTAATCGCCGCGTACTCCAAGAAGCGCTCGACGAGCGCACACCGCTGTTGGAGCGCCTCAAGTTCTTGGCAATTTTTTGCTCCAATCTCGACGAATATTTTATGGTGCGCGTCGCGGTTACTAAGCAGCAAATCGAAGCGGGTGTAAGCAAACGTACCCCAGATGGTCGTACCCCTACCGAGCACCTGCAGGCTATTAGCCAGCGGCTACGACCGATCATCAGCCAAATGCACCAAGCCTTTCAAGCCAAGCTGCGTCCCAAAATGCTAGCTGAAGGCATTTATTTACTCAACTATACCGATCTCAACGCGCCCCAGCGCGCCTATCTCGATCAGTACTTCAGCGAACAGATATTTCCGGTACTCACGCCCTTGGCAGTTGATTCTGGCCATCCCTTCCCCTACATTTCTAATCTCAGCCTCAATCTGGCTGTTGAAATTCACGATCAAAACTCTTCTGAGCCTCACTTTGCTCGGGTCAAGGTACCCAAAGTGCTCCCTCGATTTGTCCAAATGCCCGATAGCATCCAGGTCTGCGAAGTAGATAAGCCCTGCTACTGGACAGCGGTGCCCATGGAGCAGATAATCGCTCACAATATTGCCACCCTGTTTCCTGGCATGAGCGTCCAAGACTGCTACACCTTTCGCATTACCCGAAATGCAGACCTTTCGGTAGAAGAAGATGAAGCCGATGATTTGATGCTGGCTATCGAGCAAGAATTGCGCAAGCGCAGGCTAGGCGGTTCAGTCGTGCGGATGGAGGTAGAGGCTGGGATGCCGGTAGCCATGCGCATGACGCTCATGAATGAGCTCAAAATTCAAGAAGAAGATATCTACGAAATTGAAGGCCCGATTGGATTGACCGATCTAATGGAGCTGATGAGTTTGCCAATTTCTGAGCTTAAAGATCCGCCGTGGCAGCCCGTTACGCCCGCTTCTTGGAAGGCCATTCAAGATGCCGAAAGTGATGATGTATTTTCATTAATTCGGCGACGCGATCGCCTCGTTCATCATCCCTATCATGCCTTTTCTGGCACCGTCCAAACCTTCATCACGCAAGCGGCTAGCGACCCAGGCGTGTTGGCTATAAAAATGACTTTATACCGCACCTCCGGTGACTCACCGATTGTCAGTGCGCTGATTAAAGCTGCTGAAAATGGCAAACAGGTAGTCGCGCTTGTTGAGCTAAAAGCCCGCTTCGATGAAGAAAATAATATCAACTGGGCCCGCACCCTAGAGCGATCAGGCGTTCATGTTGTGTACGGGCTAGTGGGCCTCAAAACGCATACCAAAGTAGCCCTAGTCGTTCGCCGCGAAAAGGGCACGATTCGCCGCTACGTGCACATCGGAACCGGTAATTACAATCCCAAAACCGCTAAGCTCTACACCGACTTAGGGCTGCTAAGCTGCCGTCCAGAACTAGGGACGGATCTGACAGATTTGTTTAATTATTTGACCGGCTACTCACGGCAGCAGTCTTACCAAAAGCTGCTGATTGCCCCGGTCAACTTACGCGATCAAATGACGCAGATGGTTCAGCAAGAGGCAAAGTTCGCCAAAAGCGGCAAAAAAAGCCGAATTACAATAAAAATGAATGCGCTTGTCGATCCAGCGATGATTGCCGAACTCTATAAAGCTTCACAGGCTGGTGTAGAGATTGATCTGATTATTCGAGGGATTTGTTGCTTGCGCCCCGGTATTGCCGGTATTAGCGAAAATATTCGAGTCGTCAGCGTGATTGGTCGCTTTCTAGAACATTCGCGCATCTTTCACTTTCACAATAATGGCAGCGATCGCTACTACATCGGTTCTGCTGACTGGATGCCTCGCAACCTAGATCGCCGCGTAGAGGCCGTCGTGCCTATCGAAGAGCCCTCATTGCAAGCAGAACTTGCAGATATTATGAAAACTTGCCTAGAAGATAATCGTCAGGCTTGGGATATGCAACCCGACGGCACTTATGTGCAGCGGCACCCGCAGAAAGGAGAATCTCCATGCAGCACTCACCGAATGCTGATGAAGAAAACCCTTGCGCAGACATAGGACAAGCGTAGTAACTAATAGAGAGCCGATAGAGAGCAAATAGCTAAAGGGCTAGCGACGAAAACTAGCCCTACTCAAACTTCTCAAGCTGCTCTAGCTTGAGCCACATATTGGGAGTGGGCACATGGCCAAACTTCACTAAACCATAGTCATCGCGAACGTCCAAAATTTCGCCTCTCGTTTCAAACACGTATTTTGAAAGACGGCGATCGCTTGCTTTAGCTTCCACACTACTTTCAAACTTTTCACGCACTAAGCGCACAAAATCTCCTTTCTTTACCGGCATAGCGCTCTTAAGGATTAAATAACGGTTACTGCGCTCTATTCTAGCGTCCTGGTGTAGCGTTCTGGCCGCTGCCTTTAAACATCAAAATACGGTTTGTGTGATTTACGCCCACCGCAATTTAGCGCTGGCAAACAGGGCAATAGTGCGCCGAGCGTCCGGCTAATACCAATCGCACGATCTCGCGGCCACAGGTTCGGCAGGGCTCACCTTCTCGGCCATATACCCAAGCCACGCCGCCATAGTTACCATTCGTACCGTGAATATCACGAAAATCGCTAAACGTTGTACCTCCTGATTCGATGCTGGTTGTCAGCACCTGCACAATCGCCGCATGCAGACGTGCAATTCGCTTAGGGCCTAGGCGATCGCACACAACTCCAGGCCGAATCCCGCTGATAAACAGCGCTTCATCCGCATAGATATTGCCCACCCCTGCCACTAAGCGCTGGTCGAGCAACGCATTTTTAATCGGGCGCTGCCGCCCCTTCAGCGCCGCCGCTAAATACGCAATCGAAAAGTCATCCGAAAACGGCTCCGGCCCCAGCTTTTGCAGCCCAGTCATCACCGCCTCTACAGGCTGCTGTGGCGGCACCCACCACAATCGTCCAAACGTGCGCTGATCCACATAGCGCAGCTCCCGCTCATCATCAAAAAATAACCGTACCCGGCAATGAGTCTGCACCGCTTCAGATTGCTTTACCCACAGCAGTTGGCCCGTCATCCGCAGATGCACACCCAACCAACCTGCCGATTCGTCCGTATTAGAATGGCTAGATTCTATCAAAGGCCGCCGCTGTAGCTCAGCCAGCAAATATTTACCGCGCCGATGCCAGCCAGCAATCTGCGCATCGGCTACGCCCGCCAGAAAATCATCAGCCAGATCAGGATAGGCAATCGTTCTCGCTAAGCGCACCTCACCACCTCGAACCGGTTGATGAAGCGAGACTCGACTCAGCCCCCGGCGAACGGTCTCTACTTCGGGTAGCTCAGGCACAGCAGTCAGATAAACAATAGTTTTGAGGCTTAAAGATCATGGACTAGCTTTCGATTAGCTTTCGATTGACCTTAAATTAGTCTTTTAGATTAGCCTTGAATTGGCTTTTTAGGCTTGGCTTTAGGGGCCGGATTGCGAGTAGCAGGCTGTTTCGGGTCGCGTCCGCCCTGATCACCTTTAAAAGCAGCGGTTACGCCATTTGGCGTTTGGTTTGAGGCTTTAGAAGAATCGGCCCTTATAGAATCGGCTTTTGAAGAATCTACCTTTGAAGAATTAACCCTCTTCTTCGTCACTGCCTCACTAGGTGCTTGCACCTCCAACAGCTCAGCTACGGCAAAGTTATTGGTATTCACCCCAGAGTAGTTCACCTTATTAAAGCGAACTACTACGGGATACTTGATAGAACCGGAAGCCGCACCTTGATCGATAGAAGCAACGGTGCCTATCTCTCTATACCAGTAAGACTCAGGCCGAAGAATTCTGACTTTAGAACCGCGCTGCACCATGCTGCACCCTATAGTGACAATTGTATGCAACTCACATGCAATTCAAGTATTGTTTTTCAGGGTGTAAGCTTAGCCAAGCCTCACCCTGAATGGGCTGTTTAGCCTTTTTTCTTAGCAGGCGCTTTAACTTCAACTAATTCAGCTTCGGAGAAGTTATTGGTATTAACGCCCGCGTAGTTCACCTTGTTAAATCGCACGACAACGGGATACTTGATTCCACTTTGATCAACTGAAGCAACGTTGCCAACTTCCTGATACCAGTAAGACTCTGGGCGGAGAATTCTAACCTGAGAACCACGCTGAACCATGAATACTAACCCTCTCAAAAATTCTGGATAAAATAGGCCCATCAATAGGCCCTTCCTTATTTAGATTACTACTCTGCTGGAGCGAACTGCCATGTTTTACGGTTTAAGTTTTGTTGCCGCTAAAAGATAATTTTTGCAAAGATTTTATCAATACCTCAGACCCAAAAAGAGCTTTAAAAAACAAAAAGCCGCCGGACTACCAGCAGCTTTATTAATGATGAGGGTATGAACTATTAGCTATGCAGTCTGAAAATAAGCTTCCCACCCATAGCTAACAGTCTCAGAAACAGCCTACACAGGTGGCATACTCACCGGAAAGTTAGGTAAAACAGCCGCCGCTGAATCCGAGGCAGGTTCTGTTATTGGCGCAACGATCTCGCCCGATTCAATGGGCCTGGCGACCTCAATCCCATTTTCTTCCAAAATGACCCGAGGCTCAAAAGCCAAGGTTTCAATCCGCTTTACTCGGACGCTCCCGCCTGCGATGCGATCGCCCACCCGTACGTAGCGCTCAGGCTCATTCCCGGCCCGCACAATTGCATAAGGCTCATTACCCAATTGCACTACCCCCGATACCAACACCGTCGGCGCAATAACCGGCTGCGGAATTCGAGGCAAAGCAACAATTGGAGACGGCACTACCAAAGGCGCATTATTAGGCTGTACCCTAGTCGGCGGACGTATCGGTGCATTCGCCACCCTAGCTGTAGCTGTACTACCACCTGTTGTTTGCGCACTAGCCGTAGAAGATCCACCACCGCTGGCAGATTGATTCCCAACCGCAGCAACAGGTGTTACCGCAATTGGCGTGGGCGCAGGCGGAATAGGCAAACTAGCAAAAGGATCCACCCGACTGCGACTAATCTGACGAGTTCGAGCAGTCGGATCGGTCGCTTGAATCAGATCAGCCGAAGCCGCTGTTGGCTGCGCTGCAACGACCGTAGGTTCTTCGAAAGCCTGTGAGCCTTCACCGGGTGAACTAGCTTCGCCACCATTTGTCACAGCCGGAATAGTAGGGGCTGCCCCGAGGCCATCATCTTGCTCAACCGTCTCGATCAAATCAGCGACAGGCTGATCACCACCGCCAAAAAACTGACATCCAGCGAGTGGAATAGTGGCTAGTGAAATAAGCAGCAAAAGCCGCATATCGTGATCCCTCCTAAGAACCATTGATCAAAGAGTTAGCCATCGCCCTCATAAATTAAAATAAGAGAGCTGCGCGCTTAGAGTAGACACAAGTCGCTGAAAAACTAACGTGCAGGCTGAAGAAAATACCAAATTAGATTGAACTATCTGCAAACGTACCCCTCTAGAGAGACGCTTTAGGCTTCTCCGGCGGGCTGCATAATCACCTGCAAATGCTTCAACCCCTTTTTTACCCGCCGAGAAACCGTCACCGAGCTAATGCCTAACCGCTCAGCTGTTTCCTTTTGAGTCAAGTCTTGCAAAAACACAAACTCCACCACTTCACGAGTCCGCTTTTCTAGCTGTGAGAGTGCCTGCTGAAGCCGCAATCGATCTTCTTGAGCGAGCTGAAAGCTTCGATATTGTGAATCCGGCAGCAGATCGCCCAGTGATGACGCACTGCTGTCACTTTCTTTGACCGGTGCATCCAAGCTCAGCAAACTGCGGTTGCTGCTAGCAATTCTGACCTGCTGCCACTCCTCTACCGTAATCTCTAGCTGATCAGCCACCTCTTGGTCGCTGGGTCTGCGGTTGAGATCTGCTTGGAGCTGGCGAATGGCTTTAGCTGACTGGTTTTGTAGAGCTTGCCAGCGGCGAGGAATGCGGACGACTGTGCCCTTGTCTCTAAGGTAGTGCTGAATTTCACCTCGAATATAAGGAATGGCAAAAGAGCTAAAAGCATAGCCTTTTTGCAAGTCAAACCGCTCAACTGCGCGAATGAGCCCCAAGCTGCCAACCTGCATCAAATCGTCAAAAGTTTCTCCGGAGCTGTGCAGCCAGCGATGTGCCTCACGACGCACTAGGCCAATGTTCATATGCACCAAGCGGTTACGTAGTTGGGGGGAGCGGTTTTTTTGATAGGTGGTTAAGACTTCGAGTGAGTGACTTTTAAGAGCCTGATTTGACAAGGAACGCATATGGTTAAGGGCCTGCAAAAATCAGGTTAGGCCGGTGGGTAGATAGGTTGGCAGCAGCGTTGTGAGTTTTCTCCTGACAGAGCTAAGGATTGTTGGAAAACTCCTCCACAAAACTCAATAACTATCTAGATACATAGCTGACACGTCTAGACTAGTGAAGGTTTTCCCCCCAAACAATCGAGTTTTCACGGAATTAAACGTTTTGGCAGGTGCCAGTTCTGGCGCTAAAAAAAGAATTCTGGTTATCAGGCGGTTTAAAAAAACAAAAAAAAGGGCATCCATTGAGCTGGATGTCCTTTTTCATTGACTTTATGAGCTTATCCGCAAATTGAAGGGGCTAAGTGCTTTTACTGAATGCTGTTATTCAGGCTTTTTCAATTAAATTTCGATAAACCCGAAATAGCGCATGAAGCACTAGCGTGGTGAACTGTCTACGCATCCGTGTCAGCTTCAATGCGGCCATAGAAAACGCCTTGCAAGCGCACATCATCGGCGGCGGCGGTCCCCATGTCGGTATCGGAAGGCTGCTCAGAGATAAACGTGCCGCCGACTTCACCGGTCTTACTATCTACTTTGGAGATCTGTAAAGAGATGAAGCCTTTGCCGACATCAAACGCTTTGACGTTCTCCCGGCTGAGGTCATTTGAGTCGGCTCGAGCAGGCAGCGCAACCGCATTGTCATAACCGGTGGTCAGACCCCGTGCTTTGGGATCTAAAAAGTTGGAGGTGCGGTAGGAAGGAACGCGGAATTCACCTTCAAAGTCTGTAGAGGTAGTAACGGCGTTCAACCCAGGCTGCGACTTTGCTTTGAGCCCTTTAATGGTGAATAAAAAAGGAATTTGATCGCCGCCCGGCAGCAAAACGGTAATCGGCTGGAAGTCCATGCCGAGCTTTTCGTCAAACCGTAAGCTGCCGTCGTCTTGAAGCTGAATGTCACCGCTGACTTGCTCTAGAGAAGTGGTGTAGCGAGTCAAGGACTTACCCGCCACAAATTCAGCTTCTTTGCGCTTATTAGCAGACTCTTGCTTGACGAAAAAGCTAGTCGGCTCCATACACAAATCGACCAGCTTGTAAGAAATGCCGGATTCAATCGGAATTTGGCCACGACGGGTTTCGTCTACTTGCGGGCAGCTGTTGGCTAGGCCGGTGTTGCGAATTTGATCGTAGGTGAGTGGAATGTCGCTAGTGGCGCTAGGGGCTTCACTACAGGCGGTAAGTACACCTAAGCAAAGGGCAAAAAACGCAGCGAGCAGGGCGCGATACCTCATGGTCAACCTCAAGACTGTTAAATATTAAAAGGGCAAAGGGTTTAATTGTTATTTTACACGGCGATCGCCCGCTTTATCGTTCACTTGCCCCCTTGTCGGCTGATCGCGTAGGCTCTGACAGGCTGCCCTCCGAGGGTAGTGCGTTAAATATTCTTTCAAATTAAGCAGGTTACAAAAGTTGAACAAGTTGAGCAAAGCGATCAATTCTACTCAGTCAGATCTTCCCGCCGATTTAAAAGAACTCGTACAAAGCGTTCACACCATGGCTCAGAGCCGGGCAGGCAATGTCATCGCCCTGCTAGAGATGTTGCGGCTCATGGATGAACTTCACTATGAGGTTCGAGATACTTTATTTCATGAAGCTTTGCCCAACGGCCGTCGGCAGCTCTATCAGCTATTGCGAGATATTGAGCAAAATGGCGGCTGGCCTCACATTAAACGGATGCGGTTGACTGACTTGCTAGATCATTTTGAAGAAGAACTCAATGGAGAAGTAGATGAAGCAAACGAGCTGTTGGAAGAGCCCTTAGAAGAGCAATCTTGAAAGCAGTTTTTTTCTTTCCTTCAATACAGAAACAAACTGCTTTAGAAGAGCAATCTTGAAAGGGATTCGGTTGGGGCTATTGTCAGAAGGCGAATGGGTAATCAGTACTGGCAAGTGTCACATCTGTTCATTCAACCTTGGAATGAGTGCCGTATTGTCATTCAGGGTGATTAGCGATGACATAGTATAAGTCGCAGTAAGATAGCGACTTTAAATAAAGTAGGTATTTGGAACAGTAACCGACTATGGTTTTTGGTTTTTTTGGGGTTTTTAGAATAAAGGGTTTTGAAGTCATAAAGGACGTGAAGGCAACCGTTGCTAAAGCAATTAACTTCTTTAAAACAAAAAAAGGACGCCGAAACCGTTTGATGCAAGTGACGGTGTTTGCTTGTTTGCTAGTGATATTTTTACATGGGCTGATGCCACCCCCGGCTCAAGCGAATGTCAATCGGTTCTGCCACCTTTCTCAAGCAGATAGCGATCAAAAAGAAGCGCTGCGGGTTGCGGGTTTGGCTGGTGATGCCAATGCGCAGCGTCAGTATGAAGAAATTAAACGGCAGCATAGTGCTAACTTGAAAACCTGTCGGCAAACGAATTGGCCGCGTAATCAGGCAACTTGGCTAAGGCTGTATCCCTGTGACTTGCAGCCCGGTCGCTTGGATGCGCTGATGGATCGGATTGTGAATTTGGGCTACAACCAAGTTTTTATTGAGGCATTTTCTAACGGACAGGTGCTGCTGCCGAAAAATGATAATCCGACGGTATGGCCCAGTGTAGTGCAGTCTGAGGCGGATGCAAATCGGGATTTGCTGGCAGAAGCGATCGCCGCTGCCCGCAGCCGCGATCTCCAAGCCTATGCCTGGGTGTTTACGATTAACTTTGGCTATTCTTACGGGCAACGGGCGGATCGGCAGCAGGCGCTTGCTCGCAATGGCTCTGGATCAACAACAGCTGACTATGCCGACAACGGTAATAGCGGCATTTCTGAAGAAGCCTTTATCGATCCTTACAATCGCACCGCTCAAGCAGACTATGCGCAGATGGTGCGATCAGTAGTTGCCCGTCGGCCGGATGGCGTGCTGTATGACTATGTGCGATATCCTCGATTGCTGGGAGCAGCTTCAGTGGCTAGCCAAGTAAAAGACCTGTGGATCTACGGCTCAGCGGCAAGGCAGGCTTTGGTTGCACGAGCTACCAATAATAAAGGCCGCGAGCTGATTGAGCGATTTTTACAGCGCGGTTATATTACGGATACCGACGTGGCTCAAGTCGATAGCCTTTATCCCAATGAAGGAGAGCCACTGTGGCAGAGCCGCAATCCGCCTGCGGTTGCGCCCGCAAATTTGGCCCCGGCGGCTGAGCGCAGACCAGGCTTGCAGGCAGAGCTATGGCGGCTAAGTGTGGCTCATGCGATTCAGGGCATCGCAGACTTTTTGCAGGCAGGCGCAGCCCCGGCTCGACAGGCGGGCCTTCCGACTGGAGCCGTATTTTTCCCGTACGGCAATCGGGCGGTGGGCAGTGGCTTCGATTCGCGGTTGCAGCACTGGAATCGGTTTCCCAGCTGGATTGATTTCAATCCGATGTCATACGCAGTTTGTGGAAATGCAAGCTGCATTATTGAGGAGGTGCAGCGGGTGCTGGCAGTGCGCCCTAATCCAGCTACAGTCAAGCCTGTCTTGGCGGGTCGTTGGGGGGTTGCTCAGGAAAATCGGCCTTCGCTAGAAGCTCAGATGGATGCGTTACAGCGATCGCTGCCTCAGCTCCAAAGCGTCAGTCACTTTGCCTTTTCTTGGCAAGACCCTGAGTTTGAGCGCTTCCGCAAGTCCTGTCGTGCAACGACATCTCCCCGATCCGGGCCTATTCAAAATCGCCCATTATCGAGTCGTCCAAATCCCCTAGATAACCTCTAGGCGTAATGAACCAGCCTTGGTAGTTGCGGCTGCTGCGATTGCCAACAATGACCGTGGTGAGCATATCAATGGGGTGATCAAGCATGTCACCGAGGGTTGTCAGCGTGATTTGCTCATCGGGTCGATAAAGGGAGCGGGCCAGGGCTACGGGCGTTTGCGGACTGCGATGCTGTAAAAAAGTATCGCGGGCAAAGACGATTTGCTCAGTGCGAGTCTTTGATTTGGGATTGTACAAAGCCACAATAAAATCGCCTTCAGCGGCTGAAATCAGCCGTTGTTGAATCACGCGCCAAGGGGTGAGCAGGTTGCTGAGGCTAATAGCGCAAAAGTCATGCATCAGCGGAGCACCCACGCGAGAAGCCGCAGACTGAAGGGCGCTAACGCCTGGGAACACCTGAACTTCAGGGGTTTTACCGTTCCATTGTTCAGCCTGCAATTGCTCTAGGACAAGGCCCGCCATGCCGTAGATACCACAATCACCCGAAGAAATAACAGCCACAGTCAGCCCCCAATTTGCGAGGTCTATGGCGCGTTCGGCTCGCTGCCGCTCTTGAGTAATCGGCAAAGCCTCGACGATTTGGCCCGCTCTGAGGAGGCTGCGAATGAGATCGACATAGAGGGCATAGCCGATGACGACATCGGCGTTGGCTAAAGCAGCTTTCGCCGCAGGCGTAATTTGATCCAACTGGCCGGGGCCAGTGCCGACTAGGTGCAGTTTACCGATGCGGCTTGTGTATTCTTGTTCGGCTTGGGCCATGGCGATTGTCACTGCGCCTTTTAATCCCGATCGCTTCACAACCTGCTTTTTGACGCTTAAGTTACAGGCACTCGCCGCTAATAGAGCCGCTGCCTCAGCTACGCTTGGCGTACCCACCTCATGCGCGACGATTTCAGAAGGGGTAGGAACAGAAACTGCCTTGAGCTGATCGGCGCTGAAACAGCGCAGCGGCCAGTTTTGCTCCTGTGCGAAGGCTAGCAATCCCACTTCATCAGCTTTAAGATCTATTGATGCAACGCCTGCAACAGCTGCGATCGCCAAGTGATTTTGCTTCAGTACAGTTTCTACCGCGAACTGAATCAGCGCTTGATCGGTATCGCGTTCGCAGCCAATCCCAACCCACAACACACGCGGATGCCATTGCACTTTTGGCAAGTCTGATGATTTTGGCAGATCTGATGATTTTGGCAGGTCTGATTCTATTGCTGATTCTACTGGCGGCGCAAAAGTGCGGTGAATTGGGCTAATCCAAACGCGGGCAGCGGGCTCGATCTGGCGATTGCGATCTGCAAACTCTGGAAAGCCAAATTGAAAGGGATGGCCTGCCGGGAGATGGGACTGCCACAGATCGCTGCCGGCTTCTTGAATCACTTGAATGGGGGCTTGACGGGCGATCGCACTGCTTACACCGAGCCAATCACCTTCGCCTTTTCGCCAGCCAAAGGGCGCGCCCAGCATATCGATAGCAGGCAAATTCAGCGCATTAGCAGATCCGGTGAGCACCG
>JBGTNW010000034.1:0-23524 GCA_041742865.1 Phormidesmis sp.
GCCAAAGCCGGCTGTAGCTGCCCCTGGGTCTGGTAAACCGCCGCGAGACCCTGAATTGCTCCAGCCCGAATCGGCCCGGCCTGGACGGTGTTCAATAGACCCTGGTAACGCTGGGCGCTTTGGGTCAGATTGCCCTCTCGGCGCTCAATGTCTGCCAGCAGCAACTGTGTGGTTTCTGGATCGCGACTGCCCGCCGGGGTGCCGGTGTAGGCTGAGAGGGCCTGCCGAGCGTCCGCTAACCGCCCCTGCTGGGTGAAAATCTGCGCCACTCGGAAGTATAAGAAGGCCTCGGTGGCGCCACCGCTGATCAGGCTTTGGTACAGGGGCAACAGCTCGGTAACCGGGGGCGTCTGGCGACTCAGAAGCTGCCCCATGTAGCGCACCTGCACCGGGTCACCGGGCAGCTGAGGAAAAGCCGATCGTACCTGCTGCACCAGATTTGCCTGGGTTGTTTGGCCCATTTGGTAGGCCAGCAGCTTGCGCTGGAGAGTGAGACTGGCATCGCCAGGCTGCTCCTGAGCCAGCTGTTCGACCAGCTGAAGGGCGGCCGGGCGGTGCTCGGGCAAGTTGCCCAGGGCAAAGCTAGCCTCCCGCCGCACCCCAGTGGATAGGTTGGGGGTGGTCGTCAACACCTGCCGATACAGGCTGGCCGACTCCTGGCTGTAGCTGGTCTGCTGACCATAGTCACCCAGGGCATTGAGGGCGCGCGCCAGGGTCAGGCGAGAGTCTGTACGGCCGCGCAGAGGTTGCAGGAGTTCTAGGGCCGGTTGAAATTGACGGTTGGCGGCGTAGGTGCTGGCCAAGGCCCCCCGCAGTCGGATCTGCTGGGCGTCTGAGTTGGTCGGACGGCGCAGTTCTTGCTCTAGGATTTGGATGGCCTGGGGTAGCTGGCCACTCTCCCGCAGAGCCTGGGCATAGGCAATTGCCTGATCTCCCTGTAATGCGCCCCCCGCCGCGCGATAGCGATCAAACAGCGCTAGGCCAGCGGCATAATCGCCGCTAAAGGTGTGAGCCTCGGCTGCCGGGCCAAGAATATTGGGGTCGCTGGTGCCTGACAGCACCGGAGCGTAGTCAGCCAGGGCCGCAGAAAAACGACCCTGGTAGTAGTAGAGCTTGGCTCGCTGGGCACGAGCCTCCAGAGAGTTTGGCTCCAGCTGT
Source organism: Phormidesmis sp. (assembly GCA_041742865.1). Taxonomy (GTDB): domain Bacteria; phylum Cyanobacteriota; class Cyanobacteriia; order Phormidesmidales; family Phormidesmidaceae; genus Phormidesmis. Next base: position 1,159 of record JBGTNW010000034.1, read on the forward strand.
AAAAGCTGGGTCAGGGCCTGAATGCCAATGAGCTGCCACTCGGGCCGAAATTCGCCCAGCAGCCCCAGGGTATTTAGGGCCAGGCGGTTACTGGGGTCTAGGGTAATCACCCGCTGATATACCGGGAGGGCATCGGCATCGCGACCGGCTCGACGATAGGCAATAGCTAAGCCCAACTGGGCTTCGACATTGTTGGGGTTTTGCTGCACGAGGCGCTGAAAGGTCGTGATCGCCCCTAAGACTTGCCCCGCCGACAGCTGCGTGTAGCCCTGTCCAATGCTCTGGGCGTAGACCGGTGCTCCGGCTCCCGCCAGGGCTACCACTAACCCCGCGATCGCCAGCCCCGCCCTCGCTCGGCGGCAGGGCACAAAGTAATGCCGATAGGTTTTATCGTTCACCATTTGATCTCACTCACTCTAAGGATCGACCAGGCAGCAGATTAAAGTCGCTCCGAATGCGGAACCCCGCAAAGGACTCCTGGAACTGATCGCGCTGTTGGAAGGTAAAGCCAATGCGCAGGTTGGGCATTAGCTCAAAGTCGTAGAACAGCTCTAGAGCATCGGGAGTCCGGCCATTGACCGCCGCCGTAGACAGGTTGCGACCGTAGCCCAAACCCAGGCGATCATCCTCCATAAAGACGTCAAACAAGTTGAGGCCAAAGCTGTAGCTATCGCCCGAAAACCCGCTGCCGCTGTTGTTGAGCTGCCCGTAGCGGCCAAACAAGCCCAGATTCGCCTGGGGAAGAAACCACTCGGCATTGACACCGTAGGCATCTAGCCGGCCTCCAGTGTTCTGAAACTCGGTATCGCGGGAGGTAAGAAAGGTCCCGCGCAGAATCACATCTCCCGTGCGGAAAGCCACTTCTCCAGCAAAACCGTCGAGGGCAAAGTCAGCAATATTCACCGCCGACGAAAACACCGCCGCATTCAGGGTGATATCGTCGGTGACAGCCCACTGCACCAATCCCCCAGGCCGTGAGGCGGTGGCGTTAGCGCCAGCAATCAGAGCCGGGTTCGTCTGAAACACCGCGTTAAAGAAATCTCGAGAAATATCCTTAGAGAAGCTGTTGCGATCAAAATAAGAGGTCAAATCGAGCTGCCCTAGCCTAAACCTCAGCCCTGGGGCACCGGGCACCGATGTGGCCAGGTATAGCTCAGTCAGCTGTACCCCATCTCGGTTGGTTAAATCAGGCCCCGTCACCAGGTCTAACGCTCCCCCTACCAGTAAGTTGGGGGTCAAAAAGGCATCTCCCGAAATCCGGGCCCGGGCTGAGGAGTTATCGCCCTGGACCACGTACAGCCCCTGAATATTGAGATTGGGTTCTGGCAGTAGAGGAGGGGCGATCGCCGCCTCTGGAGCTAAGGGAGAGCCGTCTAAGCCAGAACTCTGACCGACAAAAACCTGGCCTAAAGGTAATGATCCGCTAGAGTTCTCAGGCGACAGGTAAGTACCCGACGCCACTGGAGGTAGCGATGGCTGCCCCCAGGTTGCCGCTGGCAGGGGCGGAAAAGTTCCTGTCGTGGCCCCGTTGGGTAACGCGGGTACGCCAAGAGCACCCACCGCAGGAGCAGTTTGGGTGTAGACCGGAACTGCGCCGTAGCCTCCAGGAAGTGTCTGCGTATAGACCGGAACTGCGCCGTAGCCAGGGGCTACCTGGGGATAGGCCGGAGCTACCCCGTAGCCATAGGGGTTAGGCACTGGACCCCACGGGACTACTCCAACCGGATATCCCTGGGGTAGGCTCCCGTAGGGTCCAGGGGCTGGGAAACCAGCAGCGGACTGAGGTAATCCAGGATTGATACCTGTCGGCGGAACCCCAGCGTCTAGTGCCCCCGGAGCGCCGTAGGGCATCCACACCATGACCCAGGTTCCGCCTGGGTATGGCATCGCCGGGTAATAGGCTCCATATCCGGGGGGAATAGCTGCCGCTGGGCCAGGTCCTGGGGGTAGCTGCGCCGTATACCAGGGAACCTGCATCCCAGGGACAATAGCAGCCTCAGCGGGGGTAATCGCAAACGGCGAGCCTTGGATAGGCACAACAGCCTCAGGAGTGAGGGTCAGCAAATTCCCTGGGAAAATCTCTCCAGTCGCAGGGGATAATGCTGACCCAAGCGCAGGTATCTCAGGCTGAAAAGACGCTGCTGCAAAAACCGAACTGGCTGGGGCAACCGCTTCCGAGGCCAATGCCGCCTGGGCAATAACCTCAGGATTGGACGGCAGCGAAAACCTAGGCCGCAATATCGTACCTTCAGGGCTTTGCTCGGATCGAGCTGGCTCAGAATTCAATCTGTCTACAGCGGCGGGAGCCTCCTCCATAGCAGCATCAGTCACTGCCGCCGAAGTTTCTGTGGATAGAGCCGCACCAGGTTTTAGCTCTGACGCGCGGGCACCCCCCGGCAAACTGGCTAGACCCAGCAGCAGGATTGATCCGGTGAAGCGACCGTGAAGACTGTAAGAAGGTTTATTAAATGGGGGCATGATAACGTGTAACTCCCTATTGGATGCCCTGGGGCATTGGGTCAACAAACGGTAAATTGCTATGGCATTGTCAGGAGAGTACCCGTCAAAGCGCTGGTAGAAACAGCAAAGCTAATTTCTTAATCGTGATCTTGTGAAACCCTATGACTAAAAAATTTCTCGCTAAGCTTCTGGTGCTTGTTGTCTTAGTAATGACCACGGCCTGCGATCGCCCCCCTAGTAATTTGTTTGGCCGAGCGCAAAATAACGCCGTTGACATTGTCATTGAGCAAATTACTGAGACTGGTCAACCTGGACAATTTATTCTTACTGGTACGACTAGCCTGCCAGACAAAACTCCCTTAACGGTGTCAGCCGTGCGACTGGTTAGCTCACCAAACGTAAGCGCTCTAACCCCTGAGGGGTCACAGCATGCCATCTTAGACCGCAAATCTGCTTTCGTTAAAGATGGCCGCTGGCAAACTCAACTTCAGCTTTGGGAGATAGGCCCTGAAGGCACCTACCAAGAGAACTGGCAAACCATAGGCGGCAGCGCTATTGACCCAGCTTCAAGCAGCCCCAGCGTCGATTTTTTGGCGACCCTAGAGCCAATAGATTTAGCTAAGTCCAATCTCATGACCAGACCTAACCTGCTCGAAAGTGCCGACAGTCCTCTGCTAAATTTCACCCCCGATGGCGAACCCTACCTCAAAGCGAGTCAGTCTCGGATAGTTGCGCTTCCTAGCGGTGCCATGCCAGCGACAGGTCTGCCCCAGGAAAGCCAGGCAACCTGGGAGAATAGAAGAGCAAGCCGTGGCAGCATTGACAGCCCAGTCGTACCCCAGATTCCCTTTATGGATGCCGACAATGCAGTTGTACCGGAGGAAAATATCTTGCGTTAGTCGGTTCTCCAGCCCAAGGCTAGGCGGCCAAGCGATTGCCGGACCTACCACGTAATTCTTCCACCTGCTCAGATAGCTGATGAAGCTGATTGAGAAGCTGGTCGAGGGGTTCAGGCCCCGGCTCATGGCTAGGTGCGTACGTTGGGCTGCTGCTTTCAATGGCAAGAGGGTGGCTGAACCCACCAGTAAAGGGCTGGCCTACTGCTTGACCGATATTAGTGGGAGGTACGATCGCCTCAGGGCGGGCCAGCTTCGGCTCTAGAGAAATTTTAGAAGCTGTGCTCACAACAGCTTCTTGTGGCTGGCCTTGGTACAAAAACGAGTTGAGATTGGCATTACGCAGTCGAGCTTCAGAGAATTTAATGCGCTCAAGCTCGGCCTGGTGTACGGCCAAATCACGGGCCATAACCTGGCGGGCAGACTCGACTCCAACTAACTTACGGGATGACTGTCGCCACCCCATTAAACCGAAAGCTCCTAGCCCTATCGCCGCGCTCACGCCCCCAGCCAGTGCCAAGTAAGGGCCTGCGAGATACTTTAGCTCGGAAGAGTAAATAGATTTATTTTGTAGTTCGATCCCAACGGTGTTGGACTTAAACATTGCTAGGGGAGCCGCAGTAGCGGAGAAAATTGCCCCCGAAACACAAGCAGCAACAAATAAGGAGCGAGCAAAGGGTGATTGGCTCATGGCTAAATTGATTATGTAGATAAAAGGTATAAATCAGACCTAAAAAACGCTAGAAGTCAGCAAAACTAGAAGCCAACCTAGCTTTTCGAGAGAAGCTAAAGATGTTGATTTAGACCATCAAAACTCATTTCTAGCTTCATAGCACCAGCAATACACCTTGCGCAGCACTGTCAGTTAGAGGCACCCGATAACTCATCTATGCCCTTACAAGTTAATGCTTAAGAACAGTAAATATGTAAATCCAGCATGATCTATTGAGAAGTTACGTAAAGGCAGAGTTAAGTCTTGGAGCTAGATCAAGCTCTTAGCCTAGGCAAAGGGCTTATGACAACCCTAGAAATACAGAAGACTATAGGAATTTACAGAGTTCTCAAAAAAAGCCGCCGCCATTGATGTTTGGCGGCGGCTGTGACAAAGGGGCAAAGCGCTTAAGCGATTTGGCTCCTAAGAAATCTTGCCGTTCGAGGGTTGGACCTTCAAAGCACTTTAAGCATCTGAGTTAATGCCCTGCCAGCAGGCATTCACGTGGTTTTATACCTTAGCTAAGGTGACCTGCTCAGCCTGGTCTTGGTATTTGCCTCGGCGGGTAGCATAGCTGACCTGGCAAGGTTCTCCCTCAAAAAAGATGAGCTGGACCACGCCCTCGTTGGCATAGATGCGGCAGTCAGCGCTGGAGGAGTTGGAAAACTCTAGGGTGAGGTGCCCGCGCCATCCGGCTTCGGCAGGGGTGAGGTTGGCGATGATGCCGCAGCGGGCATACGTACTTTTGCCAATGCAGATGGTGGTGATGTTATTGGGCATTTGCAGCCGCTCTAAGGCAACGCCAAGGCCGTAGGAATGGGCCGGAAGAATGAAATAGCTACCGTTGTCGTCGGTTTTGAGCTGCGCAGGCTCTAGGTTGTCGGGGTTGAAGTGTTTAGGATCGATGACGGTGCCGGGAATGTGACGGAAAATGCGAAATTCTTTGGGCGATAGGCGAATGTCGTAGCCATAGGAAGACAGCCCATAGCTGATGACCGGAATTTCGTGGGGCTGGCCAGACAGGATTTGGGCACGGCGAACTAGGGCAGGCTCAAAGGGTTGAATTAATCCTTCGCTGGCGGCGGCTTTGATCCAGGCATCGTTTTTGATCATGGGGGAGTGGGGAGGTGGGGCGTGGGGAGTGGGATGGGCTAGACGACGTAGTTGCGACGAAATTCGGTGACCTGATCGGCGACGGCTAACAGCGATTCGGGCATTTGAGGTCCGGTTAAGATCACTTCGACATGCGTGGGGCGTTTTTTAAGTAGCGTTAGCAGTTCGTTTTCTTTAATCAGGCCAAAGTCTATGGCTAGGCTGAGTTCGTCGAGTACGACGAGGCCGTATTTGCCTTCGTTGACGACGGTTTGGGTGTGCTGCCACAGGGCTGTGAGGGCGGCTTGGGTAGTGGGGGCGATCGCTGGGCCGCTAATGCACTCTAGGCTCTCACAGCGAATCCAGGTCAGGTTTTGGCCCATTTGAATTGGCTGCTGCGGGCCTTGGCCCAAGCCACCTTTTAAAAACTGCACCACTAAAACAGGCACGCCCTGCTCGGCAACGCGCATCGCTTGCACCATCACATTGGTAAAAAAAGTGCGGTGCTGAGAGGTAAACACCTGTACCGTACCTTCGATGGCGTGCAGCATCGGGTGCTTGCGGACTTCGCCTGAAAGCGGGGCGGGCAGAGAACCGCCGGGAAGTGCTCTGAGTTGTGAAACCATAAAGTGATAGGGCAGGGCCGTAAAGATAGCGCCAGCTGACGGATTAACTGATTGGATTGACCAACCAAATATAGCGTAGTTAGTTAGTCATAATGCAAATGAAAACGCTATATGTCGAAAATTAAAATGATAGTTAGCGTTTTGTATAAGGTCTGAATCTAAGCCGGAATGAATTGATCTAGGCTTACTCAATGAGAGACTATGCTAGCTAGCAGCATGTCACAAATACAGATGAAACCAAAGGTGAATGGATGACTTGGCAACGCCCTGATAACCGTCAGCCGGATGAGCTGCGAGCGATTAAATTTGAGCGGCACTTTACGCAATATGCAGCCGGTTCGGTGCTGGCTCACTGCGGCAATACGCGGGTGCTCTGTACAGCTTCCATCAGTGAACAGGTGCCTCGGTTTTTAAAAGATTCTGGTAAAGGATGGTTGACAGCGGAATATCGAATGCTGCCCGGTGCGACGCATACGCGCAATGAACGAGAGCTAATGAAGCTGTCGGGGCGCACGCAAGAAATTCAGCGGCTAATTGGTCGCAGCTTGCGCTCAGCGCTAGATATGGAAGCTTTAGGTGAGCGCACGCTGACAATTGATGCCGATGTGCTGCAAGCGGATGGCGGGACGCGCACGACTGCGATTATGGGGGCTTATGTGGCTTTAGAAGATGCCATAGATCACCTGCTCCAATCCGGCAAACTCAGCGCTTCGCCCTTGCGCCACCAAATTGCCGCGATTTCAGTCGGCCTGCTCGAAGGCGATCCTTTTTTGGATCTCAACTATCCCGAAGACTTTGCTGCCGACATTGATTTCAATGTGGTGATGAACGAAAAGCTTGAATTTGTTGAAGTGCAGGGCACCGCAGAAGCCGGTAGCTTTACCCGAAAGCAGCTCAATAGCCTGCTTGACTACGCCGAAAAAGGCATCGCTGACGTGATGACGCTGCAAACAGCGGCGCTGAAAGTTGGGCTTTAGGGTTGGTATAACTGGCCAGAAGTGCTACATTCCCACCATAATCACACCATAATTAATGCGGTTACTACGGTATCGCTTCTACAGCGTTTGCACCTATGGCGAAAGATCTGCGAGATTTTCTCAAAAAAGTTAGATCCAGGGGACAGTTGCGGCACGTTTCTGCGCTGGTTGATCCGAACTTGGAAATTGCAGAAATTTCTAATCAGTTGCTGCAAGCAGGCGGGCCTGCGGTGCTGTTTGAAAATGTGAAAGGGTCGCCCTATCCGGTAGTGGTGAACTTGCTCGGCACCGTTGAGCGGGTCTGCTGGGCGATGAATATGGAGCACCCCGAAGAGCTAGAGGGGCTAGGTAAAAAGCTGGGCCTATTGCAGCAGCCAAAGCCGCCGAAAAAGATCTCACAAGCGATTGATTTAGGCAAGGTGCTGTTTGATGTGGTCAAAGCTAAGCCGCGCCGAGACTGGTTGCCTGCCTGTCAGCAGGTAGTCCACCTGGACGATGGGGTGGATTTAACTAAAATTCCGATGATTCGCCCTTACCCCAAAGATGGCGGTAAGGTAGTGACGCTCGGCTTGGTGATCACAAAAGACTGTGAAACGGGTGTGCCGAACGTGGGCGTGTATCGGTTGCAGCTTCAGAGCAAAAACACCATGAGCGTACAGTGGCTGTCGGTGCGCGGGGGCGCACGGCATTTGCGCAAGGCGGCGGAGCGGGGAAAAAATTTGGAGATAGCGATCGCCATCGGCGTTGATCCACTGATTATCATGGCAGCGGCTACCCCGATTCCGGTGGATCTTTCAGAATGGCTATTTGCAGGGCTTTATGCCGGTAAAGGCATTTCTTTGGCCAAGTGTAAAACCGTTGATTTAGAAGTGCCTTCGATGTCCGAGTTTGTGCTCGAAGGGACGATTACGCCGGGTGAAACGGCAACAGATGGCCCCTTTGGCGATCATATGGGCTACTACGGCGGGGTGAATGACGCTGCCCCGCTGATTCGCTTTCACTGCATGACGCACCGTAAAGCGCCGGTGTATTTGACGACATTTAGCGGTAGACCGCCGAAAGAAGAAGCGATGATGGCGATCGCGCTCAACCGCATCTACACCCCGATACTGCGTCAGCAGGTGCCCGAAATTACTGACTTTTTCTTGCCGATGGAGGCGCTGAGCTACAAAGCCGCGATTATTTCCATCGACAAGTCTTACCCTGGCCAAGCTCGTCGCGCGGCGATGGCCTTTTGGACGGCGCTGCCGCAGTTTACCTACACCAAATTTGTGATCGTGGTCGATAAAGACATCAACATCCGCGATCCGCGTCAGGTGATATGGGCGGTAACGTCCAAAGTCGATCCAATTCGCGACGTATTTATCTTGCCCGACAGCCCATTTGACTCTTTGGACTTTGCGAACGAGCGCCTAGGGCTGGGTAGCCGTATGGGCATTGATGCCACCACCAAAGTAGCGCCTGAAACCGAACATGCCTGGGGCGAACAGCTCGAATCTGACCCGGATATGGTCGAGCTAGTCAAGCGCCGCTGGCAAGAATACGGCCTCAGCGATATCAATTTGGGTGAAGCCGATGCCAATGTGTTTGGCTACGACATTCGCTAACGGACAATCTCTGTTCTATGACATATGACAAGGTGAGTTGAGATCGCGCAATATCTGGCTAGCTCGATAGAAATAGGCCAAATGTGCCATCGGTCTGCACAACCCACTCGTTAGCCTTGGCGTCATGGATCCTAAAATAATTGTCTATATCACTTTCGGATTAGCATTGCTTGGCCTTACTTGGCTACCTAATTTAAAGGGAGCCAAGTACATTAATGTTCCGCTTCTGTATTTTTTGCTAGCGGCCTTTCTTTCTAGCCAGTCTCTCGGATTGCCGGTGATCGATCCGATCCACAACAAACTGCATACGGTTGTTACTGAGTATTTGACCGAGCTGATTGTCATCATCTCGCTGGCAGGTGCAGGGCTAGCGATTGATCGCACCTTTCGGTTTCGCTCGTGGGAAATTGCATGGCGATTGCTGTGTATTGCCATGCCGTTATCCATTGCGGCAGCAGCGCTGTTAGGGCACTGGATTTTTGGCCTGCCGGTTGCTGACGCGGTTTTATTAGGCGCTTGCTTGGCACCGACTGATCCGGTAATGGCCCACAGCGTTCAGGTGGGGCCACCTAACCAGGGCAAAGAAGATCCTACCCGCTTTGGCCTGACGACTGAGGCGGGGCTCAACGATGGATTGGCTTTTCCCTTTGTCTATTTGGCATTAGGGTTTGCCAGTCATGATGGAGCGGTGGGCACTTGGTTAGTCAATTGGGTCGCTTACGATTTTATTTATCGCGTGGCGATGGGTGCGGCGGTGGGTGTGGGCGTGGGCTGGCTGCTAGGCCACTACGCCTTTCAGACGTCTAATGAGTCTGTCAATGAAGAAACTCAAGAGGGTCTATTTATCGCAGCGGCCATATTTTTGGCTTACGGGCTGGCTGAGGCGATGCATGGCTATGGCTTTTTGGCGGTGTTTTCAGCGGCGGTTTCAGCCCGACAAAACTTTTCTAAATCGCATGATTACCACCAGAAGCCCTATCAGTTTGCAACTCAGCTAGAGCGAATTTTAGCCGGATTGCTGCTGTTGGCGTTGGGCGACTTTGTGGTGAGTTCTGATCTGACGGTGTTAACTTGGCGCAATTTTCTATTTGCCGGGCTGTTTATGCTGGTCTGCCGAACGCTGTCGGGGGTGATTTCTTTAGTGGGCGTAGAGTTGCCTAGGCTAGAGCGATGGGCGATCGCCTTTTTGGGCATTCGGGGCTTTGGCTCATTTTACTATTTGGCCTATGCCCAAAATAACGGCACCTTTGACAATATTGAACTGGTCTGGAGCATCGTGACGCTCACGGTGATTGTATCGCTGCTGATTCATGGCAACACGGCGACTATTGCAATGGAGTGGATTGACCACAACCGGCATCAGCGTCGTCAGCGCCGTCAGCAGGCGCGCGCGTCGGCTCTAAAGAAACCTTCTAGCTAGGCCAATTTAGGTGATCTAATGATCTAACTAGAAGATTTGATGCGTTAACGTCGCTACAGAAAGCGGCTCTGCACAAAGGTTTGGTTTTGCTCTAGCGTGAGCTGCAATTCAGAGAGCTGGCTGAGCTGGGCTTTGATAGCTTCTGCCTGCTTTTGGGCAGCGACTTTGCGGTACAGGGCGGCGCGGGCGAGGTCTTCGCGGTTTTGGCTGAGGGCGTGCTGAGCAACTCGGTGCCAAGTAAGCGTATCGTCGCTAGCTTGGGTGTATTGGGGCAGCAGGGTGGTGGTGGCGATCGCGATATTTCCCAAGGCTTCTTGAAACAGCAGCAAAGTTTTTTCGGGAGACTCGCGATCGCCCGCATTTTGCGCCGCTCTTTGGGCTAACTCACGAACCTCAGGCAGCTTAATTTGGCTGAAGCGCAGGCCAAAATCATTGAGCTGAGTGCACTCACTGCGACCGGTTTTGCACCAGTTAGCAAAGTGCTCACAGTTGTTAAAAAATAAATCATATTCGCGCTCGCCCAAGCGGCTAGTTGCCCTAGCAACCACATCGGTGGCGATAAAGGCGGTTGGCTGTGGTTTCGTGTAAATTGCCTGACCTTGCGCAAACCTCTCACGAGAGGTTCTCGCGATGTTGGCTTCACCGAGCTTACTGTAGTGAATAATGCTACCGTCGCCGCAGTCTATGCCGTGATGCTCATAGGGAACACCAATGATTTCACGGAAGGTATATACCTGATCGCCTCTAGCCATGACTTTCTGTAGAACCTTGAGCTGTAGAGTTTGATCAAGGCGCGGTCAAAAGCGCCGTAGTTTTCTCTGAATCGTTAAGCATCGATCAGTTAGATCAAAATCTAGCACGCCAATTGTCCTTACAGACAGATCCTGCTGATTTAGGCTTATTCGGCAGCTTGTTGTTTGGCCATCAGGGCATGAATAGATGACATGCCTTTGGTCTGGCGGGTGAGGTTGATTTGAATGTTGGGCCCTGAGCGGGCAAGGCGAATGACCAGCCCGTCTTGAACCGGCTTGTGCTCAATTCTTTGACCCGCTAGGTAGGTGCCATTGGAGCCGATGTTGTAAATCTCCCAGCCGTCTTCAGTTTGCCGTAGCTCCACATGATGCCGTGAAACGACGGCGCTGTAGAGAATCACGTCATTATTGACCGAGCGACCAATGCGCACGACCGGCTCTTCTTCAAAAGTCCAGCTTTGAACAGGTGTCTTATCAATCGGATGCAGCAAAGACAGAGTGATGATGTTATTTAAACCAGACACGACGCACCACCAGAAGAGTTAAGAATATGTAATTAAGAGCAACTGCTTGAGGCCAGGGCTCAAAAAAAGAGTGCCCGCGATCGCTGCTTTTATACAAAAGGTTTTCAAAACAGACTCTTAGGTGAGGCGTTGAGGAAAAAGGCCGCCTAAGCCGTCTCGAAAATGAAGCTGACCTTATCGCCTTTGCCTAGGGCAATGCGATCGCCTGGGCGCAACCGATGACGATTGCCTGCCGGGAGGGGCAAGCCATTGATGTAAGTGCCGTTGGAGCTGCCGACATCTTCGAGATAGTAGGTGTCACCTTCTACCCGTAAGTTGGCATGGACTCTAGAAACCACTTCTGAATCGGGAAATCCAGACACATCAATGTCCGGCGGGGTTTGCTCGTTAGGTTTCCCAATCCTGACAATAGATAGCTGTCGGGGGATTTCGATGAGCGTGTTGGTTTGGGCCTGTCTAAGACGGGCGCTAAAAGTCTGAAGCTGCGTGACATTGGTGGGTGGCGAAGCCGGGACAGAAATAGCCGGGAGCGGCTCGGAGGCTATGGGCGCTTCAGCATTGGTTTCAGGGCTCATTTCAGGACTGGGTGGTTCAGAGCTGGGTGGTTCAGAGCTGGGTGGTTCCGGACTGAGGGGTTCCGGGCTGAGGGGTTCAGGCACGATCAGCGGATCAGGATTGACCAGATCAGGTAGCTCAATTTCAAGCGAGCTATTGCGCTCTAATTCACCGGTATCCGGATCGCTGCTAGCGGCTGAAAAGTTTTGCGTGGGCATCGATGACTCTGGAATGCTGGCGGCGGGCGCTGCCATCGGGACGACGTTGGCTCGCAGGTCGTAGCCGCACTGGCCGCAGAAGCTAGCATCTATTTGGACGGGGGTATTGCAGCTAGGGCAGGTAATCAGGGCAGGTAAGGGGGTGTAGCAGGCTTCGCACTGGAGTGCGCCGTCCGGGTTTTGATGATTGCAGTTAGGACAGGTGGTCATGGGAAAGCGGCGGGATAATGAGGAGAGAAAGCGGGAAAAGCGGCGCGATGAAAAATGCGGGAGCAGATTAGGGTTTGGTTTGGTAGGCGGCGGGAATGGCTTGCCCCGCAGCGGCGTCTAGGAGCCAGTGGGGGTTGGCGCTTTGGATCAGTTTGCTGGGGTAAGTGCGGCCATCGGCACTGTCCGAGAAGACTTGGGTGAGGGCGCTTTGTTTGTTTTCTCCGGCAACGAGGAAGATGATGTGGCGGCCTTGATTGATTAGGGGGATGGTAAAGGTGATGCGCGGTTCGCCAGCATGGTTGCCGACGGTGACGAGGCGATCGCAAACTTCTAATGCGTCGGTATGCGGAAAGAGTGAGGCCGTATGGCCATCGTCGCCCATGCCTTGGAGTACAAAGTCAATGGCTGGAAATTCGTGGGGCTGGGTTTGAAAGAAGTTTTGCAGGGTGGCTTCATAGGTGGCGGCATCTAGTGCTGGATCGCCAGCGCTAGTAGGCATAGGGAAGATGTTGGCTTCCGGGATAGGGACGTGGTTGAGCCAGCTTTCTCGGGTCATGCGGGCGTTGCTTTGGTCGTGGTCGTGCGGGACGTAGCGTTCGTCGCCCCAGAAGACGTAGAGCTTGTCCCAGGGAAGATCGGCCTGGGTCATGGCAGCGTAGAGGGGTTTGGGGGTGCTGCCGCCAGAAAGGGCGAGCGTAGCGCGGCCACGGGCGGCGATCGCCTGCTGAAGACACTCTACCGTGAGGTCGTAAGCGCGATTAATGAGGGCGGATTTATCGGATAAAATTTCGACGGTAGGGGCCATGATATTTTCCTTGTATTTTTCTTAAGGTTTTAAGAGCAGTTCTGGAGATAGGTTTTTTAACGATGGTTTGCCAGCGATGATTTCCGTTGTTTTACCTTGCTTTAATGAGGCTCGTCATGGCTATTTGCCTAAAATACTCGAAAATCTGTCACAGCAGCTAGGCGACAAGCAGTTAATTGCAGTGGTGAGTCCTAGCACTGATGATACGTTGGCCATTGTCCAACAGTTTTCTAACGTTGAAATTGTTGAGACAGCGGCAGCTAATCGAGCGCAGCGGCTGAATGTGGGCATTGAGGCCAGTGTAGGGGATGTTGTGTTACTCCACCATCCGGCGACGCTATTACCGCATCAAGGGGCGCTACAGCTAGCCGAAGCGGCCTTAGAGAGCCGTGTGTGGGGTGGTTTTCGGCACAGTTTTGATGTTGACCACTGGCTGCTGCGGTTTACCTCTTGGTATTCGACGACGCAGCGATCGCAGCGACAGCGCATTCTTTATTTAGATCACTGCATCTTTGTGCGGCGGCAGGTGCTCTCAGAAATCGGCGGGGTGCCGGATATGGATATTTTTGAAGATACGGCGCTGAGCAAGGCTCTAGGTAAGTATGGTAAGCCAGCGATCGCCCCGGCTCGGATCATGACTTCGGCGCGGCGATTTCGCGATCGCGGCATTTACCGTCAGGCTTTGCTCAATCAGCTCTTAAAGGTGATGTACCATACCCATCAAGATCCCAAAAAGCTGAACTGGCTTTACGAAAGTAAAAGTCAGATCAATGTGGACTATAGTGAATAGCTGATTGACCGCTAACGATGCATTCGCGATTTCATCAACTTTGATTTATCCTTGTTGAAATTGTACGGATTTTGGCCACAGTAGCGGGCAAAATGATGTATTAAATCAAGCTGTTTAAATTTTATGACTTCTTCTCCTCCTATTAATCCAGTTAATCCAGTTAATCCAGAAACCATCCCGTCACCGCTGGCGGCGACGTCTCTCAAGCTGGTGGGAGGCATTACGATTGCAGCCTCTCTCATCGATTTTTTGACGCTGCTGTTTCCGCCTGAATTTAGCAATCGCGCTTGGCAGCTAGCAACCACTACTAATCTGGTTGACCGGGGAATTGTGCCCTTGGTCGGGATCGCGCTGCTATTTACCGGCTACTGGATCGATAGCAACTTAGGTAAAGTGCCTCGCCGGGGAAATTTGGCGCTAGATATTCGGTTTTGGACGTGCTTGCTCTCTTGTTTGCTAGGGCTGGTTTTTCTATTTACGACGGTGCTGCATCCCAATAATGTGCGCATTCAAAGCCGTGAAGCCCTCACCCAAGTAGAAACCGAAGCGGAACAGGCTACTTCTCAGCTAGATCAGCGGCTCACTGCGGATCTGTCTCAGCGGCGAGCGCAAATTGATGCGCTGCTACAGGATGAAGCTCAGCTAGAGGCGGCGATCGCCAGCGGTAATCTAGACGCTGCTCAGCAGGCCCAAATTGAACAATTCCGCAGCGATCCGGCGGCGCTGCAAGCCTTTTTAGATTCTCAGGTCGGAGAGGCCAGAACTCAGCTACAAACCCGTATCGGCGAACAAAAACAAGACGCCACTCAGCGGCTGAGGACGGAAGCGACCAAAGCAACGCTGCGAATTACGTTGAGCAGTTTGCTGTTGGCGATTGGCTACACCTACATTGGCTGGCAAGGGCTGCGTCGCTTGCTTTCTATGGTGGCTTAATAGTCTGACGGTCTGATTTGGGAGAGAGATTTTTAGGTTTGGCATTTTTTCGGGGCTAGGGACGAAAGTCCCTAGCTTAGAGCCGTCAGCATTGCCTGTTGGGCAACGCTTTGGTACAGCGTTGTGAAGTGCTCCATCACAATTTTGGCTTCTGTTGTGGCCAAAGGCATATCGCCAATCACATCAAGAACGCTCTGATCGGCGGGCGTAATCACAACTAGCGAAGGATCTAGGGGCTGAGTGTATGCCCAAAAGTGAGCTATCTCGGAATGGATTTGGCTAGGAAGCGGTGGTTGAACGGTAGGTTCGGTTGCCGCTTTGCGGTGATCGGGGGCGACATCTGAGGCTTGTGGGTTGGCGGCCAAAGAATCTGCTGAAGAACCCCCGAAAGAATCCGCTGAACAAGGGGCTGCGTCCGAAACGGCGGTTTGAGCAATGGCCTGCTGTCTTTTTTGCCGTAGCGCCTCAAGTACTTCCGCTTTGCTTCGTCCTCGCAGCTGAAATAGCACAAACGGATCTTCTCGAAAGAAGTCGCCTAGCTGATAATACACAGCGGCAATGTGCTTGCAGGGATTTTTAGGATCCGGGCAGCTACATTTGGATTTGACATCCGCCAAGGTAAAGGGAAACAAGCTTAGGCCATTAGCGGTAAACGCTGCTTCAATATCATCCGGCATTTCTCCGGCTAGCAGCTGAGCAGAGTAAAGCGCTTGCTGGCTTAAGGTATCGATTACAAAGCCCCAGTCTTCATCAGTGAAGCGCTCTATCCAAATTGATAGCTGGTAGGGCTCATTCGCAGTTCCTTGAACAGTCGCGTGGACTTTAGACGCTTTAAATTCGAGGCTGAGGATGTGGCCTTGACGGGCATAGTTGCGGCCTCGCTCTAAGCGCTTTTTGAAGCGATAGGAATTGAGCAGGTCTACCCATCGATTGACCCACCAAGCGTCTGATTGAGCGGCGGGAGATGGGGAAACGCTGTAGGTCATGGAAATATTTGCGTAATTTTTTTGAAGGGTTGAATAAATTATAGGAAACTATAGGGCTCTCCAAGTCAGAAGATGAAACCCGTGGCAGGTAGCTGCTTGATTCTCAATCCCTCGCAGGGATCTGAATATTTTCTGAACATTTAAAGTGCATTTAAAAGGGTGCAACCCGTGGCAAGCGGACGGTGAACGTCGTGCCTTTCTGCGTCGTCGAGGCAACTTCTACTGTGCCTCCGTGGGCGACGACGATCTCGTGCACGATGTACAACCCCAGACCGATGCTGCGCGAAACCGGCTGCGTTGCCGATTCTGGCAGGGTGTGGCGTATGAACGGATCGAAGATCGTTGCCCGCATCTCTGGCGGAATCGGCGGCCCTTCGTTATGCACGCTCAAGATTACGGTTGCGCCTTCGGCAGTGACTGATAGATCGATTGGCTCCTCTGTTGATCCGTGCTGAAGGGCGTTGCCCATCAGGTTAGAGACGACCTGCTGGAGTCGGGCCGCGTCCCAGTCGCCGGTGAGGTCGCCGTCTAGGTGAGCGCGCAGCGTGCGCTGCGGGTGGGAAAAGCGGTATCCTTCCAAGACTTTGCAACAAAGATTTTCTAGATCGACTGAACCGCGTGTTATTGGCATCATGTTACCTAGCCCTGTCGATGCGAAGTCAATCAGGTCGCTGATTAACCGCGTGATTGTCTCCGTGTTCGTTTTGATCATCGCCAGCGATTTGGCAGAGCTCGAGTCTTTGGTTTCGGTGCGGGAGACAAGTTGGGCGGCCATGCTGATGCAGTTTAGCGGGCTACGCAGGTCGTGGCCGAGGATCGCCAGGAACATCCGGCGCGACTGCTCGACACGATGGGTGTAACTGCCAACGGCCATCGCGAGCGATTGATCGAGCGACTCGCTGAATCGGGTGATGTCGTCGATGTCGTCGGTGTCGATCTGGGGGTGCTCCTTGCGCCACAGGCGGAGCACGCTGGCGCGCAGAGCTCGGTATTCAGAGACGACCTCCACAATGTCAAAGCCCGAGCCCATGCGTTCCATACCGTGCCGCTTTGAGGCGTGGTCGAGCCGGTCGCTCTCTTTGCTACTAGCCCCGCCTTGGCCTTTAGACTTGCTCTCTTGCTGCGCAGCACTCTGGCCGTTCTGCATGTCCCGCGCGGTTGCCAAAAGTATGCCCTCGGCGTCGTCACGCAGGGCAAGTTTTGTCATCTTCGTTCCGGGCGAAAGGCTGTGGGCAAACACCTCCCATTCCATGAGGATGGGCTCGATGTTCTCGAGAATAAAGTCTGCTAGATACATGAACCCTTCCGCTGAGTACATTTCACAGGTAAAAGTACGATATCACGGAAGTCCGGTATGGGGCGGGTACCTTCAAAAAACGGCGGAACTACTCTTGAGTTGTCACCGTGAGTACCTGGGGCGGCGTGGCGTCGGGTGGATAGAGAAACTGAACGTTGACATCTCGCTGTTCACCGGGTTGGAGAGATATTTTAATGAGCGGCTGGCCTTGTTCTCCTTGGTTTTGTTCCAAATACGTGTAGTAGGCGCGGGCTCGTCCATCGTCTTCTTTGTACAAAAAGAGCACCGTGCCTCGGAAAAATACCCGCCGCTCAGGAGCCTCTAGGAACTGAAGGGCGTTTTGCAGACTGTCGTTTTTTAGAGGCGTTTGAACGGCAAGCGAGACTGTTTTAGGGCGATCGCTGCTGTTGGTGAGCGGCAAGGTGAGATTGTACTCAATGCCGTAGTTCCCATTGGCGCGGTAGGCGGTATCTGAGTAGCGGGCAACGATGGGGGCGCTTTGGATTTGCCCGGTGCCAAAGGTGTTGCGCTCTAGTGTGCTGAGGGCATAGGAAAATTGTTCTCCAGAATTGGGGATCTTGAGCTGATTGCTGTTGTTATCAGTCAAGGTGGCTTTCCACTGTGAGCCGATGGCAACGCCTGCAACCCGGCCATAGCGGAAGGGATTGTCGGCGCTACCGGGTTGACTCGGGAGGCCATCGCGCGGGGTCGATAGCTGACCTTTAAAGAGAACTTGCATCCACTGCTCTAGAGTGGGTACTCGTTCTTGGCCGTTGGTTTGAGGGGCGTGCATGGCTAGGCTAGCGACATACACCGGGCCGCTGCTCTGCATTCGCAGCAAGGTAGAGCGGCCATTGAGCCGACGGCCTTCGCCTGAGCTAGCGCGGGTCGGAGCGGGTAAAATTTCGCTGCCCGGTGCGAGGGTGCCATCGGTGGCGACGCTGAGACGGCGCAGGGGAATGGGGGCATTGAGCAAAAGATGGCTGGCTTTGGCTGGAATCGTGACTTGACTAGGAAAAAAGGCTTGACGGCGGGCGCGCAGCACATCATTCATGACCCGACTGCCTGGCCCTGAAAAGTTGTTGCTGTACAGGTTGGATGTGCCGGAAGCAATTTGATTCCAGGGTGATTCTTGGCTGATGTGAGAAGCGCCGTCGCGAATGGTGAGGGTGATGGGGCGATCGCTCGGATTGTGAACCACAATGGCTTCATACACCGTGCGAGTATCAGCATCATCTTGGCCGCGCGCGACATGGTGAGAAAAAATGTCAAAGCGACCGTTAAAGCTGTAGTTGAGGTGCGCGCTGGGGCTGCTTTTGCCGCTGCCAGGAAAGGTGGAGAGCAAAATGCCGTCAGATTCAATAATTTCTGGGCTGTTGCTGTTAAAGACCGGCACATTATCTAACCTGCCGGGTAAGGGCCGTACCTGCTGAGGCAGGGTGATGACATTGCCGGTTGCCTGTGCGAGTACTTGAGCGGGTGTTTGGCCGAGTGTTTGGCCGAGTGTTTGGCCGGACGTCGGATTAAGGACTTGATCTGCTGTGGCGATCGCTGGAGATTCTGCTGAAAAGCTGCTAGCTGGCATGACGGCTGATGTAGGGTGAGCGATCGCATAAGCCACAGAAAGCACAGAAAATAGCGAGAACATTGATGTCAAAACCTGCTAAACCCCAACAAAATCAATCGCTGCCTAGTCTTATAGACCCGTTGTCGCGGCGATAGAAAAACGAATGAGTCAGACCATATCACCGTAGGCAGACGGCTGGCAATTGGCAGTGGACAGTTTGGCAGATAGTTTGCAGGCAGTTTGACTAAAAGACTTGAGAGGCCCAAATTTCAAGGATGAGATCGCTGAATGCCGCTGATATTGGTAGCCATGACTGAACGGGCTAGTGCGATCGCAGCGTCTTTCTGAACCGGCAGCATTCCATCTAGCCATAGCATCGCTAGCTCATGAACCAAGGCCCAGCACCAAGGCCCAGCACTAAAGCCCAAGGCCCCAACGCCAGTTCACGACGATTGCCCGCATTGAATGCGCCAGTGGCCTGTCCTGTGCCGATTTCCGAAAAAATACGCACGGCTAAGGCTCGAAGGGGGATAACACCTTAAAGATGGTTGTTTTTACAGAGACGCTTTGATGCTGAAGGCCAATTTATTTTCAGAAGAGAGGATTACATTTACCCATTCTCTAAAAAGCGTCTCAGTCTAGGATTTTTTCAAAAAATTTTCTAGATTGGGCGCATTTCTTGAGCCGTATTTCTTCAATGGCCTTCGCTTGCGCCAATGAGATTTAGGTCTTTGGGTATGTTCGTTATACAAGACCTAGAGACTGTTATGAAAAAGCATCTTCAGCAGTGGACATGGCCTCTCGTTTGGGCGGCTGGTGTGACTACTTCAGCCACACCAGCTTACGGGCAGATTGTGCCTGCTCAGAATGGAGTCGGTACGGCGGTTACGCAAGATGGCAATCAGTTTGATATTCAGGGCGGTACCCAAGCTGGCGGGAATCTTTTTCACGAGTTTGAGACGCTGAGTGTCAATCAGGGGCAAACGGCTAATTTTGCAAGTAATTCAAGCGTTTTTAACATTGTCGGTCGAGTTTCTGGAGGGAGTGCGTCTCATATCGATGGCACGGTGCAGGTGCAGGGAAGTGATGCCAATTTGTATTTGGTGAATCCAGCGGGTGTGCTGTTTGGCCCGAATGCACGGCTATCACTGTCGGGGTCATTCACGGCAACGAGCGCCGACCAAATTGGGTTTGGAGACGCTTGGCTGAGCGCTTCTGAAGCGGAATCGGTCGATTACTCTAAGCTGACGGCTGAGCCTTCGGCGCTGCGATTTGAGGCAGGCGCGGCAGGGGCCGTAGTCAATCGGGGCGACTTGTCTGTGCGTGAGGGCGAATCGCTGACGCTGGTGGGTGGAGCAGTGGTGAATACGGGTCGGTTGAGCGCGCCGGGGGGTGAGGTGGCCTTGGTGGCAGTTGGCACTCAGCTAGCGAGTGAGCGTACGGTGCGGTTGTCAGCGCCGGGTCGTTTGCTGAGTATGGAGGTGGATTCGGCAGATTGGAAATCGGCGGTAGACGGGGATGGCGCATTAGCGCCTACTGCTTTACCTGAGATGCTAACGGGCGGCATTGCTTTGGGCGCGGATAGCTTAATCGTGAATGACGATGGCTCGGTAGTGCTGGCTCGGATGCCTGAAGGGGTAACGGTGGCCGGTGAGGTGTCGGTGCGATCTTCTGCGGCTGCGGGTGGGCAGGTTTTGCTGTTGGGCGATCGCGTCAATATCACGGGCGCTGAGATTGATGCTTCTGGCGATCGCGGCGGCACTGTTCGCGTTGGCGGCGACTATCAGGGCCAAGGAACCTTGCCAAGCGCAAGTCAGACACTGTTTGACAGCAATTCTGTAATTCGCGCCGATGGCCTCAATGGGGCAGGCGGCAGCGTGGTGCTGTGGGCCGATGAGCGCGCCGTGGCTCAGGGCACGATTTCAGCTAGGGGTACGACTCAAGGTGGGTTTGTTGAAACCTCAGCGCCTTACCTCAATACCCAGGGGATTCGAGTCAATGCTGGCGGGCAAACCGATAATGGTACTTGGCTAGTTGATCCGGTAGATGTTCAAATTGTCAGTGGCTTAGCAGGCGTCAATCAAATATCAGCGTCAGCGATTGAATCCGCCTTAGACAGTGGGACTAACTTTACCGTGACGACAGCGGCTGGCACGGGCGGGAATGGCGATGTCTCACTGCTGACTTCGATTAATCAGACCGGGGCTAGTACCGCAAACTTGACCTTTACCGGGCGGCGGTTTGCCCATAACAACAACAGCATTAATTTAGCGAGTACCGGGCAGCTAACGTTTGAGATCAATGCGGTTAATCCTGAATTAGTGACCGATTCTAGCTCGATTGCCAGTGCGATCGCGGCCATTGGCACCGTCAATGGTCGCAGCTTGCTCAGCTTAGGGGCTGGCACCTACAACTTTGCGAATGTTGTGGCCCTCGATAAAGATGTTGATATTGAAGGGTCAGGGGCTGCAAGTACGATTTTGGCGGCCCAAAGTTCTGAGCGTCTTTTTGATGTCCATAGTGGCAGTGTGGTGTCGCTGAGAAATGTCACGGCGACTACCGCAGGCTTGGGGGCGTTCCAATCGGGAGGGGGGATCTCTAATCGGGGCGTGCTCACGGTTTCAAATAGTCGGTTTATCGATAATCGAGCGTCGGTCCATGGGGGTGCACTCGACAGCTACAGCGGTGGGCTTTTGTCAGTATCTGATAGCGAGTTTGTGAATAATCGCTCTTTGCAAGGAGGAGGCGCTGTCAATGTTGCGGGTTCTCCGGGCAGTGCTATTCAAAATTCGCTTTTTGATAACAACTTTGCAGCAGATGATGGCGGCGCGATTCGCATTGAAAATTCTGTCGTGACGGTAAGTAACAGCCGCTTTCAAAACAACGTGTCAGGAGATGATGGGGGGGCGGCGGCGATCTCAGGCTCAGGCCGCACCGTCTTCGATGCCGTTGTTTTTCAAGACAATACTGCCAACAGCAGTGGTGGAGCCTTGACCGGCTGGAATGGCGCTGATATTGCCTTTAACAACAGCACTTTCATAGGCAACAGCGCTAGCGCCGAGGGCGGCGCACTGTTTCTGACAAGTGGCACGTATGAAATTGACAATTCTAGTATCTTGAACAATGGCGCAATTAACAACAACTTAAACATACTTTCTGGTGGCGGGCTTTACAGCTACGACAGTCAGCTCACCCTTCGCAACAGCGTTATTAGTGGAAATCAGGCGCAAGGATCAGGCGGCGGGCTCTATCTTGACAGCAGCACCTTAAACACGTCAATGGCTGACTTTTATAACAATAGCGCTGGTGGAGATGGCGGCGCTATTCATCTCATGGGGGCTGCAACGCTGGATGTGAGTGGGGTTCTTTTTGCGGGCAATTTGGCTCAAGCCCGCGGCGGCGCGCTCTCCTTTAATTCTTCTAAATCAGTCGTGGTCGCTGATAGCAGCTTTGTCAATAATCAGTCGGTAAGTGATGGGGGCGCTGTTGCTAACAACTCACCGAGCGGAACGCTGACGATTCTCAACTCTAATTTTGATGGCAACCGTACCGAAAGTGATGGCGGCGCTATTTTCGCCCGGACAAACTCACAGACTGTGATTGCAAACGCTCAGTATCTCAATAATCAAGCTGTCGGCAACGGGGGTGCCCTTTACAGTGCCGGATCGCTGAGTCTCAGCAATGGGCTGGTGCGCGCTAACCATGCTCAAGGCAATGGGGGTGGGCTGGCGATCACTGGCAATAATAGTTCACTCACGCTCATCGATACCGCTGTAGAAAACAACACAACTGATGGCAATGGCGCAGGTTTGTTCTTGGAGGGCCGGGCGATCGCGCAAATTGTCGGCACGCTAGTCACCGATACGGATGGCATGAGCCTCTTTGCTAGCACACGATTTGAAGGCAATGCAGCCACGCTGGATGGCGGAGGCATTAGCG
>JBGTNW010000035.1:0-2722 GCA_041742865.1 Phormidesmis sp.
TTTTTTTGGGGCGATCGCCGCTGCCATCACCCACCCCGCCGCTCAAGTCACCCTCTACGAAGCAGGCCCCGAACCTCTGGCCAAAGTTCGCATCTCTGGCGGCGGTCGCTGCAACGTCACGCACCACTGCTTTGAACCCGCGCAGCTCATTCAAAACTATCCCAGAGGCGGCAAAGCTTTACGGGG
This sequence comes from Phormidesmis sp., assembly GCA_041742865.1. GTDB lineage: Bacteria > Cyanobacteriota > Cyanobacteriia > Phormidesmidales > Phormidesmidaceae > Phormidesmis. The sequence continues at coordinate 187 of JBGTNW010000035.1, forward strand.
AGCTTTTAGCCGATTTCAGCCACGAGATACCGTAGCTTGGTTTGCAGCGCGCGGAGTGCCCTTAAAAGTAGAAGCCGATGGCCGCATGTTTCCAGTGACCGATGATTCGGCCACCATTATCGATTGCCTGACTCAAGCCGCGCGGCAGGCAGGCGTGAAAATTAAGACGCGATCACCCATCACCGGCATTGAGCATCTGCCCCCTCACGAAGGCAGCTCTCAGGCAGAATTTCAGCTTCAGATTCGGGCGCAACCAGGGTATGTGCGGTGCGATCGCCTCCTGCTCGCCACTGGCAGCAGCCCCGTGGGCCATCGCCTTGCCAAATCTCTCGGCCATACCGTAGAGCCCGCTGTGCCGTCTCTTTTTACGTTTAACGTCGCTGATCGGCAGCTACACGACCTCAGCGGCGTCGCCGTCACCTCAGTCACCGTAAGCTTAAAGACAAACAATCTCAAAGCCTCTAGCCAAAATGGCTTGGTGCAAACCGGGCCGCTGCTGATTACTCACTGGGGATTTAGTGGGCCAGCGGTGCTGAAATTGTCGGCCTGGGGTGCTCGGCTCCTGCATGAGCGGGGCTATCAAGCGGATCTAGTCGTGAACTGGCTGCCCACGCTGAGTCAATCGCAAATAGAAACAGTCTTGCAGCAGGCAAAAGCTGAAACAAGTAAACGAGCGATCGCCACCTACAGCCCTTTTTCGCCCCTTTCCAAACGCCTCTGGCAATACCTGCTCAGCCGCACAGCGATTGAACCTACGCTCACCTGGGCAAATATCTCCAAAAAACAGATCAATCAACTGGTGCAAGCGCTGGCCCAAGGGATCTATGCCATCACCGGCAAAGGCACCTTCAAAGATGAATTCGTCACCTGTGGGGGCGTTCGCCTCAAAGAAATTGACTTTAAAACAATGAAGAGCCGTCAATGTGAGGGATTGTATCTGGCCGGAGAGCTGATGGATATCGATGGCGTCACTGGCGGATTCAATTTTCAAAGCGCTTGGACAACGGGCTGGCTAGCAGGCCAAGCGATGAGTGGCGCTTAAGGTTCTCTAATCTCTTTTTTCAAAGACCTCTTTTTCTGTAACTGTTCTTTGAAAAAATCAGCAGGCTAGCCCAAGCGAAAATGCTTAGGGAGTTGCGCGTAAATCATGTACCGACGCCCTCATCCCCTAGCCCCTGCTCCCAAGTCTGGGAGCAGGGGAATAACGGTACGCTATTATTTTGCGACTCCCTAAGCAAAAACGCTTATTGCACTTGCTGCACATCCGTCAAATCCTTGGCGTCCCAGTTCAGCACCGAAGCCTGCACCCCTTCCGTTTGCTTGCGCTTAGAGTCCGCCTCAAACCAAGCAATAATTTGTTCATTCGTCAGCGCTTCGACTGTCGTGTTTAGGTCTTTGGCAATGTAGCCCAGCAGCTTAGCGGTCGAAAGCGTCAGCCGAGTCAAAAACTTCTCGGGTGAAGTCAGCAGCGCTGCATCGACCGCAGCAGATTCTTCGGGCGTCAAAAACTGTATAGACATAAATAGAAGTCAGCATCCTAGATGACAGTCGGCGGATGAACGTTTTGAAGATGAAAGGCTGAGAAAGCCGAACGCTAAGGCATTAGCTAGGCGCGTTTGTCTGCTTTGGGCTTCACCAAATACCCGCACTGATGCTCTCCATTTACCAGCCAGTGCGTCCGCTCTACCGAGCAGTCAGGTAAGGCGATCGCAAACATCGCCAGCTCATGCCCACACACCGTTGGATACGATTCGGCAATGTGTGCGATCGCACAGTTATACTCCGCAATCACAAACGCGGATGGCTCCGCCGCCTCTTCTGCCGGATGGCACTCCGCCATATAGCCTTCTGCCTGCCGCAGCTTTACCAGCACCTGCATTCTCTCTTTTAAGGGGGCATTGCCCAGCTTTTCACGATATTCCTTCGCCTTTTTTTGCCATTGCTGCTTCAGCAGCTTACTCACCTGCTCCGGCCCCAGCGTATCCGCCACCGTATTGAGCAGCGACAGCGCAAACTGATCGTACTGCGCCGGAAAATGCTCTCGCCCTTTACGACTGAGCTGATACACATGGTTGGGCCGACCAATGCCCTCTTGACTCGTCTCATGCTCAATCAGCTCACTCGCCTCCAGGTTCTTAAGATGGCGGCGAATCGCCTGTGGCGTGACGTCTAAATGCTGCGCGATCGCCCCTGCATTCGCCGTACCCCGCTTCAGCAAAAAGCGTAAAATATCTTCCTTAGTAATCGATGTCTGCTGAGAAATCGCAGGCTGAGAAACTGCGGACTGAGGCATCGTAGGTTGAGCACTCGCGGGCTGAGGCATTGTAGATCGAGGAGTCATTGCGGTTTAGCCAAAAGGTTCAATTGGCAAGACTGAGTTCACAATACTTTAGAAACACTTTTGTTGCTAAAGTAAAGATATTAAAGTAACCTTTAATATAGTTAAACAACGCCTATGTTGCTTTACTCACTCAATCTTAGACTAAAATCACTAGGCTATCTTCAGGCTTACGTCAAGATTACCCGGTCAAGGCTG
>JBGTNW010000036.1:0-1609 GCA_041742865.1 Phormidesmis sp.
GTGGATGCGTCGGGCTCGATGGCTTTGAACCGGATGCAAAATGCCAAAGGGGCGGTGCTGAGTTTGCTTACCGATGCCTATCAAAACCGCGATCAGGTGGCGCTGATTCCGTTTCGCGGGGAGCAGGCCGATGTGCTGCTGCCGCCCACGCGCTCGATTACAGCCGCCAAGCGACGGCTCGAAACCATGGCCTGTGGGGGCGGATCGCCCTTAGCGCATGGGCTGATGCAGGCAGTTCGAGTCGGCAGCAATGCCCAAAAATCTGGCGATGTTGGCAGTGTGGTGATTGTGGCGATTACGGATGGGCGCGGCAATGTGCCTTTGGCGCGCTCTTTGGGCGATGAGCCAGATGACGCCAATGAAAAACCGGATATTAAAGCCGAGCTGTTGGAGATTGCGGGCAGCATTCGAGCCACGGGCTATCAGCTTTTAATTATTGATACTGAGCGTAAGTTTGTTTCTACGGGGTTTGGAAAAGAGCTGGCGAAGGTGGCCGGGGGCCGGTATTATCAATTGCCTAAGGCGACGGATCAAGCGATCGCCTCAATGGCTCGTTCAGCCCTCATCGACGCCAAAAGCTAGCGCGCTTGATCTAACGGTTAGCTAGCTTTTGCTTCAGGGTTAAAACTGTGCACCTAGGTTGTCAGCCAAACGAACGTATCGAGAGAGCGCAGAATGTCTACACATCTTGAGTAGGGACTTAATATTTGATAAAGCAGCATTTCTGTAGACTGACTCATTTGTATGAAGCGATCTCCTTCCTCACCTCCGACATTTGATTCAATGCTGATACCCACAGTTCAGGCTCTACAAATTCTGGGTGGATCTGGTACAACAAAGGAGATTTACGACCGAGTAGCACAGATTCTTAATTTGCCGGATAAAGTGCTTGAAATCCCACCGGGTAGTACCTCGCAAAGCCAAGTTGAGTACCGTCTTGGGTGGAGCCGTACCTATTTAAAAAAATACGGGCTTTTGCAGAATTCATAACGCTTGAAAGAGCTAGAGCTTGGTATCAAGATCACGATGATTGAGTCAGTGGAAGTTGATACAGTTTGGTTTGCAAAAATTTAATGCAATCGAGGTCAAATGGTTACAACGCTTAATCAGCCATCTTCTCTAATTCATGAAATTCAGCTTGAAAAAGTTGGTAACTGGAATTTATTTAAATTCGGCGAAGCGCTTCAATTGCGAATGGAAAGCTTGCTAGAAAAGAAAAAAGCTACTCAAATCACTCCTGATGAAATCTCTGAGTTGGATGCGATCGCGGAGTTAGACCGCATTTTTACTCATATCAACGCGATGCTGGCTGCTCAAAATGCCCATCCATGACTAATCCAAGCAGGCCATTCGAGAGCGAGCCGGGTATGTGTGTGAATATTGCCATTCTCCAGAACGGTTGAGTGCCAATCGGTTTACCGTTGACCACGTTATTCCCAAATCCCTGGGTGGCTCTGATGAATTTGATAATCTTGCGCTTGCCTGCCGTCGGTGTAATGAGAGGCGCTACAATTTTGTAGCTGGTTTTGATCCAAAGACTCAGGACGTCGTTCCCATTTTTAATCCCCGTAAACAGAAGTGGGCAGAGCATTTTGTCTGGTTAGATAAG
>JBGTNW010000037.1:0-6249 GCA_041742865.1 Phormidesmis sp.
GTCTCTTTGGTTAAAGTGCAAAGCGAGTCGAGGCAGCGATTCTGTCTCATGACCGCGCTCTATCGGAAAAGCCGAGACTTCTCGAATTTGGCCCTTGCTCACAATGTCAGCAAAGTTTTCATTAAGCTGATCAATGCTGCCAGGAGATAAAGGCGCTTTAAGCCGAATCACGAGCTGATCGTCTACATAGCGGATAGAGTGATACAGCCGATAAAAGCTCTCAATGTAGGCGAGGGCGCCGTCTAAGCTATCGGTGAGATGATACAGGCTCGTGTCATCCGGGCTAATTAATCCTTGATCGAGCAAACGGTTGCGCACGTAGTAGTCCCAGCTTTTCCAATAGTCGCCGCCGGGGCGATCAATTAAGACCAAAGGCAGCGGGGCAGCTTTACCCGTTTGAATCAGCGTCAGGGCTTCAAAGGCTTCGTCTTGGGTGCCAAAGCCGCCTGGGAAAAGCGCGATCGCATCACTCTCTTTTAAGAAAAACAGCTTACGGGTAAAAAAGTACTTAAAGTCCACCAGCTTCGAGTCACCGCTCATCACCGGATTAGCCCCTTGCTCAAAGGGCAGCTGAATATTCAGGCCAAAAGAGCGATCGCGCCCTGCGCCTTCATTGCCCGCCTGCATAATGCCGCCGCCTGCCCCGGTCATCACCATAAAGCCTTCCTGCACCACCCGGCGGGCAAATTCAGCCGCCATCTGATATTCCGGCTGGTGATGAGCGATCCGGGCTGAGCCAAAAATGCTGATTTTACGAATGTGACGATGCGGAAAAAATGACTTAAAGCCCTCTTCCATATCCAACAGCGAGTGGCTCAAAATCTTCCAATCGAGCCGCTCAGCTTCTTGATTCGCCATCCGCACGAGCGTCTCAAAAATCTGCTCCATCAGCTCCCCATTTTCCAAGCTAGGCAGCTTTTCCAAGACCTGTATAACGTCCGAGCGCAGTTGATTTGTGCTAGGGCGTCTTGTCTGATAGCCATTTGAACGGCTGCTTGGTTCTGGGTTTGGGGCTGGGCTATTTAAAGGGGAAGCATCCATAGTATCTGTGAAGATAGGGGCAATAAAAATTGGGTCGGGCACTATTTTAAGCTTGAAGTGCTTAGTCGCTATATCGCTTGTGTGACTAAGTTTTTTCAACTCGGTTTTTAATGCCGCGTATTTTTGGGCCGGTTTTAAAGTTAAACCAACTTAAGACTGAAATTAAGCCTGAAAAGTTAAGACAAAAAAGGAGGGTTATAGCGATCGCCATAGCCCTCCTTTTCTAATCTAGTCATCTTTTGTAAAAATTATCGATATAGAAATTGTTGAACTCCTGTGCTTTATTTCTGTGCTGCCTATGATTCTCTATTTTTTCTCTCTATCTCTCTATATTTATAGAGACTCTAGTTATTTCTAATTACATAAAAAGAATTACTAACGCAGAAAAATACTCATAGAAAGCACTCTAAAGAGCTCAACTGCCTAAAGATACTTTTCTAGCGTATTAGCTAGCGTGGTCTTCGGGACAGCGCCTACAACCATATCGACTCTCTGGCCGCCCTTGAAAATCATCAAAGTCGGAATGCTGCGAATTCCATACTGGCTAGCTACACTGGGGTTTTCGTCCGTATTGACCTTAACGACCTTGACTTGCCCGTCGTACTGCTCTGCAATTTCTTCTACGACGGGTGCAACCATCCGGCAAGGCCCACACCAAGGGGCCCAAAAATCTACCAAAACAGGAGCTTCGCTTTCTAAAACTTCTTGCTTAAATGTCGAATCAGTTACCTGTGCGGCTGACATTTTTAAAAATCCTTGTCACTCATATTCACTAATATTACCATAGCCATAGCCTGCTCCGATTCCTGCATATTGATAGATTTTATCCGGCTTTCTCCAACTTTCTCAGCGTGATCGCGTCAGCAAATCCTTCAACCTCATGCCCTTCATGCCACATCAGGCGGCACTCGCGGCTTCATATTGTGGGTCAGTTGGCTCTGAAATAGAATCTTGAGATCGCTGCGTCGCACTTCTATGGCCTGATCGCGAGTCATGCTTTCTAAAAAGATCAGACTATCTACCGGCTCAATGGCTGGCAACTGGAACAAAAGCCGAGCTACCGGCACGGGCAATGCCATCAACCCTGGGCTACTTTTGGCCAGCTTGTCGCCGGCAGCGGCAGCGAGTGAAGGATAGGCATAGATCACCCGTTTTGGCTGATTTGGCTGATCTTTGTGCGCCACTGTCGCCTGTAACCACTGCTGGTTGACCGATTGCAAAATGTAGTATTCCGCGTGCTTTAGCTGCTGGGCGATCGCTACAATCACCGGCGAAACCGTCTTAATCGCCTGCTTGAGATCCGCTTCTGGCGGCGCATCATCAATTAAATCTTGAAGTTGCTGTTCAATATCCATAGATAAAAGTACAAGAATTGTACCCATCAACTTTAATACTTCTGTGAACCTCCCATCAGAACTGTTTAGAACCTGAACGGATTTGTCTATGCTCAGTATTAGTGCCTGCTAATCGAGAAATTCAGTCCCGCTTTGGCAATTTAACTATCAGGGAATTTAGTGTCATCAGTTGTGGAAACGCTTTTTGATCGGCTGTATCAAGAACTTGAGCAGTTTACGCAGGCTTCAGGGCGCAACTGCCGCGAAGTAGCAGGCCGCATCGCCGATGAAGTGCAGCGCATCTGCCGCGAAAGTCAGCGCATTCAAGCGACTGGCAATATTGAAGAATGGGCTAGTGATCTAGCCGATGTACGGCTCAAACAGTGCCGAAAATATGTCGAATTAGGCTCTAATAGAGGCCGATTAGAGCTTCATAGCAGCCTCAGTGCAATCATTTACCGGTACATGAGCCCGCCTCAAATGCAGCCTAGCTATCAGGCGAAGCTGTCACTGATTGAAGATTTTTTGCAAAATTTTTATGTTGAAAGCATCAATGCCTTCCGCCGTGAAAACAGCACCGCCGCTGATTATAGGCCCCGATCTGCTTTAGAACTCGCTGAATATTTGGCCTTTACAGAGCGCTATGCCAAGCGCCGGATCCCACTTTCACGCGGGCGCTCTCAGCAGCTGATCATTTTGCGCACTCAAACATTTTCTAGGCAGCAGCCGCCGGAAACCGCCATTGATATTCAGCAGGTGATTGAAGGTGGCGAGAACGATCAGCAGCCCAGTACTATGCCCATTCACCGCTTAAGAGGGGAATTAACCCATGATGATGAGGCGAGTGACGAGGAAGGCACCGTGCGCGAGCGAGTTATTGAGCAGCTTTTAGCCTATCTAGTCGAAAAAGACCAGAAGCAGTGCGCCGACTATTTCAGCCTGCGGCTAATGGATCTGCCTACCGCCGAGATAGAAGCTATCTTAGCGATCACGCCTAGAGAACGCGATTATTTACAGCAGCGGTTTAAATACCATCTGCTAAGATTTTCGTTTGCTCACAACTGGGAGCTAGTTCACGAGTGGCTTGGGGCAGAATTAGGCAGAAACTTAGGACTCACGCCTCAGCAGTGGGCATCTTTGCGCAGCAAAATCAACCCGCATCAAGCCACGCTCATTGACCTCAAGCAAACTGGGCTCAGCGATTTAGAGCTCTCAAAAAAGCTCAATCTCACCGCGACTCAACTGCGAAAACAATGGGCTAGGCTGCTGGAGCAAGCATGGGAAATGCGCAATACTGAGTGAGAACCTTTACATGTACTTTAATATTTGTCTGAGTACCTAGATTCGTCCGGACTGAGATAGCGGCCTATGAATAATGACTCAGATAACATTCGTAGCTTGCTTTTGTGGCTTCTTGCCGAGAGCGACCCGACACTTTCTATACCATCAGGAAATGGGTCTACATTGGAAGCCAATTTAGAGGAATCCCTCCCAGAAGTAAGTCCACTCGAAGTCGGGTCTGATGCAACGTCTATGAAGCCCACCTACCAACCAGGGTCTGAAGTCAGCTCTATCGAACTGTCTGCTGATCCATCTACATCTGCTGACGCGCTGCCTCCTGAGGTCTTTAGCGCTAGGTTTTCGGAGGCTTCGAGAGATATGTTCCGACAGGACATAGTTTCTCAGACGGCTCAGTCGTATCACTTCGGAGAAATCCACGCTGTGCAAGAACGTTTTGAAGCGCTGTTGAAGCAACGTCTTCTTCTAGAGTATGAAAAAAATCCTCCCTTGTTTCCTTGGGAGTCAGAAGTCGGTGAATATCCGGTCGAGGTCAATGATTTTGCGACGGTTACGGCAGTGCCCTCGCTTTGGAATGCTCACGTAAGTCAGCTGAAAGTATCGGGGCTTTTGCCTGAGAGCCTTTTGAATTGCCTGTTTGAGCGGTGTCAGGCAATAGCCTGCTCACCGATGAAGCAAGGGGTGCAGCTAGTGCGTGCGGTCGAAGCGCTGTTTCCAGCACAAGCCGATCTGCTGGAGCCGATCGCTAATATGGTATTGGTGCCTGCCTACCGTTCAGATCAAGCCACTCAAGATGCGGTTGCGCAAGAGCTGGTGAATGTTGCCGGGGGCTATGACTCAGCCCTGCCTGCTCAGCAAATTGCCCTCTCGATGATGGCGGCTAGAGAAATTTTGGGGGCTCTAACTCTTTGTGTGGGAGAGCAGCAGCCTGCTGAAAAAACCCGCTGGATTACGCCGCGCGGGGTGCTGGAGCTAACAGCTAGCTACCAGTTGAGTCATTCTCAGGCCAACCCTCAGGCTAATTCTCTGGCCAGAGAATTGGCCAGCCAGTTGACAATTGCGGCTGTGCTGCCAGATGGCGGAGATCTGAGGTCATGGGATGGCGATATGGAGAAGCGATCGCGACGCTCTGCCCCTGGTAGGCTCGACATCGTGTGGACTCAGCCCACTGCCAGCAAGACTTATGGCTTAGAGATCTCCCTAGCAGGTGAAGCGCAATCTTTGACCTTTGCTGTTCAAATCGCAAATGAGTATCCGGCTGACCATTTGATAGGGCGAGTCTGCGGATAAGCACCTTCTTTAAGGTCAGCCATCCAGTCCAATGCTAATTAAAGGCTCCATAGGCCAGTTCTGCTTATAGAACTGGCCTATTTATTTTGGCGGCGATGCCTGTAAGGTCAATTCTTAGAGCTAATGACAGGGATTAATGACAGAAATTGATTGAACGAGCGCTAGGATTAAGCGTAGGCGTCATCGCAAATAATTGGCTCCTAGCTGTAAGGCTTTGCCTGAGAAAATCATTTCTTTAATCCCTCTAAATTTCTATGGCCTCTTCAACTCTATTGTCTGATGCACCGCCAGATAGCTCCGCTTTGGCCAGTTCGCAAGCAGCTGTTGAGCCGGTTGCGGCAGCGTTTCAGCCAGCGGTATTTGATCAGCATGTGATGGCGACCTATGGCCGCTTCCCAATTGCGCTAGAGCGCGGTGAAGGCTGTCGGGTATGGGACTCTAATGGACGTGAGTATTTGGATTTTGTGGCGGGAATTGCGACTTGTGCGCTGGGCCATGCCCACCCCCAGATGATAGCGGCGGTGACAGCGCAAATTAAGAAGCTGCACCATGTTTCAAATTTGTATTACATTCCTGAGCAAGGGGCGCTAGCTGAGTGGCTGACGGCGAATTCTTGTGCGGATCGAGCCTTTTTCTGCAATTCCGGGGCTGAAGCGAATGAAGGCGCGATTAAACTGGCGCGCAAGTACGGTCATACTGAGCTGGGTATAGAAGCGCCTGTTATCATCACCGCGCACGCGAGCTTTCACGGCAGAACATTGGCGACGGTGACGGCGACGGGTCAGCCAAAGTATCAGAAAAACTTTAATCCGCTGATGCCGGGATTTCACTATGTGCCTTACAACGACATTGAGTCGTTGAAAACCGCGATCGCCGCGCTAGATGCCGATCAGCGCCAAGTCGCCGCGATTTTGTTGGAACCCATGCAAGGAGAAGGGGGCGTTTGCCCCGGCAATCCGGTTTATTTCAAGCAAGTCCGTCAGCTTTGTGATCAGACGGGCATTTTGCTGATTCTCGATGAGGTGCAGATAGGCATGGGCCGTAGCGGCAATCTGTGGGGCTACCAGACGGTGGGAGTAGAGCCTGATATTTTTACTTCGGCGAAGGGCTTGGGCGGCGGAATTCCGATTGGGGCGGTTTTGGCAAGAAGCCATTGCGATGTGTTTCAGCCGGGTGAGCATGGCAGTACGTTTGGTGGCAATCCTTTTGTCTGTGGAGTGGCGCTGAGAGTCTGTGAGACGCTGGTGCGTGAGAATTTGCTGGCGAATGTGCGATCGCGCGGCAA
>JBGTNW010000038.1:0-40881 GCA_041742865.1 Phormidesmis sp.
GCACCTTCGTCTTTATTGACGTCAGGGTGATACTTGCGCGCCAATTTACGATAAGCACGCTTAATTTCATCTTGCTCAGCGTTGCGCGAGACACCTAAAGTCTCATAGTAATCACGGGCCATAAAACGTCAGTCGCTAAAAAGAACTAGCTGGTCACAAATCAACAAGCATTGAATCATTGTATAGTAACCGCCACTGGTGAAGCGCCACCTGTTAGAGTGCGCTAGTACCATTTATACCGTTCAAAACAAGTCAAAGAATAGACGGATAGCCGCACTTTTAGCTCGTCGCTGGATAGATTTTACTCAGCTTTTCTTCGATTATTCGATTGCTTCATAGTTGGCAGCGACTGTAGAGTCAATGTCAAACTCTTCTTCAGCAGCGCGAAAAGCTATGGGTGTCGGGGCTACTGCCGTCGGAACGGATGCGGCCAGTACTGGCTCCGCGAAGGCGGGCGCAGGCTTTGGTTCAGGCGCTCGGCTAGTGACGGGCGCAGGCTCAGCAGCTGGTGCAGGCTCAGCAGCCGGTGTGGGTGGAGCCATATTGGCTCCGGGCATCTGATTGTCGTCATTCAGGTTGTCGTGTCCTTCACCCACCTGACGATAAATTCCCGCGCCAATATCGAAAATAGTCTGCTGCAAAGTATCTAGCTTTTGCGATAGCTCACTTGCTTGAGTGCTTTTATCGGCAATCGCGGCTCTCAATGCCTCCGCTTGAGCCTCTGCTTGAGCCTTTAATTCCTCAGAAATGGTTTCTGCACTGTCTCGCAGCGTCGATTCATAGGTATAAAAGAGGGCATCAGCCCGATTTTGCAGTTCTGCAACGACCTTGCGCTGCTCGTCTTCACCCGCATACATATCAGCTTCTTCGCGCATTCGAGCAATATCAGCCGAAGATAAGCCGCCTCTATTGGTGATTTTGATGCTTTGCTCTCGGTGAGTGCCTCGATCTTTAGCGGCTACTTGCAAAATACCGTTAGCATCAATTTCAAACGACACCTCAATTTGAGGAACGCCTCTGGGCGCAGGCGGAATCCCCGTCAGCTCAAATCGGCCCAGGCTTTTGTTGTCGCGAGACATGGCGCGTTCGCCTTGCAAAGCGTGGACTTCGACAGACGTTTGGCCATCGGTCGCGGTCGAAAAAATCTGCGTTTTGCTTGTTGGAATCGTGGTGTTGCGCTCAATAATTTTGGTAAATACTTCGCCTAGGGTCTCAATGCCCATCGAGAGCGGCGTCACATCTAGCAGCAGTAAATCTTTGACCTCGCCGCCCAATACCCCTGCTTGAATAGAGGCTCCTAACGCGACCGATTCATCCGGGTTAATCGAGCGATCCGGCACTTGCCCCTTAAAAAACTGAGTAATCGCTGCCTGCACCGCCGGAATCCGAGTGGAGCCGCCGACTAGCAAAATTTTGTTAATGTCATCGACCGTTAGCTCAGCGTCTTTAAGCGCCTGCTTCACCGGTTCTAACGTATCTTTTATCAGCGTGGCGGCTAGCTCTTCAAACTGTGATCGCGATAGCATCATCTCCAAATGCTTCGGCCCGGTTTGATCAGCAGCAATAAAAGGCAGATTCACGGAGGTTTTAGTCATGCTCGACAGCTCAACTTTGGCCTTTTCAGCCGCCTCTCGAATCCGCTGAAGGGCCATTCGATCATTGGTCAAATCCATGCCTTCTCCCTTCTTGAAGGCTTCCGTCATCCAGTTCACAATGCAGTTATCAAAATCATCGCCGCCCAAATGGTTGTTACCAGAGGTGGCCTTGACTTCAAAAACGCCATCGCCTAGCTGCAAAATTGAGACATCAAACGTGCCGCCGCCTAAGTCAAATACCAGTACCGTCTGATCTTGATCTTGCTTATCTAATCCATAAGAGAGCGCCGCTGCTGTAGGCTCATTAATAATTCTCAGCACCTCCAAGCCCGCAATTGTGCCAGCGTCTTTGGTCGCTTGCCTTTGCGCATCGGTAAAGTAAGCGGGCACGGTAATCGCCGCTTGAGACACTGATTCTCCTAAATATGCTTCAGCGTCGTTTTTGAGCTTCTGAAGCGTCATCGCTGAAATTTCTTGAGGCGTAAAGCTTTTCGCTCTAATCATGACCTCGACGGTATCGTCCTTGCCGCGAGTACATTTGTAAGGCACACGCGATCGCTCTGCTGTCGTGTCATCCCAGCGGCGGCCAATAAAGCGCTTAATGCTGTGTACTGTATTCTCAGCATTTGTCACCGCTTGCCGCTTGGCCAACTGGCCAACCAACCGCTCACCCCCTTTGGCAAAGCCAACGATGCTCGGGGTCGTTCGCCCGCCTTCTGTATTCGGAATGACCACTGGCTTACCGCCTTCTAATACAGCGACACAGCTATTTGTAGTCCCAAGATCGATACCGATGACTTTTCCCATAATCCGTTTGGATAGTGCAATTGTGAAGGGCGATCGCTAATTACGCGCAGCCTACAGCCTTTCCACTACCCTCATCGTCATCTACTCATACCTAGTGACCAGTACTTGATAATTTCAGCCCCTATTGCTACGAGTCTAAAATATCAGGTATTCGAAAAGTACTAAGACTCAGATAACGATTCACTGTTCTCAGCAGAAGAATCCAGCGGCGTAGCGACTTTGACCATAGCGTGACGTAAGACACGCTCTCCTAAAACATACCCACGGACAAACTCATCAATAACAGTTCCTTCCGGATACTGATCCGTCGGCTCACGCATCACCGCTTCGTGCAAATTAGGATCAAACTCTTGCCCTTCACAGCGCATTGGCGATACCCCTAACTTTTTGAGCGCTTCAACAAGCTGCTTATAGACGCCCTGATAGCTTTTGTGGATGGCCATTTCGCCGTCGTTTTGGGGTTTGATGTGCGATCGCGCTCGCTCAAAATTATCCACCACTTCCAGCAAGCTAGTAATGGTATTACACTTAACTTGAACCTCTAAATTCTCTCGCTCAGTTGTCGTGCGCTTACGAAAATTATCAAAATCAGCCGTCAGCCGAGTAAACTGACCCGTCCGATCTTCTAACTGCATGGTCAAGCTATCTACCTGCTGCTGAAGCGCAACTCGAGCCCCGGCTTCGGCTGCAAACGCATCTTCCGCCGAAATATCATCTGGAAAAGAGTCTAAACCATCCTCAAGACTCTTTTCTGCATCCTGATCTTGTGCTTTGGTCTCTGTCTCTAGCGCTTCCAAATCTATTTCAGTCGAAGCATCCTCCAAACGAAGCTCTTCAATGCCTTCCTCACTGACTGGCGTTTCACCATCGGTACTGTGCTGATCGTTACTATTGTCTGCGTCTGTCATCACTTTAAAAACTCTCTACTGCCGACAGCTCATCACAAAGCGCTTGTACAAGCCAGCTTGATCGCCTACCTCATGGTCACATTTACCTGAGCCAGCAGCAGATCAAGCCTAGCTAGACAAATACTACCTGAGCCTAACTACCCTGTCTATCTTAAGAGCTGGTGCTGCACTTGAGGAGCGGTTTCCCGTAACGGGTTTTCCGATCAATCCTTTTGAGCGACCTTTTGACTGAGCCTAAATTGTGGGCTGTGAGCCAGGAACTCATCGCTTGTAATTTAGGTACTAGCACAGACACTGCGCTGGGTATGGTTTGAGCTTTATGGGCACAATCAAATCAGATTTTTTCGCATCGACCATGGCAAATACCTCATCCGCGCGAAAAGCACTCGTTCTACAAAAGAGCTTTTCACCTTTTAGCAGCAAGCTGATTCAAGCAGGCTTCGTAGACGGCAGCCAAATGCAGCAAGCATTGGTCGAAAGTCGCAAAACCGGCCGGACACTAACTGACGTTTTAGAGTCGATGACTGGCAAAGAACTCTCTCCAGAGCTGCTACGCCAGTACAAAAAACAGCAACTCTTTGAACTCAAAATTCTCTACGGCATTGAATCTTTAGATCCTGAAGTCGAAAGTATTTCTGATACTCAAGTCACTGAGCTGATCGGCAGCTTAATTCCAGTAGATATCTGCCGACGACATCGCCTCGTGCCCCTCTCGCGAACCAGCGCGGGGGAAGAAGGTGCCTCTGTGCTGATCGCCATGGTCGATCCAGAAAACTTAGAGGCTCAAGATGATTTAAATCGCATTCTACGGCCGCAAAAGATTCAACTGCGCCGCATGGTCGTCACCGTTGAAGATTATCAGCGCCTGATGGCAAAGTACCTAGATGAGCAGGTTGCCAAAGAGAAGCAAGGCATTTCTCAAAAGAAAGCGGCACCAGTCGCGGTCGAAGTTAAAACAGATCTAGAAGATTTAGATTTAGACGCAGGTGGCTTAGAAGATGCCGGAGAAGAAGACGCTGACTTAGGCGCAGCGTTGCAAGATGCTGGGGCGGCACCCGTGATTGCCCTAGTCAACAAAATCTTGGTCAAAGCGCTCCAAGAAGGCGTTTCCGATATCCATATTGAACCTCAAGAAGAGTTTTTGCGAATTCGCTTCCGTAAGGACGGCGTTTTGAAAGAAGCTTTTCCCAAGCTGCCTAAGAAAGTAATCCCAGCAGTCTGTGCGCGCTTCAAAATTATTTCTGAGCTAGACATTGCTGAGCGCCGCCTCCCCCAAGACGGCAGAATCCGCCGTGTCTTTCAAGATCGCAAAGTAGACTTTCGAGTCAGTACATTGCCTAGCCGCTATGGTGAAAAAGTCGTACTGCGAATCCTGGATAACTCATCGACTCAGCTAGGGTTAGGCATGCTGATTACCGATGAAGAAACGCTGCACATCGTTCAAGACATGGCCAAAAAGCCTTTTGGCCTGATCTTAGTAACAGGGCCAACTGGATCAGGTAAAACCACAACGCTGTATTCAGTACTCTCAGAGCGCAATGATCCCGGCGTCAATATCAGTACGGCTGAAGACCCGATTGAATACGCCCTGCCAGGGATTACTCAAGTGCAGGTAATTCGAGAGAAAGGCATGAATTTTGCTTCTATTTTAAGAGCCTTTTTGCGGCAAGATCCTGATGTCATTCTAGTCGGTGAAACCCGTGATCCTGAGACTGCTAAAACAGCGATCGAAGCCGCTCTAACGGGGCACTTGGTTCTCACCACACTGCACACTAATGACGCCGCTGGCGCAGTTTCTAGACTGGGTGAAATGGGCGTTGAGCCCTTTCAGGTTTCGAGCTCTTTAATTGGCGTATTGGCTCAGAGACTTGTCCGCAGAGTTTGCGCCGAGTGCCGAATTGCTTACACCCCGACACCACAGGAGCTTGCCCGCTATGGCCTGACTGCTTCTGGCGACGCTGCGTTGACTTTGTATAAAGCCAATACGGTTGCCGCTGAAGACATCGGCCCTTTGAAAGATGCCGGTAAGCTTTGCGGCAAATGCCAAGGCGGCGGTTACAGGGGGCGCGTTGGCGTATACGAAGTGATGCGAGTCACTGAAAAATTGCAGCAGATGATTTCTGACGGTGCGCCGACTGAACAAATTAAAGAAGCGGCTGTTGAAGAAGGTATGCACACGCTACTGGCTTACAGCCTAAATCTAGTCAAAGCAGGACATACCACTCTAGATGAGGTGGAACGAGTGACCTTTACTGATAAGGGGCTAGAAGCTGAGCTAAAAGCTAAGCGGAAAAGCGTACTCTCTTGCAGCAATTGTGAGGCCACGATGCACCACGAATGGATCGATTGTCCTTATTGCTTGACGCCGCGCTACAAGGAGTAACCGGCCTGCTCTCGAATCTACTCGTCTCTGTTTACAGCTCTATATCATCCCTGATCAATATTTTTTGGGATACCTAAATTTAGACTTACACCTAGGAAAGCACTATGGAATTGATGATTGAAGACTTAATGGAAGAAGTTGTTGAGCGCGGTGGCTCTGATTTGCACCTGTCAACTGGACTACCGCCTTACATTCGTATTAGTGGTCACTTAACCCCGACTGACCATCCGCCCATGACAGCCGATCAGTGTCAGCGGCTAATTTTTAGTATGTTGAACAACTCACAGCGCAAAATATTGGAGCAAACGTGGGAACTCGACTGCTCTTACGGCGTTCGTGGACTCGCGCGTTTCCGAGTCAACGTGTATAAAGATAGGGGCACGTTTGCAGCTTGTTTGCGGGCACTAAGTTCTAAAATTCCGAGCTTGGACGTTTTGAACTTACCCCCGATTGTCACAGAACTTTCTGAAAAGCCTAGAGGCTTAGTATTGGTGACTGGCCCAACAGGCTCAGGTAAAACCACAACGCTCGCTTCAATGATCAACAACATCAATTTGACTAGAGCTGAGCATATTTTGACGGTAGAAGATCCGATTGAATTTTTGTACGAGCCTATTAAGAGCTTGATTCATCAGCGGCAAGTGGGTGAAGATACGAAGAGCTTTTCCAATGCCTTGAAAGGCGCTTTACGAGAAGATCCAGACGTTATTCTTGTTGGTGAGATGCGCGATTTGGAAACCATTTCGCTGGCGATTTCGGCCGCAGAAACGGGGCACTTGGTATTTGGTACGCTGCACACTAGCTCGGCGGCGCAAACGGTGGATAGAATTGTCGATGTGTTTCCACCCGAGCAGCATCAACAGGTGAGGGTGCAGCTTTCTAACTCTTTAGTAGCGGTGCTAAGTCAGACCTTGGTAACGAAGGCAAACCCTAAGCCGGGTGAATTTGGTCGGGTGATGGCACAGGAAATTATGGTGGTCACACCGGGTATTTCTAATATGATTCGCGAAGGCAAAACGGCTCAAATTTATGGTGCCATTCAAACCGGAGGGCGGCTGTCTATGCAGACGTTGGAAATGGCTTTGGCGGATCTATATAAAAACAAGGTGATTAGCTTTGAGTCGGCAATGTCCAAAACGTCCCGTCCTGAAGAGTTGCAGCGGTTGATTGGGGGATCGCCAAATGCGGCTAAAGCCGCTGCTAAAGCGGGTAGCAATCGTTAACGTCAGGCTCATTTCTGTTTTGAAGCGTCACTGATGAATTTAATTAGATTCATTTAATTAGATTTGTTCGATCAAATTGATTTGAGTAAATTTATCAGTGCGCTCTGGGAAGAATCGCTGCTATTGCTATGGATAGAAGCTGTGTGGCTACGCCATCAAAATCATAGCCGAAAGCTAGTAAGAAGCGCTTTCAGTTATCAACTGTAGAGAAATATAGAGAAAAATAATGGCTACCTACGTTGTCACTGGTCGGAGTAAAACGGGTAAACCCGTCCGTCAAAAAGTGGATGCCTCTTCGCAAGCTGAAGCCCGCACTTTGATTAAAGAGCAAGGTGTACATATTCAAGATATTAAAGAAAGTAAGGGTATGAGCTTCAGCATGGCTGATATCCAAACATCTATGGTGAAGGTGACGGTTAAAGACAAGGCGGTCTTTTCGCGTCAGTTTGCGGCGTTGGTGTCTTCGGGAGTGGCGCTAGTACGGGGGATTGGGATTTTGGCCGATCAGTGTCCTAATGCGAAGCTGAAAGCGGCTTTGATGGGCATTAACGCCGATGTGCAGCAGGGTAATAATCTCTCTGACTCAATGAAGAAGTATCCTAAGTGCTTTGATAATCTATATGTGAGTATGGTGCAGGCAGGAGAAGTCGGCGGGGTGCTTGATGAGGTGCTGAACCGCTTGGCGAAACTGCTGGAAGATTTGAACCGGCTGCAAAACCAGATTAAGTCAGCGATGGCCTATCCGGTGACGGTGGGCTTTTTGGCAGTGACGATTTTTCTGGGGATGACGATATTTTTGCTGCCGATTTTTGCTGAAATCTTTGAAGATTTGGGTGCACCATTGCCGCTGTTTACACGGGCTCTGATGGCGGTTAGTAAGCTGCTGCGAACTTGGTATTTGACGCTGGGGCTAGTCGGCATCATCACTGTCTTTGTGTTTGTGTACAAGCAGTATTACAAAACGCCAGTGGGCCGGGTGACGATGGATGGCTTCTTTTTGAAGATGCCATTGTTTGGTGATTTGGCGCAAAAGTCGGCAACGGCGAGATTTTGCCGGACGTTTGGCTCGCTGTCGCGCTCGGGGGTGCCGATTTTGACGGCGTTAGAAATTGTGCGTGATACATCGGGCAATCAGGTGATTGCCAATGCAATTAATGCGGCGCAAACGCAGATTCAATCGGGTGGAATGATTAGTATCGCCTTGGAGGAGCACGGGGTGTTTCCGGTGATGGCGATTCAGATGATTAATATTGGGGAAGAAACCGGTGAGCTGGATCAGATGCTGATGAAGGTGGCGGACTTTTATGAGGATGAGGTAGAGCAGGCGGTGAAGGCGCTGACCAGCATTATGGAGCCGATTATGATTGTGGTGCTAGGGGGGATGGTTGGTTCGATTCTGGTGGCCATGTACTTGCCGATGTTCTCGGTGATGGATCACTTAGGATAGGGCCGATTAGCACAACCGTTGCTGGTAATCAGCCCTGGCCTTTGGATGAAGGCTGGGGCTTTTGTTTGTAGGCGTGTATTGGGTAGGGGTTGTGATGAGATTACTGGAGGACTTCTTTGAGTTTGTGCTGGTTCCAAAGGGTTTGGTAAAGGCCGGGTTGGCTAACAAGTTCTGAATGGGTGCCGAACTGGGCAATGCGGCCATTGTCCATGACAAGGACGCGATCGCACGCTGCTGCTGCTGACATTTGATGAGAGACAAAGATCACGGTTTTCCTTTGGGTTTCGCTGGATAGATTGTCTAAAATCTGCGTAGCGGTTTGGTTATCGACGCTGGAAAGGGCGTCATCTAAGACCAAAATAGGGGCATCGATCAGGAGTGCTCGCGAGAGCGCTGAGCGCTGACGCTGACCGCCTGAGAGGGTAATGCCGCGTTCACCGACGAGGGTTTTAAATTGGTTGGGAAAATTGAGAATCTCACCGTAGATCTGGGCTTCTTTGGCAGCGTGCTCTACGTCTATCAGGTCGGCGGCGGGGTTGCCGTAGCGGACGTTGTTTCTGATGGTGGTGCTGAATAGAAAGCTGTCTTGAGGAACAAAGGCGATCGCTGCTCTTAAGTCATTGAGTCCAATTTGAGTAATGTCGTGACCATCGACAAAGAGCTGATCGGGTGCGATTTCTAGGAGGCGAGGCAGGGCCATTGCTAAGGTAGATTTACCGGAGCCGATAGGGCCAACAACCGCGACCGTCTGACCGGGTTCAATGGTGAAGCTAATGCCATCTAAAGCCGGACGAGGTGCGCCGGGATAGGTGAAGGTGAGATTGCGCGCTTGCAGATGGCCGGTTGGATGGGGAAGCGCGATCGCTTCAGAAACACTGCTAATTTGAGGCTTGGCCTCGAAAATGGCTTCAATGCGATCTAGGCTGACTTCACCGCGCTGATAGGCAGTAATCGTAAACCCTAGCAGCGCGGTAGGAAAAACAAGCTGCTGGATAAAAAGAATAATTGCGACAAAATCGCCCGCACTAAGCTGTCCGGCAATGATTGCCTGAGAGCCGATGCCTAAGGCGATCACTAAACTGAGGCTGGCAAAACCCCCTAAGAGCGGAAATAGGGTGTTTCGAGTTTTGGCTAGCGCTAGATTGGCTTGCAGTAGAGCTTGGTTGCGATCGGTAAAGGCTTGGCGCTCGTTTTCTTCTTGGGCATAGATCTTGACGAGAGAAATGCCGCCCATATCTTCTTGAATGAGATCGCTGAGATGGGAGATTTTTTCTTGAACGTCGAGCTGCTGGGCGCGGAGGCGATCGCCAAAAATGGCCACCACTGCAAACATAAACGGGTACACCGCTAACGAAAAAAACGCCACGCTAGCATTTAGATTGACCATTGCCGGGACAATCATGACATAGGCAAAGAGCGTATTAGCCATACTCAGCACAGCAAACCCAAGCAGTCGCCGAATATTGTCAACATCGCTGGTGGCCCGATTGATCAAATCGCCGATGGTATTGCGCGCGAAGTAGGCAGGTTCAAGGGTGAGTAAATGCTCAAAAATCCGCTGCTTAAGATCAAACTCAACCTGCCTGCCTGCGCCAAATAGAAAAATCCGCGAAGCCATCCGAATCACCCACATTATGCTGGCGAGAAAGAGGACACCGATGACTGAGCGCAGCACTTGAGTAAGCGAAAAAGTGATGGTAAGCTGATCGACAATTTTGCCAATCGTGAGCGGAATCGTCACCCCAATCGCATTGACGACGAGCAGGGCAAGCAAACCTAAGCCTACCTGTCGCCAATGCGGCTTTAAATAGGCGGCTAGGCGTGCAAGCTTAGAAGGCGGGTGTTGAGCCACGCTAGCCCTAGAGAATTTGGCCATGAAGAAAGAATGTTACCTAAGCTACTGATTTTCTATTAGGATAACGCCTTAAATCTCGATGCTGGAGTTCCAGCCAAAGCTGAAGTTTGGTAGCCATCCCCTTAGCAAGTAGTAAAAGGAAGTGAGTAGCTCGTTCCAGTATCGAGTAGTCAGCTGAAGAGCCTCGACACTAGGAAGCAGTTCGGGAAGCCGCGCTAACAAGCCGGTGCCGGTTGGAACCGGAGCCGTGTAGAAATCTGTGGGTTTGGCAATCACTTGCAGATTTATTCTTTCAAAACTAAGCGCCGCTCTTGAGATAAAAATAGCTGGGGCGACAAGCACGACTCTGGGATCATTATTGGTGCCTTCCACTCGACGAGTAGCGCGCGGGGCGATTACTTGCTGCCCTTCCAAAAACGCTTCTACTGCTTCACCTGTTCTACGAACATTGAGACCGGTAGATTCAATCTGAATATTGCTAGAAGGCACGCCGTTGTTCACCAGAATGTCACGAATGACTCTTTGCTGAGGGGAATCAGATTGATTTGTACCGGCTGTAACGATAACGCTGGGATTAGCCCTTCCTGTCCTGACTGCTTGGTCATAGAGATTGGCTGCGTAAATTAGCCTAGGCGATAGATTTGTATTAATAAACACTTCTCCAGAGTTTTCATTCGCCAGGCTAATAGCTCTATCAATGTCGCTGCTTTCACCTAGCACTACAATGGCAGCGGCTTCGCCTAGATCTCCGCCACGGATTTGATCAATGCGACAGACGTCTTCACAGAGTTCGGCTCGATTGGCAAAGGCACTTCTAACTGAGCGCTCGGCATTGCCGACTATCCACTGAGCAAAGAGGGGGATGCTGGTAAGGATCAAGATAGTGAGGGCGATCGCCACTAGCTGCCCTCTTGACTTGCCAATGCCTTCACTCAAAGCAGACGCTAAAAGAATAATGGTTGCCCCTAATGGGCTTAAGGGAAAAGACAAAATGCTCCAAATAATGCGAATAGTGCCATCGTTAGGATCGATGAAAGAAGCCGCTAGCAAAAAGAGCAAAATAGCGCCCCCCAGCCAAGTCAAATAGGCTGAAGGAATAATTCGAGCGAGTAGGTACCAAAGCAAAGCCCCCAAAGAGGCCCACAGCAGCACACGAGTAAGCAATCCCAGCATTTACTGTCTCTATATATAAGGCTTATTAGCTATTTATCAGTCACAGTGCTAATGGCAACGGCAACCGGGTTCATTTAACCACTTTTGTTGAAAAGTTTAATCATATTCAGAGAATTTGATCACGAAAAAGCGGAAGTCCTTTGGTGGGCTTCCGCTTTTGCTTTAGATTGAGTGGCTACTGTTATTGGCTTGATTGCTATAGCCAAGACCTAACTCAGGGCCTAACTTAGATTGAGTGAAGTCTAGAACCGTCTCAACAATCTAAACAATTTGGAGATTAGGATATTCTGCTATCAGTTCGTCGGCGGTCAGCGTTTCACCAGATACTTGGGGTGTCCAGAGCACTTCTACGGCCATGAGTTGGTCGCTGGAAATTGCGCCGATGGTGTTGATGGCTTTGCGGACATCGTCTACGGAGGCAACTGTGGGCAAGGAAAGTTTGCCTTGGCTAGCTACCAGCACTGTTGCGACGATATATTCGCCAGGCTCTTCTCCAGCCATTGAGACGGCTAGTTCACCACTGCTGTTTAGCGTTGTTGAGGAAGATTTAGACAAAGATATCTGAGCCTTGAAGTTGGAGAGGCTTTCGCGGGTAAATTTGCTGCGTTCAGAAATGGCAAGCTGGTTAAAAGCTTGTTCGGCGGCAGCTAGACGAGTTTTCTCAGATTCGATGTCGGCATATGCCCAGTATTCGGGGTGGCGCAGCAGAGATAAAGTGGTTTCTTGTAAAACTTTGCTCAGTCCTGCAGAGGTGCCAGTATCGGCGGTTTCGGCAAGGCGGTTGAGATCTGCTTGGATGCTACGGGCCTGTGCTAGTAGCCCTATCTGCAATCGGGCTACTGATACGGTTGGATTAGTGCTGTAGGCGTCGGCTTCGCCTTCCCCAATACCAGCACTGCGGAAGCTGCGGATGAGGAAGTTGGCAATTGCGATCGCAATAAAAATGCCAAACAAACCGCCTGCGCCCCCAAAGCCGAAGAACGGCAAAATGAAGGGCAAGCCAAATCCGCCACCAGGATAGTAACCGCCCCCATAGCCGCCGCCGTAACCACCCCCATAGCCAGATGGCCCGGGTGCTCGACTTGGCGAGGGGTAGGAGCGTGTAGGCGCTCGGAAGCTACCGCCGCCGATGCGTCCGCCCGCGCGGGCGGCCATTGCGCCATCTGCTTGAGCAAAGATTAGCAGAAGCGCCAGTCCGAAGACAGCGCAGGATTTGAGTAAGGCATTGAGCTTGAGTTTGTGAGAAACGCGAGCCCAGATAGTTTTCATGCTTTCAACCACGTCTAAATTCTCGATTTAACTGCTCTTACTTTAGCGTCTTTCTTAAGGGCAGCAGCGGTTGGAGCTTCCATCTTAAGGATGGGATTACCGTACTTTAGCGGCTTAACCCAGCAATTTAACCACCGCCGACGATGGTCACAATTTCGAGGCGATCGCCCTCACTCAATTGCGTGATCGGCCAGAGACCGCGGGTCAAAATTGCGCCATTGTATTCAACGGCAACCAGTTTGGGATTGAGCCCAATTTGGTTAAGAAAATTAGGTAGGGTCGTGCCAGCCAAACAGGTTTGAGAGTCTCCGTTAACCTGTATCTGGATAGAGGTTACGTTATTCATAGGCGTTTGCACTTTGCTGCGCCTGCTGGGTTTGCTGAACGAGCGATCGCGCGACTGCGGTGGGATCATTCGCCGCCATTAGCGCTCGAACTACTGCGACGCGGGTAGCCCCAGCCGCTAAGGTCGGGGCCAAATTGTCGGCATTTAGGCCCCCAATTACAAACCAAGGCATGGTGGCATATTGAGCCGCGTAGCGCACATAGTTATTGCCAGCCGCCGCCTTTCCTGGCTTGGTCGGCGTTTCATGCACCGGGCCTACGCCAATATAATCGGCACCTTCTGCCAAAGCCCGCTGTAGCTCTTCTGGATTGGTCGTAGAGCGCCCTACAATTTTGTCAGGTCCCAAGATTTTTCGCGCGATCTCTATGGGTAAATCATGCTGGCCTAAGTGCACGCCATCGGCCTCAGCGGCAAGGGCGATATCAGCTCGATCATTCACAATAAAAAGAGCCCTGTACCGATGACAGAGGGCTCTGAGCTGTTGAGCAAGATGCAGGCGCTGAGCATCATCGGCTGATTTTTCACGGTACTGAACAATGGCAATGCCACCTTGCAAGGCCGCTTCTACAACGCCTAATAAATCGGGCACTGGCGAGGTTACTAAATAGGTACGCGCCTGCATGAGCTGTGAGCGCAAGGAGGAGGAAGGAGCATCAGGGGTCATAAAAGCCTCGATCATCAAAGGATTCACTATTTGGCTATCGAGGCTGTAGAGCTGATAGCGCATTTGTTTGCAGGCTGCAGCCATTTCTAAGCTGTAGAGTTTGCCGTATTCTTCCAGCACGCGCAGGGCCTCTTGGCTGCGGGCAAAGTTGACCTGGAGAATTTCAAGCAGGCTGCTGCGGGTGGCTTCTTGCGGATGCGTTAAGGCGGTGCCTAAGTCGCCGGGCGTATCGCGCGCTAGTCGAAATTCTGGGCGGTGCCAGCGGGCAACGGACTGTCGCAAGCCCTTAAATTCAGCCATTAAGGTTTCGTTATTAAGCCCAAAACGACACCATTCTTCGAGAATGCGCATTCCCTCACGAGCCCTGTCTAAGTTGGCATCTAAGATACGGAAAAGGGCGCGCTCTTTGGAGATACTACTTTCTAAGTGGCGACTGTCTACGCTATGGCTCTGTGTGTTGTGGGCCTTTGCACTATGAGCATTCGTACTATGAGATGTAGTAAGAGAAGGCATAAAAAATTCTGAAAGCAATTGAGCTGGCAGATTTGATGATTCGCTGATAGTGTTTTGAGATTCAGGGAGGGAAGACTTTGTATGTAAAAAGTTTGATGGAAGGGACGTGTGTGAGGTCATCGCTCAAGCGCTAGAAACTTAGCCACCGAGATTTGCTGCAGATCTCCGGGTCTATCACCATCCTATATTGCTTTTGAATCAATGATTTGGATAAGCGACTGACTAAGCAACTGGTGAAAGATTATGCAAAGAGCTATGTGTCTACTGGCATTGATGACGGCTGTCAGCACAGCGTGAAAATACTTGACAACAGCCGACCCGAAGTCGAATACTTCAAGGAATGGCATGGCACTAAGTTTCGTGAGTTCATTGAATTAATTAGGTTTTAATCAGGTCGGGGCTACATCTCTATGCTGAGTGGACGCGGATTGGGTGAAGATATGCTGGATACACAAATGTTACACAAGTCAGTGCTAGCAACGGCTGCGCTAAAGGCTACGGTAATGGCTACGCTGACAGCAGGAACGCTGCTGCTGAGCGCGATCCCTATGCTAGCTCAGACATCTCAACCCAGCCGTGGACAAATCAGCCAGAACCAAATCTTGATTGCTCAAGTCTCCCGAACCGTGGCTGCAGGCTTGAGCGATCGCTCAGCAGCGGGCTATCAGACCCTCTTTGTCGATGCCAATGTCGGTAATGATGGCGCACAGGGCTTGGAAAATCAGCCCCTGCGAACGGTGACGAGGGCGTTAGAAATAGCTTCTCCTAATACTGTAATCGTCTTGGCACCGGGGCGCTATACCCAAGCAACGGGCGAGATCTTCCCATTGCAGCTCAAATCTGGGGTGACGATTCAGGGAACACCGGGATCGCGAGATCGCACCGCGATTATTGAGGGCGGTGGCAATTTTGAGAGTTCGACGCGATCGCAGCAAAATGCCGCTATTTTAGCTGCAGATCGAGCGGGTATTGCTCAAATTGCGATTTCTAACCCCAATGGCTATGGCGTTTGGGTTGAGTCTGCAAGTCCAACCATTTTAGAGACCGCCTTTGTCGGGAGCCGTCAAGCGGGCCTTTATGTAGCCAACGGGTCGCCTCGTGTGCACGGTAGTTACTTTTCAGGCAATCAAGTGGCCGGTGTAATTGTCTTTGGCGTGTCGAGCGCTAGCATTCAGAGCAATATTTTTGATAGCACGGGCGATGCGATGCGTGTCATGGACGGGGCGACGCCTGAAATCATTGGCAACCGGATGACAAATAATGACGCGGGATTGGTTCTTATTGGCAGTGCTTTACCTGTTTTTAGAGACAATCAAGTAACGGGCAATCGTCGTAATGACGTGGTGGAAGTGACGGCTAGTTTGCCAGATACTTCATCTGCTGTGGTGGTCGCCAAAGGCGAGGGCGCTGCGATCACACCCCTGACAGAACGGCCAGTAGCCATGAGTGCTTCAGTCAATTCGTCTAATCCGTCAGTTCGATCTTCAATCAGTTCGACCTTGGTGAGCTTGCCAGTCAACCGGCTTGCTTCAACTGCTTTGCCTCAATTATCGGCATCTCAGCCCCGCTCTGAAGAGATTGCTGATTTGCCGCCGATAGCAGCAGCAGTGCAGCAGCAACTGGCTTTAGAGCCGACTGTAGAAGCAGACGCCGTTGCTGACTCGAACCAGATTCCAGATGGGGCACCGGGTGCGGCGCTACAGGCACTACGATCAGGACTTTCTACAGGTACCTCCCCAGCCGCTCAATTGTTGACCCGAGATATTCCCCGGCCGCGTATTTTGACAGAAAATCAAGATCTCAATCATCAAGATCCTAATAATAGTGTACCTAGCGATCTGCCCGCGGCCCGCCCCCTAGCGCCTTCACCGCTACCGATGAATAGCCCGCCTGTAAACGTCAACCGTTTGGCGGTGCCTAATGCCAGTATCCCGGTGGGCAGTGGTGAATCTAACACGGCTTTCCTAGCGCCTTCTAATTCTGTCGGAGGGGGTGGGCGCTCTTTTCTTTCTAGAGCTCAAGCGTTAGGGCTTTACTATCGCGTCTTTGTCGAGGCATCTGATCCATTTGTGCAAGATGAAGTTAGAGCGGTAGTGCCCGATGCGTTTCGCACTAATTTTGAAGGGCGGATGGTGATGCAGGTAGGGGCATTCCCGACTGAAGATGAGGCCCGAGCCCGTAAGCAATTGTTGGAAGACAACAACTTCAATGTGCGGGTGGAATATCTGCCTTAAGGTTATTGATTGGCGGTTAGTTAAAAAATTAAAAAATAAAGTCAAGATCGAGCCTTTTGAGATCGAGCGTGAATCGCTTAGATACCTTTTGATTAGCGTTTGTTTGGGCCAAGACGAGGGTTGTTTTATGCTGCGGGTCTGGGCTTAACGTGGCGACTTTCCAGCTTTGTGAGGAGGTGATTGCACTTGGCAACCCTTGCAGCTGCGCGATGGGTGTAGCTTCTCTATCCAAGAGCAAAATCTGTTGATGATTAGCAATGGCATAGCCCCAAGGCAAGGCACTGGCTTGAGTGGGCTGAATAGGAAGCTGTAGATACTTGATTTGAAAAGGTTTGAGCTGAATGAGAACAACCGTGCTGCTAGGACGGTTGCCGGCACTGTGAGTATTGGTTGCTACGTCGGTGATCTGGCTCAAGGCTATGAGCTGATAGGGCTGGGCTGTCAGGCTAATTTGAGTGAGTAATAAGTTGAGCGAGAGCATCCCTATAAAGCGACCTTTCCGGGTAAAGCATTCAAAGTAAGTTTTGGGCGATCGCAGCGAGGTTCGTATGTGTAACCGATGTCGGCTGTCAATGGCGAGGATATCGAGCAACGGATGCGGCCTGTCTTTAGGTATTGAATGCTTGTCTGGTAGGGTGCTCAGATACTCTTGAGAGAAAGAAGTTTGAGAGCGGGAAACTAGCTGCCTAACTGGCTCAGTGGATTGGGTTAGGGGTAAGGGAACCAGCGTTTGTGCGACACAAATCGTAGGCACAGCCGTCTCGAACCTGATTGGACTAATTGTTCTATAAACCGCTTTGAGGTCATGAAGGGCGCTGAGCATCGCCTCGGCGCTGGCAAATCGCTGATGGGGCTGTTTGTGAAGAGCGGTCGTGAGAAGGTGACGAGCAGCAGGGGTGAGCGGGTGAGGAAGTGGAATGGGCTGGGTTTGGTGGGCTTGGCGAAGGGTATCAGGGTCGCCGGAAAAGGGGCGATCGCCTAACAGCATTTCGTAGAGCATGATGCCCACGGCGTAGAGATCGCTAGCCGGAGATGAATGGCCACTGAAGCGCTCGGGAGCAGCGTAGGTGGGGGAGCCGATTTCGGCGAGGGAAAGCGGGAAAGCCCGAAAGCGGCGAGCGTGGCCGAAGTCGGCAATTTTGGCGGTGAGGGGGGGGTGAGCGGGTGAGGCGGTAAGGGTAAGCAGAATGTTTTCGGGTTTGAGATCGTTGTGGGTGATGCTCTGGTGGTGGAGATGGCTAAGGCCGTGGAGGATATCTGCGATGAGGGATTTGGTTTCAAGTAGTGGGAGCGGAGTGGGAAGACGGGATAGAATCGCGGCGTTGAGGTGCGATCGCAAGGTGCCGCTTTCGCAGTAGTCCAGAACAAATTGGTAGCCGGTGGGGGAGTGAAAGATAGCTTGGGCGCTGACAAGGTTGATGTGCGTGGGATTGGGGCGGCTGATCTGGGCGAGAATGAGGGCTTCTTGATCGGCTTGAGCAGCGGCATGGCGAATTTTTTTGATCGCGACGAGTTTTCCGGTGCGGCGATGGATAGCGCTGTAAACTTGGGCAAATTGACCCTGCCCGACCAAGCCTAGCAGGCGATAATCTGATAGTTGTATGGAGACTAGGCTGGACATAAGTTGCTGGTTCGTTCACCCAATAATTAGGTGAGTGGATTCAAATTTAGTTTATGTGTCTGCTGTGCTGTGGGAAATCTAGATTACAGTTTTAAAAAAGTTTGCTTTGGGATGTTGATTTGATGACTCAGCCCTTTCTTTCTATTGTTGTGCCTATGCGAGAAGGGTTTTCGGCCGATTGGCTAACAGCCCTATTGAGGGTGCAGGGCGAGGTTGAGTTTATTTTGGTACATCCGCCGGGGGTACGGCCTGAGCCCTGTGAAGATAGTCGGCTGCGGCAGATGGTGAGCCCTCTTCGCGGCGAAATCATTCAGCGGCTCAGCGGCTTGATCAACGCTTTGGGCAAGTATGTCCTCACCATTAACTGTGATGAGTATATCAATCCTGAAATGCTGGCCTTGACGCAGCGATACTTTCAGCAATTTCCCGATAGCTGGATGATGCGTTTGGCTAAAAAAGAATATCCCTATGGCGATGAAGTCGCTCTCAACCAGCCCTGGGTAAACCTGCCAGAAGATCTAACGTCAATACCAGTCTGTCGTAAAGCCGATCACAACCTGCGGCTTTACGAAGAGGAAGGTCGCATGATGGAAGTGCCGATTGCGCCTTTAAATAATAAATTTGATCTGGCCTGTCTGTGGCGCGATCGCCGCGATCACCTAGGGCCCCATGCCGAAAACTTTGATAAAAAGGTGTGGATTAATGCCATGGTGCAAGAGGCCCTCCAGGAAGTCTTAAAAGGGTTCAAGTTAGCTGGCCCGATAAAATACCTGCCCTTCTGGTGTCTAGATCGACTACTAGGGCTCACCATCCAAGCCAAGTTTTACGATGAAAGTAAACCTGAGCAGGTGATTGGCCACAAGTTGCCCTATCCAGCTCAACTGCGTGTGGAAGACAATCCGCCTGAATATAGTCGCAAAGGGATTTTCTATATTCAGGCAGAAATTCTTTTGCTTCGCCTTTTTCCTCACTATGGTTACATTTGGAACCTGATTATTCACCAGCTTAGGTCAATTCCAGTACGAGCGATTTTATCTATGCAGCGCAAATTGACCCAGCAATTGACCCAGCGCAAATTGACAGCGAAGACCTCTAGAGAGTAAAACATATGTCATCTTCACCTTCATCGCTGACGCTATGCACTGACGCTCCAGCCATTAAAATCCTCGATCTTTCAACAGCCGGAATGGAAGGGCTGATGGCATTTAGCCAAGCGCAGCATCCAAAATTTATCAGTGCCGCACCCTTTCCCCATATCGTTATTGATAATCTTTTTGACACTGAGCTGCTAGAAGCCGTACTCAAGGACATTACGTTACTCGATGAAGGTTCTCGCCATATGGATGCTCAAAATCGGGAAAAGCATGATTTAGATCCTCACGCCGTTGGCCCAACGACTCGGCGATTTTTGTTAGATCTATGCTCAGCGCGATTTTGTCTTTTTTTAGAAGCCCTTACCGGCATTGACGGTATCATTCCCGATCCACATTTTGAAGGGGGTGGAATTTACACCGTTTCTCGTGGTGGTACGTTGCCCACACTCTCTGATGATGGCTGGCATCAGAGGCTGAAACTGCCTCGACAACTCACTATGATGGTTTATCTCAATCCCAATTGGCAAGAAGATTGGGGGGGAGAGTTAGCGTTATGGTCTGAGCGATCGCGTGGCCAGCGCGTGAATATTTCACCCATCTTCAATAAAACGGTTATTTTAGCGAGTACCACCGATGAGCCATCTAGCGGTCACTACGCTCACCTTGGCGGATTGGAGTGCCCTGATACAGTTGCCTTGCGATCGCTCAGTGTGCACTACTACAGCCATCCCCTATCGTTTACGGCCCAGCCCCTGCCTCACAGCGGCGATAGTCGGCCAAGCCATCCTTATTTGGAGCCTATGTATGTCGATGCTTTGCCAACGCAACCGCCCAGATTAGCGAGAAACGCTAGGTCTGCTCGCCGGAAGCTATCCGCTATATTGCCAAAGTCTCTACAAAAAACGTTCCAAAAGTCTGTACCTAAATCTTTGGCCAATTTGTATCGAGCTGGCAAGCGATCGCTGCGAGGCTAGCTATCGGTAGGCTATCGGCGGCTATCAGTAAGCGAGACGAAGCGCCTCATGTCCGATACACCTGTGTACTCTGTTGCACATCAGAGCGTTTACGAATAAGTTCTTCAATGGCCTTATCCCCCTGCTGGGCTTTGGAAGGAACAAACAGAGCCCTTTGCCTTGTACTGGTGCCCTGACGAGGCGTTGATAAGTAATAAAGTGCCAGAGAACGTCTCACCTTGCCGTCAGGGCAATCGATAGCTGTCGGCAAACCATGCCAGCTTTTAGAGCCTGTATCAAAGATGACAGCCCGATTGAACTGGCACTGGATGGTTTTAATGATCTCGGCTGGTTGCTGAGTTTTTTCGTCGTGTGACCATAGCTCCAATCCACCCCCCCATTCGGGTTGCCAGTTTGGCGTGACATAAATCAAAAGATTCAATCGTCGCTCTAGATTTAATTTGGGATGGAGCGAGTAATCCACATGCACGTTCAATTTGCCGCCCCGTTTGTGGGCATGTAGGCCACCGCCATGCAAACCAGGATCAGCATAGAGCTTGGAGATGCCAGATAAGGTTTGGAGCTCGGCCAAAAATGGCTCACTGTTGAAAGCGCTGAACAATTCGTATAGAGAAGGCGGGAAAATATTCCAGTTGTTTAAGGCTTTTTTATGTTCAATGGCGTTGCCGTAGGTGTACCAAGCGTCGTCATCGTATTCAAGAAAATCATCACTGATCTTGGCAATCGTCTGGGCAGATAAAAAGTTATCTAGTACAACGTGCGAAAAAGGCTGTGCCAGTGTAAAGACATCTTTCTCTTTCTCTAGATTAATCGCCTCGTTTAAAAGGCTTTTGTAATGCATGGTCATCTTTAGATACCGTCCAGGCTCTACTGCACAAGCTAACTTTAAAGCTGCTCTGGAATCAAGATTCCCTATACCAATGCGACCAGCTCTTTAAGGTGAGCTTCTAGTGTACTTGAGCCGGAAGTCTGCGGGGAGAATAAATCCTGGGTGAGAAAGAGCGCCATCATAGAAGGATTCATCAGTAGCTTAGGTATCTGATCCACCCTCTGATGTATAGCTACGGTTTAGCCGCAGGCGAGGATACGTTAGCGGACTTTGAATAATTGTGCTTTGATAGCAGCCGCAACTGGCCGATTCCACTGGCCAATTCCACTGGTCAATTCCACTGGCCAGCTAAACTGATAGACTGAGGCACCTGTTGATGTCATCCTGCTAATGGGCAATTGCCATGAAAAAAATCGCCATTGTGCATGAGTGGCTAACGACTCACGCAGGTTCTGAAAAAGTTGTAGAGCAAATGCTTCAGGTATATCCTCACGCAGATCTCTACAGTCTGGTTGATTTTCTGCCAGAGTCTCTGCGCTACTTTATACAGCACAAGCCAGTAACGACCTCGTTTATCCAAACATTGCCATTTGCTAAGCAGTTTTTTCGTAATTATCTGCCGCTGATGCCCTTAGCTATCGAACAGTTTGATTTAACTGGATATGACTTAATCATTTCAAGCAGTCATGCGGTTGCCAAAGGGGTGCGGACGCGGCCCGATCAACTCCATATCAGTTATGTCCATACCCCTATGCGCTATGCCTGGGAATTTCAGACGCAGTACTTACAGCAAGCGGGATTGACGCAAGGTCTCAAAAGCGCGATCGCTCGCCTGAGCTTGCACTACTTGCGGCTATGGGATTTTGTCAGTGCGCATCGGGTAGATCTTTATGTGGCAAATTCTTACTATGTAGCGCGTCGCATTGAAAAAACCTATCGTCAATCAGCCGACGTTATCTACCCACCGGTTGATACTGAACGGTTTCGAGCCGATGGCTCACGCTCAGATTTTTATTTAGTCGTGTCGCGGTTTGTGCCGTACAAGCGGGTGGATTTAGCGATCGCTGCCTTCAATGAACTGGACCTGCCGCTAGTTGTCATTGGCGACGGCGCTGGTCGCAAATCTTTAATGAAACTTGCTAAGCCCAATATTTGCTTTCTAGGTCAGCAGCCCGATAGCGTCGTCACCGATCATATGCAGCGCTGCCGAGGCTTTATTTTTCCTCCAGAAGAAGACTTCGGCA
The DNA here is from genome assembly GCA_041742865.1 of Phormidesmis sp. Classification (GTDB taxonomy): domain Bacteria; phylum Cyanobacteriota; class Cyanobacteriia; order Phormidesmidales; family Phormidesmidaceae; genus Phormidesmis. The sequence goes on from JBGTNW010000038.1 coordinate 22,180, forward strand.
TTACCCCAATCGAAGCTCAAGCCGCAGGTGCACCTGTAATTGCTTACGCCAAAGGCGGTCAGAGCGAAACCGTATTACATCAGCGCACGGGTTTGCTTTTTGAGCATCAGACAGTCGATAGTCTGGTACAGTCTGTCAAACAGCTGGAGGCAAGTGCGGATCAATTTGAAGCGAGTCAGTTGAGGGTGCAAGCCGAAACCTTCTCGATTGCGCGGTTTCAATTGCAGTTCAGACGCTATGTTGACAATGCTTGGGCGCAGTTTCAGCGAGAGTTATCTTCAGACAAACCAGATATGGGCCCAGATAAGGGGCAAGATGTAGGCCAAGACGAGCGTCTGCCAACCGACTAGCAACCGGAATTGGAATTTACTGACAGAAATTGAGATAGGCTGCTGTGACCATTCATCCCTCTTCAGCGCTAACGAGTGCGCTTTCTCCTAGCCTTAAGCGAGCAATTTCTCAGGTCTCCACTCGCCCTTGGTTGATGCTGGCTACGTTGGTAAGCAGCGATTTTTTGTGCTTGATCTTAGCAGGCACCGTCAGTGTCTGGCTGCGACTCTTGTTTGATGGCAGCTTTCATCCGTCTTTGTATTGGCGGCTATGGCCAGTAGCGCTGGTGTTTGTGCTGGCTTACAGTTTGGCCAATCTATATCCGGCAATAGCCATGAGTCCGGTAGAGGAACTACGCCATTTGACTCTGACTACCACATTACTCTACTTACTATTGGGGTCTTCAATCTTTTTATTTCGGGAGGTGGCGATTTATTCTAGGGCGGCTTTTTTGATGGCTTGGCCGCTCTCTTTGGCGTTTGTCCTATTCGGTCGCTATAGCCTGCGGGCACTGTGCGCGGGGCAGCCTTGGTGGGGCTATCCAGTGCTGATTATGGGGGCCGGTAAAACCGGAGAAATGGTAGTTCGCACGCTACAGCATCAGCCTAGTTTGGGACTAAAGCCGGTCGCTTTGCTTGACGACAATCCCCATAAACGCAGCGCTATTGCCGGTGTTCCGGTTGTGGGTGCTTTGTCGATGGGGCCAGCGCTGGCCCGAGAGTTTAACATTCCCTATGCGATTGTGGCGATGCCAGGGGTTGCTCACTACCGACTGTCACAGACGCTGGAACGCTATGGCCAAGCGTTCCCTCATATGATGATTATTCCTGATTTGTTTGGGATGGCTAGCTTGTGGGTGGATGCTAAAGATTTGGGCGGAATGCTGGGGTTAGAAGTTCGTCAGCAGTTGCTACTACCGGGGCCTCGGCTGCTCAAAGCGATTTTAGATAAAGGGTTAGTAGTACTGATTGGGCTTTTATCTTTGCCGCTAATTGTTTTGATCAGTGCGCTGTTGGTTTGGGATGGGCCCATTTTTTACAGTCAGGCGCGGATTGGACGTAATGGAAAGATGTTTAGGGTGTGGAAGTTTCGCTCGATGGTGGTTAATGCTGACAGCGTATTAGCGGCGTATTTGTCTCAGCATCCTGAACTGAGGTGCTGTTGGGAAAAAGATCACAAGCTTAAAAATGATCCCAGAATCACTTGGATCGGGCGTTTTTTGCGTAAGACAAGTTTAGATGAATTGCCACAGCTTTGGAATGTGCTGCGTGGCGAGATGAGTATGGTCGGGCCAAGGCCGATTGTGCGTGAGGAAGTGTGGCGCTACGCTGACAAGTTTGGGCTGTATTTGCAGGTGTTGCCGGGAATAACAGGGCTATGGCAAGTGTCGGGTCGCAATCATGTGAGCTATGAAGAACGGGTGAATTTTGATGCTTACTACGTTAGGAACTGGTCAGTGTGGCTAGATGTCTATATCTTAATTAGAACCATCAAAGTTGTTTTGATAGGAGATGGGGCTTACTGACGGTAATATCTGCTTTAGCGTCAAAGGATAGGTCTATAGATAGGTTGGGTGGCAGGCTTAAAGTGTGGGGTGAGTGAGTTGAGGCAGGGAGAGTTTTGGGCGATCGCCCACCGTTACAGACCTCGCCAAGAGGAGCTTTGGCTAATTGGGCTGCTGGCTTTGCCCTATACCAGCTATGCGGGATTAGCGCTGATGGTTCACCTATATATTGTGGCGCTGGTGCAGCGAGGAGATTGCATTAGCCAACTGTGTGCGCAGCGAGGATTTATCTGGCTGAGCGCGGGATTAGTGCTCAGCGCTAGCTTTGGGTTAAATCGGGGTGAAGCCTTTTTGCAGCTCACTAATTTTTTGCCTTTTTTCTTGCTATTTGGCGTGTTGGCAACAGTGCCTTCGCTGGTAATGCAGCCTTTTGTGCAGTTGGAGAGGCTGGCTCGGTGGCTGTTACTGACCTCAATGCCGATGACGGTATGGGCAATTGCTGAGTTTACGAGTAAGTTCGAGGCAATCATTCCTCGTATCCAAGCCTTGCCCTTGCCAGATTGGCTGCTCACTCGAATTTATGAACCTGATTTTGGGCACAGAGCCCGCAGTGTTTTTGGCCATCCGAATGCGCTGAGTGCTTATTTGGTGATCATGTTGGGCTTAGGGCTAGGTCTGATCATCAAAGGACTAGCAGAAGGATTGCCAAAAGAACCCACAGAAGAACTGGCGGTGCCTTCAGTTAGAAGGCCGCTGAGGCACACAATCAGCCTACAGCGATTTATCGAAATAGTGGCGGTGTCTCTGTGTATGGCGGCGATTTTTTGTACGGGCTCTCGCAATGGCGTGCTCATTGCGGGGATGCTGGTGGCGATCTCAATCTATGTCGCGCGTCGGCACTACTGGATAATGCTGTCGGGATTAGTTGGCCTGGGTGCGACCATAGCCGCTTTAGTGAGCTTCGGAATTGGGGGGCGATCGCTCTCACTGGCTTTACTGACCCGAGATCCGCGCATCGGCGTTTGGCAGCTAGCGATAGAAATGATTCAACAGCGGCCTTGGCTGGGCTGGGGCTTTTCTGGACTGCGATCGCTCTATATCCCGGACAGCATTCCGGGCCATAGCAGTATTTATCACGCCCATAATATTTGGCTGTTTTTAGCCTCAGAAACAGGTATTCCGGTCATGCTGGGCTTTTGTCTCATCATTGGCTCTATCTACTATGGCGCAATCAAAGCCTTTGTAACTGAGGGGTTGCCAACCGATAGCAAAGCGATTTTACTCGGCTATCTGTTGGCTTTTACGAGCTGTTTGCTGTTTGGCCTATTCGATGTGGTGCTCTTCGATGCAAGACTAAATATCCTGACGTGGGGGATTTTGGCCGGCCTCTACATCATGAGCCGTAGTACAGCTGAAAACCCTTACTGAAAATTCTCACTCAAAGCTCTCAGCGAAAAACTCAAATGATCTTCGCGGTTCTGAGTGCAAAGTAAAGGCTCATCGCGACTCCAAATAAAGCTGCTAGCCAAACCACGTAAATTACTGCGCCGCTCATAGTTATCTCCTAAACTTAGGTTTTAAATCCTTTTCTATTGAAGCACAAACCCTTACCCTGCTTTTAATTCTTATGAAAGCTACAATCCGCGTCAACATTCCTCAAGCCCCCTATGAGGTTCGCATTGCTCCAGGCGGAATAGATTATTTAGGTGCTTGGCTTTCGGCTGGCGATCGCCCTTTGATTACCCCCAACCAAAAGGTGCTAGTCGTCTCGAATCCGGTGGTGTTTGATCTCTATGGTGAGCGGGCTGTAGCTGCTTTGAGCCAAGCGGGCTACGAAGTTTGTCACTGCATTTTGCCAGCGGGTGAGTCGTACAAAACCCTGGCCTCAATTGAAAAAATTCATGATGTTGCCTACGAAAACCGCCTAGAGCGTAGCTCCGCGATGATGGCCTTAGGCGGCGGTGTGATTGGAGATATGACCGGCTTTGCGGCGGCGACTTGGCTGCGGGGCATTGCGGTGGTGCAGGTACCGACCTCCCTGCTGGCGATGGTTGATGCCTCTATGGGTGGTAAAACTGGTGTAAACCATCCCAAGGGCAAAAATCTGATTGGTGCATTTCATCAGCCTCGGCTGGTATTGATTGATCCGCAGGTGCTCGAAACGCTACCCGTTAGAGAGTTTCGAGCAGGCGTTGCCGAAGTTATCAAGTACGGCGTCATCTGGGATCTGCCGCTATTTGAAACCCTAGAAGCCGCCGAAAAATTAGATGACTTTGCTCACGTAAGCGATCAGCTTTTGCAGGCGATGCTCGTGCACTCTTGCCAAGCCAAAGCCGATGTGGTCAGTCAAGATGTGCAAGAAGCGGGCATTCGCGCCATCCTTAACTACGGCCACACCGTAGGCCACGCCGTAGAGAGTCTGACGGGCTACAGCCAAATCAATCATGGTGAAGCGGTGGCGATTGGCATGGTTGCTGCGGCCAAAATTGCTGAAGCGATTTCTCAACCGATTAATCAACCCGTTACTCAATCGCTGAGCCGTTGGGACGCTACTGCAACCGAGCGGCAGCAGCGACTGCTCGAAAAAGCTGCGTTACCGAGCACACTGCCCGCAGAGATTGGTATTGACGATATTTTAAGGGCTTTAAAGAGCGACAAAAAAGTGCAATCAGGCAAAGTCCGCTTTGTACTGCCAAAGTTAATTGGCGAAGCTTTTGTGACTGACCAAGTGACGGATGAAATGGTTAGCAGCGTGTTAGAGAAATTAATTAGAGAAATTAATTAAAAAAATCAACCCTAAAAAAATTAGCCATTAAATTAACCTGAATTGACCGGTTAGGTATGATTGGTGCTTCAGCCTAAATGGTTAACCTGAGTTTGGAACCTAAGGACAATTTCGCTAGTCAATGAGCTTGTTAGTGGTCTCGTCCTTAACTTATCTACTTCCTAGTTCAGGTATTCACTCATGGGTTTACTCAGCAAAAAAATTGAAGCCGCTCATATTGTTACCCATACCGAGCAGCTTCAGCGGGTGGCCGAGCAATACATTAAAGCAAAGGCTAAGGCTACGCCAGAGCGGTTAGAGATTTTGGAAGCGGGCTGTGGTCGCGAGTGGTGGATGGATCTAGAAGGCGTGGACTACCGGCTGACGGGCGTGGATTTAGATGCAGAGGCGCTGGCTGCTCGTAAACATGACGTTCAGGATTTGGACGTGGCAATTGTGGGGGATTTGTGCACGATTGAACTGGCGCGCGATCGCTACGATGTGATTTTCAATGCCTACGTCCTAGAGCACCTCAAAGACGCCGATGCCGCGCTAGCCAACTTCACCGAGTGGTTAAAGCCTGATGGTCTGATGATTTTGCTATTTCCCGATAGAGATTCTGTGTATGGTTTTCTCACCCGCTTTACGCCGCATTGGGTTCATGTCCTGTACTTGCGCTATCTATCACCCTGGAAAAACAAAGACGCTGGCAAACCAGGATTTGGGCCTTACAAGACGTTTCACGAGTCTGTAGTTTCCAAGCAAGGCATCGAAGCTTTTTGCAAAAAAAATGGCCTTTTAATTGAAGCAGAATACGGCTCTAACGCCTACATAGCGCAAAGCTCACCGCTCAAGGCTGCCTTGATGAAAGCAATTGTCTCGCTTACCTATGTACTGTCGCTCGGCCGATTAGAGCCTAGTTACAACAACTTGTTTTATGTCATCAAAAAACCAAATCGCACTCTCGAAACAAACGTTGAAACAAACGTTGAGGCAGCGTCTGAAAGAAACGCTACCGTCAGCGAAGTCACAGCAGCCCTGAGCGTCTGATATCACTGGCCTTATTACCGGCTTCTATCATTACCTTTGCACTCAACCCACCGGCGCTATCAGTCGGTCAACTGCCAGCCAATTGCCGATCCACTCACTAGCCTTTGGCTGTCTAAGCAACTGCTTAATCAATTGGCCAATCAAGGGATTCAGTAAGCTAATCCAGTAAACTAAGAAAGCTGCTGACTAAATCTCAGTAGCTTTTTTCAGCTAGCGAATATTGGCATGACTGACATGGCGGACGTATTGGTAATCGGCTCAGGGCCAGCAGGTCTATCAATGGCAGCGGCTTTGGCTCAACGGGGGCTGAGCGTAGAAGGGCTGAGTGATCGGGATCCGCAGGCTCCTTGGCCCAATACCTACGGCATTTGGGTTGATGAGTTAGACCGCTTGGGTCTGAGCGACTTTTTGGCGCACCACTGGCAAAATACGGTGGCGCATATGGGGGCAATGCCGATCACGCTGAATCGAAACTATGGCTTGCTTGATAAAGTTAAGCTGCAAAGCCACTGGCTGAGTCAAAGCCAACAGCACGACATTACTTGGCATACCGGTAAAGCGATTAAGGCTAGGCATTCGTCTAAGCGCTCGGAAGTGACAGATGAAACCGGAAAGATTTACAGCGCCCGTTTAGTCATCGATACTAGCGGCCACTCTGCGGCCCTAGTTCAGCGACCTCAATCGGTTAAACCCATTGCCTATCAGGCAGCGTATGGGATTGTCGGGCGATTTTCTCAGCCGCCGATTGCGCCGGGGCAAATGGTGCTGATGGATTACCGAGATGATTATTTACCTGTGCCAGAGCGGCTTTTGCCGCCAACGTTTTTGTATGTCATGGATTTGGGTGATGATGTTTATTTTGTCGAGGAAACTTCGCTGGCCCATGCCCCGGCAGTTCGATTCGATACGCTAGAGCGGCGGTTGCATCAACGGTTGGCGCATCAAGGAATCCAGGTGATAGAAGTGCATCATGCGGAAAAATGTCTGTTTCCAATGAATTTGCCGCTACCGGATTTGGAGCAGGCGGTGGTAGGTTTTGGGGGCTCGGCGAGTATGGTGCATCCGGCGACGGGCTATATGATGGGCGCTCTGTTGCGTCGGGGGCCGGATTTAGCTAGTGCGATCGCCCAATCTTTGGAAAATGCCCATACCTCTCCGCAGCAAGCTGCCCAAGCGGCTTGGAAAGCGCTCTGGCCCGATGATAGGCTGCGCAAGCACTATCTCTATACCTTTGGCCTAGAAAATCTAATGGCGTTCAAAACGAAAGACTTACAGCAGTTTTTCACAACCTTTTTTGAACTCAATCAGTCTCAGTGGGCGGGCTTTTTGGCTGATACGGCTACTCTGCCAGAAATCGTACAGGCGATGCTGATATTGTTTGGCCGCACCTCTAACCCAGTGCGCTGGGGGCTGATGAGTTCGGTGTTTAGCCACGGAAATCTGCTGCGGCGAACGCTAACAGCGTGAGAGATTTGCTGGCCAATGAAATTTGCTTATTTGACCATCGGCTCCAGTTGCTAGACGACAAAGCCCTGTATGTGCCAGCGCAGGCAGCGCTGTTGGTTTCAGATGTGCATTTGGGGAAGGCTGAAACTTTTCAGTCAATGGGCATTCCTATTGCCAGTCCAATCAATCAAGAGAATTTAACTAGACTGCGGCAACTTGTAGTGCAAACTCAGCCAAAGGAACTGTTTATTCTGGGCGATTTATTTCATTCTCGGCAGTCTCTTGTACCTGAGGTGTTGACAAGTTGGGATACTTTTTTAAAGGAGACTTGCATAAACGTTTCTTTAATAATTGGCAACCATGATTGTCGATTAATTGACTCACTGCCCCCGTTGCCGATGAACTACCAAGTCGAGGCTGTGGCATTGGGCTCTTTTTTACTCAGTCACGAACCTGAAAACCAGCACGATGCGGCGCTGAATATTTGCGGGCATATTCATCCGGTATTGCGGCTAACGTCGCGTACCGATAGCCTCCGGCTGCCTTGTTTTTTTGTAGAGAGGCATCACCGCCGACTCACGCTCCCTGCTTTTGGCGAGTTTACGGGTGGTTATGAAGTTGATCTTATTGAGAATACCTGTGCTTATGTGGCTTGCGAAGGAGAAGTGATTTCTTTTGTAGGTGGGGTTAAAAATGGATTGGTTTAAATTAAGGTGCGAAGCACATAGCGCGAAATACTTAAGCCTTTACTTAAGCCTCTATTTCATTTGAAAAGTCTGCTACTTTATCAAATTCAAAGGGGCCGGCGACGGAACCCCACAGCAGCTGATCGGTGTCAGGATCGCGGCCTCGGTCGTAGCTAGTCATGTGGTTTGCGGTGACGATGAACTCGTTGTCAAGGTAAGTAGTTTGGCCCTTGCGGATGACGGTGCATTTTTTACCGGGTTCGACTTTGCCGCGAAAGCTGGTGCCAGTCCACTGAATGTGGATGTCACAGCCGGTCATAGTTTCTAGATCGTCGGGGGTAAGGGTCAGCAGTTTGGCGCGATCGCGCCCTGCCCCAAAAAACCGCTCTTCTGCTTTGACTCGATAATTTTCTAGCAGCACATCATTTTCGCGCTGAATAAAGTGCAGAACCCGCACTCGATAAGGCTGATGAAGCTGATAGTGATAAGCCTGCTCTAAAAATAGGCTGATGCCTGACTGAAAACCTTTGGGTAAAGGTCGCATACAGACCTGAATATGAGCAAAAAAAGGCGGATTTTCGATGGCTTGAGGCTGATTGCTAAAATCAGCAGCCATCCAGCGGGTGAGCTGTACTACATCGGTGTGTCTATCAGTCGATATGGTCATAGAAACGCAGGGTAGAAAGATGGGATTTGGTATTAAGCGTAGTAAGCACGCTGCCGCTATTTGTTGAGCTGGGATTCGGCGATAGTAGCTGGCGATCGCGCCCTGAATTAACTCACTTTTTAATTCACCTCGCAGCGTTTTATTTTTTTAGCTTGGGCTATGACCTTATGGGCCAGTACTGCTTGATAAACTGCGCAAATCGCTGCCTCGACTTTTTACGGCAGCTATCTGAACGCTAGAGGCCGAAACTTTATAGTAAGAAAATTGATCCCCCTAAAATTTTAGGAATTGTAAAGCGTTCAATGATTCAGCTTTCTATTTACACTCTATGCATACTGACTACTCAGGTTCATCAAACCGAGTGCGAAAGCTTCTGTACTTCATCCACAGACTTATGGGTATACAGAGTTACCTGCGGATCTGCCAAATTTCAACAAGATTGAGCAGCTGTGGGCAACGCTCAAAAGACGTGCTAGCGCTGTTTGAATAAGTCGTTGACGGCGCGCGTGTTAACTAGCGGCAGTTTTGATTGAACTAACCGCTCTCGATACGCCTATAGCTCCGCAATCACCTCAGCGACTTCTTGTGCAGGCGGTTCAGAGGGCTCAGTTACGACTGATGCTTGAATTGGGGGTGGACTCTGCCACAAGAAGTACGTCTGATTTTGCTATCGATGTTATAAATTGCGTTCTACTGCTTTATTTGATGCGTCTAATGCATCTGAATCTAGAATTTTTACGTTTTCTAGCATGAATATTTCTGAACTCAAATTGCTTTTAGCCAATGAAAATCCTCAGCTCCGGCTGCGTGGGCTGGTCGCGCTTAAAGACTATGACGCTGAAGCCGCTGTACCCATCTTGATCAGTCACCGGCAAGATGACGCTTTCTTGGTGCGCTCTTTTGTAGCGATGGGGTTAGGGCGAAAGCGCAATCAGGTGGCTTATGCAGCTTTGTTAGAGATGCTGTTAGCAGAGTCAGATCACAATGTGCAAGCTGAAATTGCGAATTCTTTGGGACTGTATGGGGCGATCGCTGCCGAATCGCTCGTTACGCTCTTTAATGAAAACACCAACTGGCTAGTGCGCCGCAGCATTTTGGCGATTATGCCCGAGATGGATATCCCGCAAAAACTGATGGGTGTCGCTTTGGCAGCGCTCGAAGATACCGATGAAACCATCGTTCAAGCGGGTATTTCGACTTTGGGCTTATTGGCTAATACGCCTGAAGCTGGGCAAGCGCTAATGGCTTTGCTGCCCTTTGCAGCTAGTCAAAATTGGCGATCGCGCCAAACCGCCGCCCATGCCCTTAAGTCCTTTAGGGCCGCAGGCGTCAATTCGGCTCTCGCTGAGCAAGCGCAAACAGCCTTGGCCCAACTCAGGCAAGATGCGCAGCATCAGGTAGTGGCTGCAGCGCTAGAAGATTTGCTACCGGCTTGAGTGGGACTGCGCTTAGTCCTAAAAGGTTAGAAGCAGAACCTAGAAAGACCTCAGAAAGTGGATTGTCGCTTTGAACTAAATGGATTATCTTGGGTCATGAAGAAATATTTCTTTATGTAAAATACTGGGCTACTTATGCAGCTCAACCTAACTCAACTTTGTGAGGCGTGATTGCAATGATACTGACGGCTACCTCCGCGATTCAGCCCTATTCTGTCCACGGCGACTTATCCAAATTGGCGGCAGATGCTGACGCAGATATAGAAGCCAAGGCGATCGCGTTCTTTACCCATTCGGTAGGTAACTGGCGCTCTTGCCGTCGCTACTACACCTTAGCTAGTGGCGATACTCAAGAAGTCGTCAGCGACATCACGGTTTCTTTTTTGCCGCAAGGCGATTGCGAATTAATAGAACTAGCTGAGCGTCACGAGCTAGATGTTCCTTTGATCTGTGGCGCAAAGGTAACCTGGAAAAGCCAATACATTACGCCGAGCCGCAAGCCCTCAGTCGGTTCGACCACCTTTGGCATTCGCGGCAAGATTATGTATCGTGATCGCGGGTTTGCTACCCCCAAACCGGTGACCGCTGCGTATAAATTTACCGGCGATCGCACCATGGTATTGCGCACCGAGTACAACGGCTCTAGCTTCGAGGAAGAGCTAAAGCTGATTGGCGACAACTACCGCACCCGGCAAACCATCATTTCGCGTGCAGGCGAAGAAATCATGATTGGTCAATATCTAGAAACGCGCACAGCTTAAAAGCGTCAATATCCCTATTATTTGACGGCTTCTATTGGCTTTGTTTGTCCTGCGGGCTTAGAGGGTGGTAGATGCAGAGCAACTGGCGATTATGGTGCAGCCTCATTTGAACTAGGATCACTACCAATCCCAAAAAGATCTGGCGATCCGAAAAAGATCTGATCTGAGGAATGCTCACTCGATTTTACGGCGGTGAGTGGATAGAAGGCTCCATTTGCCGCTTCCCAACTTGATCTTGCAAAACCGCTGCGATTGACCGAACCAATCGCAGCGGCTTTTTAATTCAGCTTTTAGCCAAACGGTTAACTCATAAATTGCTTGTGCGCTTATCATAGATCTGATGCAAGCTAACGTAAAAAGAGTGAAAATGCTTGGTCTGCCTGAGATTGAAGCGGCTGATATTTTTATGAACTTTCTTGAACTTTCTTAGATCCACGGCCTGTACGGCTTACTCTTTTAAGGTAGGAGCAGCCGGCTTGAAGCCTTGTTCCAGTGATCAAATATTAGGAGAATTCGGATCTATGTTTGATGCGTTTGCTAAAGTTGTTTCCCAAGCGGATGCGCGAGGCGAGTACATTGCTGGCTCTCAGCTAGATGCTCTCGACGCGATGGTTGCCGATGGTAACAAGCGGATGGATGCAGTTAACGGTATTACTAGCAATGCGTCTGCCATTGTGGCTAACGCGGCTCGCTCTTTGTTTGCCGAGCAGCCTCAGCTCATTCAGCCCGGTGGTAACGCTTATACGTCTCGTCGCATGGCTGCTTGTCTGCGTGACATGGAAATCATTTTGCGCTACGTCACCTACGCCGCTTTCTCGGGCGATGCTAGCGTTCTAGATGATCGCTGCCTCAACGGTCTGCGTGAAACCTATGTTGCGCTCGGTACACCGGGTTCTTCGGTAGCCACAGGTGTTGAAAAAATGAAGCAAGCTGCGATCGCTATTATCAGCGACAACAGCAGTGTTACTAATGGTGATTGCAGCAGCCTGATTGCAGAAATCGGTGGTTACTTCGACCGTGCCGCTGCCGCTGTAGCGTAAGATTTGCTCTGCGCTCAATGCTTGAATTATCAAAATTCTTGAATTATCAAAATTGTCAAACTCAAAATTGTCAAACACTTAAATTAGGAGATCCTCAAAGATGAAAACTCCTCTGACCGAAGCAGTTTCCGCTGCTGATTCTCAGGGCCGTTTCCTTAGCTCGACTGAAATGCAGGTTGCATTTGGTCGCTTTCAGCAAGCCAAAGACAGCCTCGAAGCTGCTCGCAAGCTGACTGCAAACGCTGACAGCCTCGCCAATGGCGCTGCTCAAGCGGTTTACAACAAGTTTCCTTACACGACTCAAATGCAGGGTCCTCAGTACGCTGCTGATCAGCGCGGTAAAGACAAGTGTGCGCGTGACATCGGCTACTACCTACGGATGATCACCTACTGCCTGATTGTGGGTGGTACTGGCCCCATGGATGACTACTTGGTTTCTGGTCTTGCTGAAATCAACAAGACTTTCGACCTTGCGCCTAGCTGGTACATTGAAGCGCTCAAGCACATCCGTTCAAACCACGGTTTGTCGGGCGTAGCTGCGACTGAAGCTAACAACTATATCAACTACGCTATCAACGTCCTCAGCTAGTGAGCTAAATTGACGTTTTAGCCTTTGACAGATACTTTTGACAGATACTTAGGTATACGTCAGGTGGTTAAGCCTCAATTTTTTACCTCAGTTTTACCCAGAGAGATATGCGATTACTGGAAGCGTCTAGTGGTTGTTTGTTTCTCTGGGTTTGTTATTGGGCAGTTTTCTTTTCTAACCTATGACAGAGACTTTGCAGATACAATCGGACAGCGGTGCGCCTCAGCTGACGGTGCCACAGGCGATCGCGAACCTCACCCAAACTCAGGATGTGGGCGATCGCTACTATGCGGCTTGGTGGCTAGGCCGATTTGAGGTGAAAGCGCCTGAGGCGATTGCGGCCTTACTGATTGCTTTGAAAGATCAGCGTGATCGCTCAGAAGACGGCGGATTTCCGCTTCGACGCAATGCGGCACGGGCATTGGGCAAGCTCGGCGACCTGAGCGTGGTGCCTGATCTAATTGTTTGCTTAGATTGCACTGATTATTATGTGCGAGAAGCGGCGGCACAGTCTTTAGGCTCTCTAGGCGCGCAAGCCGGACGTGACCCCCTGCTGGCTTTGCTTGAAGGCGGAGTTAAAGCGGCAGTAGCTGTGCCGGGTAAGCCTCACTTAGTGCAGCCCTACAACGCGATTTTAGAAGCGTTAGGTCAATTAGCTGAAGGCTCCAGCGATTCTTCTAAATTAATAGCGGCCATTGAGCCTTTTCTCGACCATGCCGTCCCGCAAGTGAAGAATGCAGCGGCGCGGGCGATGTATCAGCTGACGGGCAACGGTCACTACGTTCAAGTGCTAATTAAGACTTTGATCTGTGATGATTTACAGCTTAGGCGCTCGGCCCTGCTTGATTTAGGAGAGGTTGGATATTTACCGGCGGCAGGGGCGATCGCAAACACGCTAGCCGAAAACAGTATCAAGCTGATTTCACTCAAAGGGCTCTTAGAAAAAGAGCTTTGTAACTCTGAGCCAGGTATCTGGGATAGGGCCTTGGATCCGACTGTTGTAGATCCGGCTATTTTGGAAAATAATGTCTCGGAAAGTGCTTGTCAGGTGATGGCGCTGATGGATTCACTGCTGTAGGAAACATGAAAATGATAGCGTCTAAAACCAGCCTGCAAGCCAGACTCGATGCCGTTGAGTCTGCTGATTCGGCGCAGTCTCTGCTAAATGCCGTAGAGGCGCTGGCTGAATTAGAAGACGAAGGCGCAGTCGAGATGTTGATTCGAGTGCTGGGGTACAACAATCCTGGTGCGGCAGTCGCCGCAGTCGATGGCCTGATTAAAATCGGTACGCCTGCGGCTTCGGTACTGCTCAATCAAATAGATGGCTACAACTACGGGGCTAGAGCTTGGGCGCTGCGAGTGCTAGCTGGAATTGGCGATCCGCGTGGGCTAAGCTTGATTATGGAAACGGCAGCAACAGATTTTTCGCTGAGCGTTCGGCGGGCGGCTGCAAGGGGACTTGGAGCCATTCAGTGGCAGCAACTCAGCTCACACGATCGGCGCATGGCGCAGACCCAAGCTAGCGATACGCTGCTTGCCGTTGTGGCAGATGATCCTGAATGGGTGGTGCGCTATGCAGCCGTTGTCGGGCTTCAGGGCATAGCCGCAGCGGCGCTGACAGATGGCCTAAGGGATTTGCTGACACCGATTGTAGAGGGATTGCGCGATCGCACCACTCAAGATAGCGTGCTAGCCGTGCAGGCTAGAGCGCAGTGGGCACTCGCACAGATCTCGGCGCTTCCCCTGGGTTGATGTCCCAGTTTAAAAGACTCACACCTGCTTTCTAATGGTAGAAGGGTCTCTAAGTTAAAGTATGTCTCAGTTGAAGTATGTCTAATTCTCGCTCCCGTCTGCGATATGCTGTGATTGGCACCGGAGCCATTGGCGGCTACTACGGTGCAAAACTTCAGAAAGCAGGCTGCGAGGTGCACTTTTTACTCCGCAGTGACTACGAGTGGGTGCAAAATCATGGCCTCACTGTAGACTCTATCGACGGCGACTTTGTGCTGCCTACCGTCAAGGCATACTGCGATCCGGCGCACATGCCGCCGATTGATGTTGCGATTGTGGCGCTAAAAACAACGCATAACGCTCAGTTGTTGGAACGGTTGCCGCCAATGAAGCCCAATGGCGCAATTCTCTCTTTTCAAAATGGCTGGGATGTGGAATCAGCGATCGCTCAACAGCTAAAAACAACAGATTTTGCCTCCACAGTTCTCGGCGGGCTTTGCTTCATTTGCGTTAATAAAAGTGGCCCGGGGCATATTCGCCACCTAGACTATGGCCGAGTGCTTCTAGGAGCCCATACAGACGAGTATGATCTTTGCGCGCCAACACCTTTAATGTTGCAGATTGCAGATGACTTTATCCGCGCTCGGATAGCTCTAGAGATAACCCCTGATCTGCCGATGGCTCGCTGGCAAAAGCTGGTGTGGAACGTCCCTTACAATGGCCTGTCGGTAGTGCTCAATGCGACAACTGAGGCGATGATGAACGATCACAAGGTGCGATCGCTCATCACCACCCTCATGAGCGAAGTTGTCACCGTAGCCAATGCCTGGGGCCAGCAGCATTCTACTCATGCTCAAAGAGCACTCCCTCCGGGGCTCATTGAGCAAATGCTATTACATACAGAGCAAATGGCCCCTTATCGCACCAGTATGAAGATTGACTATGACGAAGGGCGATCGCTCGAACTAGAGACTATTCTAGGAAACCCGATGCGTACCGCTCAAACACTTGGCGTCGTTGTGCCGGCAATGACAATGCTCTATCAACAGCTTTCTTTTTTAAACGCAGTTAATGTAGATCAATCCATAAATCCACATCCGTGAAATCAATGCTGATTAAGCCAACCTTGCAAGCCCTCTAAAGATGGGAAGTCTAAAATATCCTCAATCAAGGCTTCCAGTACAGCTACCGACCGCTGCGAAATAGAAGTTCGGATGCGGTTATCCATCGAGCCGAACCTTTTGGAACTGAACTTCGCAAATCAAGATGGCGCCCGCAGAGCCTTAAGGCGGTAGAAATACGCTATCAATTTAAAATTTGGGTGCTTTAACTGAGCCTGAATCGAATCGGTAGGCTTCAGCGTTTTCTGGGGGATTGGGTATCAGCTCGAAGAAAAGGGCAGGAAATAGCCTAAAGAGCTGACTGCTAAATAGTACAAATATACTGATAAGCCCATGCTAGAGCACAGGCTCCTCTTGGCGTTACCTCAGCTAAATTTCAGGACAATTGCTTAAGCTAGTTAGGTAAACGCTTGAGAATTTACTGTCTCAGGTTGCTGTCTCAGGTTTTACTAAGGCAAGGGTTAAAGGTTGTGAAAAAACGCTATTTTCTACAGACAGGCGCGGCTTTGGTGGGGGGGATCGCACTATCCCGCTACTGGCCATTGGGTGCAGATGATTCCAACGCTACCCATCAGCCTACTGCCGAGAATAGCACCGAGAGCAATCCATTTGAAATTACTAAATCAGAATCTGAGTGGCGCAAAGCGCTAACACCTGAACAATTTAGCGTGCTTAGACAGCACCATACAGAACGACCTTTTAGCAGTCCATTGGATCAGGTAAGAACCGCAGGCACCTACATCTGCGCTGGCTGTAGCCTTCCACTCTATTCTTCCTCAACCAAATTTGACAGCGGTACAGGCTGGCCTAGCTTCTATGCACCCCTCGACAATGCGGTTGCGACCAAAGCCGATCACTCCCTACTGATGACGCGCACTGAGGTTCATTGCCGTCGCTGCGGTGGGCACTTAGGTCACGTATTTGACGATGGGCCGCCCCCTACTGGTCATCGCTATTGCATGAATGGAGCGGCGCTTGTGTTTACGCCGGGATAATGTTTGATTTCGAGGGCAATTCAGGCAACCTATACTTTTTGCTGGTGATGTATGAAACCTATCTACCTAAAAATGCGCCCGATTTTGCTCACACTGCTCTCACTAAGTGTCGGCTATTTGACCATCAGTATGACAACGGCTTTACTCTACGCAGTTTGGCTCAGCGGTGAGGGCCATACTTTTACGTCTCAGTTCTTGGCCTTTGCGGCTGTAGCTGGACTAGGCTTTGCAACGCTGAGCGGCTATTTGGCCGCCTTAGTCGCTCAGCGGGCTCCGGTCAAACACGCAGCTTTATTTTCGCTAATGCTGACGGCGATTTGGGGTGGTTCTACTTTTTTGTTTGGCTCTGTTGAGTCGCCGTTTATTTCGTTGCTGAATATCGCTATTGCTCTTACCGGCGTCATGACCGGCGGCTGGCTGCGATACATCCAGATGGCCACACAAGCAGCGTCTACTCAATCAGCGACGCTACCCGCCGAAAGCTAAACCTTCAAACCAAAGTAGGTGAGCACCAGTGCTGCTTCTCCTGGGTTGCTTACCTCATGGATTTCTCCTGGCGCTACCGCCACACATACCCCCGGCGTTAGCGCATGAGGCGTGCCATCAATCACAATTTGACCTATGCCAGACTCTACAAAAAACACCTCATGCATGTCCTTATGGGCATGGCCAGCCGCTATCTGACCCGGTAGAAATTTCGCCTGCGAAAAGTTCGTCAAATGCGGCAAATCACCCAATCGCAGCATGACCTGCTTTGTAATCGCCCGATTGTGAGAAACCGTTTCTATTGGCAATTGGCTAAGCGCCGTGAGTTTCATGTGTACTACCCTCTGTTCTTGCCGCTTACAGCGAAGGCGCAATAATTTGCTCGGCTGCTGGTATTGTCATTACCTTAGACAGCGGTGCAGCATCCGGTACGTTTGGCAGTGTCGTTTGAATTTGACTGGCAACTGCGACCGTTTTTGCACTGTAGGTCTGAATCGCTAGCTTAGGATACAGACCAATCCCAATAATCGGCACCAGTAGACACAGCGCCACAAATGCTTCACGCGGCAAAATATCCCATGACTGATCGCTTGGAGGCTTAACCTCACCGGGCTCTCCATAGAAAATGTTGCGTAGCATTGAGAGCAGGTAGATTGGCGACAGTACTACGCCAACCGCCGCTAGCAATACAATGGCTGCTTTAAAAAAGACGTTGTAAGCGTCGCTAGTAGCCATGCCCAAAAACACCGTGATTTCGGCAATGAATCCGCTCATGCCGGGTAGTGCTAGCGATGCCATCGCCCCAGCCGTAAAGAGCGCAAACGTAACGGGCATCGCTTTTCCCATTCCACCCATTTTTTCCATCGAAAGGGTGTGGGTGCGATCATACGCTACCCCAGAAAGGAAAAACAGCACTGCCGCGACCAGACCATGCGAAATCATTTGCAGCATCGCGCCGCTCATGCCCAGGGAATTAAAGGCCGCTAAGCCGACTAACACAAAGCCCATATGCGCAATCGAAGAATAGGCCATTCGGCGCTTGAGATTGTCTTGAGCAAAAGCCGTTAGCGAAGCATAAACGATATTAATCACGCCCAGAAAAGCTAGAACTGGCGCGAAATATAGATGCGCATCCGGCAAAATTTCAATATTCATCCGAATTAGGCCATAGCCTGCCATCTTGAGCAAAACGCCTGCCAAAATCATCGAGACAGGTGCAGGCGCTTCGCTGTGGGCATCGGGCAGCCAAGTGTGGAGCGGAAAAATGGGTAGCTTGGCCCCAAAAGCAATTAAAAGACCCAAATAGCAAAGGAGTTGAAAGGGCAGCGAGTATTCTTTGGCGGCTAGCTCGCTGAGATTGAAGCTAAAGCCGACGCCGTAAAATGCTAACGCTAGCGACACTACTAAAATAAAGACGGAGCAGGTAGCGGTGTAAATAATAAACTTGGTGGCCGCGTACTGTCGCTTTTGACCGCCCCAAATTGAAATCAATAGGTACACAGGCACTAGCTCTAGCTCCCACATGATGAAAAACAGCATCATGTCTTGGGCTAAAAACACGCCGAGCTGAGCACTGAACATCAGCAGCATCATGGAATAGTAGAGGCGCGGCTTGAGCTTAATATTCCATGATGCGATCACCGCTAAGGTGGTGACTAGGCCGCTAAGAATCACTAACGGAAAGGAAAGGCCATCAACTCCTAAAGACCAGCTCAGACCAAATTGAGGAATCCAAGCAAATTCTTCAACGAGCTGAAGGCCGGAGATACCCATTTGATATTGGGTGGCAAATACATAGAGAATGAGGCCAAATTCGGCCAGGCTTGCGCCTAGAGCGTACCAGCGGATAGTTTTACCGTCCTGGTCAGGCAGTAAAGGAATAGGCGTTGCTGCCAAGAGCGGAAAAATGACTAAAAAAGTTAGCCACGGAAATGGTTCACCGATCATTACGATTCACACGGTTACGAGAGCGACAAAGGCGCAATCATGCCGAAAAACAGACGAGCCTAACGGACGGGCAATAAGAAGAAATACCTATCTGAATGCGCCCAATCGCCAGTATACAAAACTTAATCAATCTTTGATAGGGAAAAGTA
>JBGTNW010000039.1:0-10178 GCA_041742865.1 Phormidesmis sp.
CTCTGGCCGTATACCAACTCATCCAACTGATTAGGAAGGGGCTGCTTACCAGCCACCAAGTGACTTTCAATCATCGCTCCCATCAAATGCTGCGATCCAGCCGAGATTTGCGCAGCAATGCTATCGAGTACTACCACCTGACGATTATGGTCTTTATCCGCATTAGCATGGCTACAGTCCACCATAATTCGGGGATTAAGGTTTTGCTGTGCTAATGCTTTTGCGGCGCTTTCAACATGGCTAGTCTCATAATTAGGGCCGCGCTTGCCGCCTCGTAATACTAAATGCCCATCGGCATTTCCCGTAGTAGAAACAATACTGGCATGGCCACTTTGATTGATCCCCAGAAAATGGTGGGGCTGGCTAGCGGCCAGCATGGCATTAGAAGCTGCCTGTAGGCTCCCGTCAGTATTATTTTTAAAGCCGATAGGCATAGATAGACCTGAAGCCATTTCTCGATGGGTTTGGCTTTCGGTCGTGCGTGCGCCAATTGCAGTCCAGGTAATAATATCCGCGATGTACTGAGGCGTGATGGGATCTAGCAACTCCGTGCCAGCCGGAAGCCCCAGCTCAGCCAAGTCAAGCAGCAGCTTACGGGCTAGCCGTAGACCCTCGTTAATATCGTAGCTGCCATCTAAATGGGGATCGTTAATTAAGCCTTTCCAGCCAATGCTAGTACGCGGTTTTTCAAAGTACACCCGCATTACCACTTCTAGCTGCTGTGAAAACTTTTCTCTGAGCTCAACAAGGGCTTGCGCATACTCATAGGCAGCGTCTACGTCATGCACCGAGCAAGGGCCCACAATTACCAACATGCGCCGATCTTCGTTGTGCATGATGTTGCGGATGCGATCGCGCGTCTGCGTCACTAGCGCGGCGGCTGTTTCGGTAAGCGGAAGTTTTTCAAGAAGCTGATTAGGAGAAAGCAAGGGACGGTTTTCGACCACATGAAGGTCTTGAGTTTTATACATCACTGACGTTAGTGGGTGCGGGAGTTAATAGAATTTAAGTGGAAACCTAAAAAATCAAAGACTCCACTATTGTGACAGGTCACCGCCTAAATGGGGTCTGCTAACTGATCATATGTATAAAGCATGACTTATCTCATCAGAATTTAGATAAATCATGCAAGATAGGAGGAAAAAACACATTAAGATCCGATCATAGCAACTGCTTAAGGCAGTATTTCTAAAGGCTGAGCGATGCTAGCTTAGCAATAAAATCAGCTGGCGTTAACCCTTTCTCCAAATATCGAATAGCCTGCGGTTGATAAGGGCCTTGAATGCGATCAATCCGATGAACAATTGCGGTTTCGGGTAAAATCGGTACCGTTGGATCGGAGTCAGTTGGGCGCATTAAGGAGCTAGAAAATCCTCTGAAGACAATGATTTGATCCGCTTCATTTTCGATTTGAGCATATACTAGCAGCACCTCCTGTGGATACTTAAGCGTATAGTTTTCTAACCGGGCGATCAAAGCAGGTGTCTGAGTCTGAGGTATATTGTGCATCGGCTAGGATCTTTAGGGCTAACAACCGCTAACAATTAATTGATCACTCACTCGGTTTTACTATCATTACTATTATTGGTTTAGCGCCGAGCGGCCCTGACGGCCCAGCTTAACTAATAAGAAATAGCCAAGATAAGCGGCATAAATAACTAAGCCCACGATTCCCCAAAAGCCCAAAAATCCTGGTGTGAGGCCATTGTGAACATAACCTTTAAAAGCTAAAGCAGGTTCCATCCACGCTTGGCAGGTGCTACCGCTCAAAAGCTCACGAGAAAAAGCGCAGCGAATAAACCCTAGCTGAATAAGTGCGCCTACTCCACAATAGGCACTCATGGCCCAGCGCCAAGCGCTAAAACCTATATGAAGCGGTCTTTTTGGCTGCTCACGAATCTCCTCGTTAAGATCGGCCCAAAACCATAGGCTAAAAACAATCAAAATTTTGGCCAGTAGCGCTGTAATAAAACCAATCGACAGGCCAGCAATCATCAAATAAACGGTGATACCTAATAGACTAGCAACTCGCCAATAGATAACCATGCTCAAACTGACCGTCTCTGACTTTTTGACCCAAGACCAAATCAGCAGCGTCAGCGGAATAAAGACTGCAAACAATAGCGCTAAGCGATAGTCAGTCCAGACCACGGCGCGGATTGTCGAAAGATTTCCTAGCACAATGTTTCTCGGCGCAGCGCACCAATGAATGAATTAATGGGAATAATCGGCACTCATCAATGTAGCACCTGCGGCGCAACATGAAACTAATCCAACGGGTTGGCGGATCGCCTTTTTGACAACCATTAAAAAAACTAGCTAGTTCTTCCGTAAAATGGTCTCAAAATCAGCATAAATACAAAGCCAGAAAAGCACACCGTTATTTGTTAGGTGATGCTCTTCTGGCTTTGAGGAATGCCTAAGCAGATTAAATTATCGCTCGGTTAGCTAAATCCATCGCTACATTCAGCTGTCATAGACCCGGCACTCATCGGCCTCAGGGTTTTCGTCACAGTACTTGTCGAATGAGGATTTGCTGGTTTCCTTTTCGCGCTGGTGGGAAGCTTCTGCTTGCAGTTCTTCCACTGCATCCCAAGCGGCAGCGCAGACATCGGAATTGCTGCCATCGACGGCACAAGCCTCACGGGCTGCTTCAATTTCAGTCTTGATTTTTTCTTGAATGTCGCTCATAGCAAACCGTTATTGAATATTTTTTGGGGAGGTATGATTCTCGTTTAGTTTAGCTTAGCCAACTGCCAAACTACCGTATCATAAGTGGCAGTAATGGCCATTTCAAAATAGCTATAAAAAACAGCTTTAGAACAGCAATTTAGAGGATGTAATGGGAGGACGGCCATAGCGCACTCGTAGCATTATGTCAGGCTGATTCGATAAAATGCTCCACCCGTAGAATTATTTAAGGAATCTCTAAATTATGAAATGGGCTAGTGCGATTTCAACCAATGCTTCGCTGGAAATTGCGATTCAAGAGGTGACGCAGCAGGCGATCGCACAGCTCGGCTCGGACAAACCTGATCTAGCGCTGGTGTTCGTCTCGGTCGCCTTTGCCAGTGAATATGCTCGACTTTTGCCTATTTTGCAGACTCATCTATCGGTTGCTCATGTCATTGGCTGTAGCGGTAGCGGCGTAATTGGCATGGCCTCAGACGGCTATCCAGAAGAAGTTGAAGCAGTGCCTGCGGTGAGCCTAACACTGGCGCATTTACCCAATGTTGACCTCAAGACTTTTCATCTCGAGGCCCAGGATTTGCCGGATTTAGACAGCCCGCCAGAGCGCTGGAGTGAGTTAATTGGGGTTGCGCCTAGCGCAGCGCCCAGCTTTGTGCTACTGGCCGATCCATTTTCGTCGGGTACCAGCGAGCTGATTCAGGGATTGGATTTTGCCTATCCGGGGGCAGTAAAAGTCGGTGGATTGGCAGGGATTGAGAGCTTTAATCGCAGCAGTGGGCTATTTTGCGATCGCCAGCTAAAGCGCGAAGGTATCGTCGGGGTGGCGCTCTCGGGTGAAATCGTGATGGAGGCAATTGTCGCTCAAGGGTGTCGGCCCATTGGCGATCTGTACCGGGTGAGTGAGGGCGATCGCAATGTCATGCTCAAACTAGAGCAGGCTGATGCAACTGAGCATAGCAGCGCCCAAACGCCCTTAGACGTTCTGCAAAATATTTTTCAAAGCCTCAGCCTCGAAGATCGCGAACTCGCTCAAAATGCGCTCTTTGTTGGCGTTGCCCAAAGCGGCTTTAAGCCTAGCCTCACCCGCCGCGACTTTTTAATTCGCAACCTTGTCGGCGTCGATCCCCGCAGCGGCTCAATTGCCGTCGCCGACAAAATTCGCCCCGGAATGCGCATTCAATTTCATATGCGTGATGCGGAAACGTCCGCCGAAGATTTAGAGAATTTACTGCGGCGCTACCGAGTAGAACGCTTAGAAAACAAAGTCAGTGATCAAGGCAAAAAAGCTTCTCCGGTCGGAGCCCTGCTGTTTGCCTGTAATGGTCGCGGCAAAGGACTTTACGACGAACCTAATTTTGACTCTGGTCTCTTTGAGCAATACATAGGGCCGCTGCCCTTAAGCGGATTTTTCTGCAATGGAGAAATCGGCCCCGTTGGGGCGACCACATTTTTACACGGCTTTACCTCAGTCTTTGGCATTTGCTGTCAGCCCGATACCAGTCTTGATCCTGATCTACAGATTGGTGCTGATGCCTGAGCGCCGTCCTCGTCTTGAGTTTTGGCCTTGAGTTCTGGCCTTGAGTTCTGGCCAAGACTTTGCTCAGAGCTGTCTACCCATTACAGCCGCTCTCTGCCATGCGGCGCTTTCAACCCTTCCCACCCCGGCCCAATCGGCACAATGCCACCAGGATTCAGCGGAAACAAATTGCCAAAATAATCTCGTTTGACAGCCTCAATATCGCAAGTATCGGCAATTCCAGGCAGTTGATAAAGATCAGCTAGATAGTCGCTAAGGTGAGGATAGTCGGCAATGCGGCGGCGATTGCATTTAAAGATGCCGTGATAGGCCACATCGAAGCGAATTAAGGTAGTGAATAGCCGCACATCTGCCAAGGTCAGATCAGCCCCACAGAGATAGCGCCGAGTCGCTAAGCGCTCGTCTAACTGATCTAGCATGGCAAATAATTCACTCACGGCTTGGTCATAGGCAGCTTGCGTTTGCGCAAAGCCGCAGCGGTATACGCCGTTATTTACAGTGGCGTAAATTTGATCATTGAGCTGATCGATAGTGGGCCTGAGCGATTCGGGGTAGAGATCAGGGCCGGTAGCGAAGGGACTAAACTCGCGGTTCAGGAGCTCAATAATGTCGGCGCTTTCGTTGTTAACGATGGTTTGGGTGTGGCGATCGCCCAGCACTGGCACCGTCGCTCGGCCCGCATAATCAGCCTGACAGCGACGATAAAACTCAGGCAAAGAGCGGCAGTCAGCAAAAGGCAACTCAGCTTGATTGAGATCAAATAGCCAGCGACCTTCATCGGTAGAAGGATAGAGTGTGATCACATCCACAGTCTCTTGCAAGCCCTTAAGCGCACGGGTAATCAGAGTGCGATGCGCCCACGGGCAGCTCATGCCGACCATCAGATAGTAGCGGTGAGGTTCGGGGCTAATATCTCGGCCCCGAAAAGCGCTTTGAGGCCGGGTATAGTCGCCGGAAGCGCTGCGAGGAGCCATTTGCGACATCATCGCGTGCCACATTGTATTCCACACGAATTTGCCAGTGCGGACAATAAGACCAGGCGGAAGAGTGGCGCGAGGAGAAGCCATAGACTGACACCGGAAGGCGAGAGAAACTGATAAAGGGGCCATTAAAATGCCCACCGTCTAGAGTTTAGACGGTGGGCGGGTCAGATTGGGACTAGGTTTAGCAGAATTAAGCTTATTTACTGGCTATTTACTGGCTATATTGCTGGCTGTTTGCTGGCTAATAGTGTCTGGACAGTTCCGAGCAGTTCACCGGGGCGAAAAGGCTTGATGACGTAGGCATCGGCTCCTTGCTTAATGCCCCAATAGCGGTCAAATTCTTCGCTTTTAGAAGAGCACAAAATAACTAGCACATGCTGCGTAGACGGATTGCTCTTGACCCAGCGGCAGAGTTCGTAGCCGTTCATATTCGGCATGACGACATCGAGCACGACCAGATCCGGCGGATCGGCGGCGATTTTTTCCTGGGCTTCTTGGCCGTCTTGGGCCACAGAAATAATCAGGCCCGATTTATGCAAAAGACCAGAAATCATCTCTCGCAGCATGGGGCTATCATCTACTACTAATATTGTGCTGCTCATAGTTTCAGTAGATTCAACGGCTGGGTGTAGGCTAGTGACAAAGTGATGATTTAATCATTCCCTTCTAAGGCTTTGAGAACGGCTTTGGGCTGTAATTTATCTTTGAACCAAATAGTATTGATCGGCACACTGCGCAGATCGACACCTGCTTTCTCGAGGTTTAGCCGCTCTGAGACAGCCAAAATCAGGTTTTTCTGCTGGGCTTGGCTGGCTTGATAAAACTTTTTGCGCAGGTATTCAGGTCGCCAGTAGCCGACGATTTCTAGCAAGTACGTGCGGCCGTCGGGGTGCACTAGGCGAAAATCTGGAATCATCACGCTGCCAGGAATTGGCACCAAATCAACTTCGCGCTCTAGCTGCCAGTCGGTTTTAGTTTTGATCCATTTTTCGGCAAAAGCTTGCTCTAACATGCTGTCGTAGGGTTTGCCCGGTGGATAGTGGCTAACGAGATCGCAGCGATCGCTAAGGCTGAAAGTTTTTTCTTGGGTGGTTTTGGTGTAGGGGTTTTTCCATTGGAGTTGGGCCGTGAGCTGCCAGCGGGTGACGTGCAAAATGGCGGGAATCAGCTTGGCAATATCAACGCCATAGCGAGTGCTGGTGTTAAACAAACTGGCAGGGCCGTCAATGGTGATAGTAAAGCCTTGGTCAGCTTCGCCTTCGATATAGGTCATCAGCCGAAACAGCTTGAGATATTTAAACATCAGCTTGTATTCGCCGGGGTCGTTGCGGTGCAGGTGCATAACGACGTGGCTAGCTTTATAAAAAATGCCCTGAACCTGAGAGAGGTTATAGCGGTGCAGCAAGGCTTCAGGGGTAGGCGGATTGAAGCTAGTGAGGATGCGATTTTCTTGAAGATCGGCGTAGAGTCCTTGGCAAATGTGAATCGGCTCGATGTCGCGGGCGAGTTCTTGGCTGAGCTGGGCGGCGAGGCGTTGGCGGTGAATTTGGGCAGCAGCAGGATTTGAAGGAGCCGTGGCAGCGAGGGTAAAGAGACGGGAGCGCAGCACATCGGGCTCTAGCGGGCTGACAATTTCAAAGGTACTAAAGCTATTGCGCAACAGGTGAGCGAGTCCGCGCTTAATTCGATAGTCAGTACCTTCGCCTTCTAAAGCTTGCAGTTGCTGATCGAGATAGCCTTGGGAATGACCCACGGCGTTTTGAAAGAGATCAATCGCCGTTTGAGCGATGGCCAAGTGATCCGGATTCAGGGCAAGCTTTTTGGGAATGAGAGAATCGCCGCTGTACTGATGAATAAGTAAAGGTGACGGTAGCGTGGTGAGTTTCTCCTAAGCGTCTGGGCTAGAATCCGTTTTTTGGGAGTCGCTTCTCTATAATAAGGAGGAATAAAACTTTGCAGCCCTTTGTCGCGCTTTTTTGTCTAATCCTCTTTTAATCCAATCTGAAACGCTGAACCTGCTAGAGTGGCCTCGGCTTTGTCGCCATTTGGCAACCTTTACCGCGACCAACATTGGCACAGTTGCTGCCCAACAGCTTCAAATTCCGACTCGCCTTGAAGACTCGCAGGTGCTGCTATCGCAAACGGTAGAAGCCGCCCAGCTAGAATCTACCGGCGGGGGCCTGCATTTTGGCGGCATTCGAGACATTGGCATTGCGCTAGAGCGAGCGCAAGTACAGGGCATTCTCTCTGGAGATGAGCTGTTAGAGATTGCCACAACCTTAGCGGGTGCTCGCAAGCTGCGCCGACAGATTGAGGCGCAAGATAATTTGCCGGTATTGCAGGCGCTAGTGGCCGATCTGCGGACATTTCCCGAGCTAGAGCAAGAGATTCATCGCTGCATTGATGATCGCGGTCAAGTCGCTGATCGAGCTAGCGACAAGCTCGCGGGGGTGCGTCAGCAGCTTAAGGTCGTGCGCGATCGCATTTACAGCAAACTTCAGCACATTATTCAGCGGCAGAGCGGCGCAGTGCAAGAGACGCTGATTACCCAAAGGAGCGATCGCTTTGTGATCCCGGTCAAAGCCGATCGCAAGGATGCGATTCCAGGCATTGTGCATGATGTCTCGACCAGTGGATCGACGCTGTATGTAGAGCCCCACAGCGTTGTTGAAAATGGCAATAAGCGCCGAGCCCTGCGCAAAGAAGAAGAAATTGAAGCCGAAGCGATTCGTCAAAAGCTGACCTATCAGGTTGCCGATGTGCTGCCAGATTTAGAGCACCTAATGATCACCGTCGTGCGGCTAGACTTGGCTTCGGCGCGGGCTCGTTATGGGCTCTGGATGGACGGCAACGCCCCCCGATTTGTTGACAAAGAACAAATTACCTTGCGCCAGCTCAAGCATCCGCTGCTGCTTTGGCAACAGAAAAAAGAACAGAACAGCAGCGTAGTGCCAACAGATTTGGTGATCCGCTCCGATCTGCGCGTGATCGCAATTACCGGGCCGAACACAGGCGGTAAAACAGTAACTTTAAAAACGCTGGGTCTAGCGGCTCTAATGGCCAAAGTAGGCATGTTTGTACCGGCGCGTGAGCCGGTAGAGCTGCCTTGGTTTGAGTCTGTGCTAGCCGATATTGGCGATGAACAATCGATTGAACAAAGTCTGTCTACTTTTTCGGGGCATGTAAAGCGGATTGGGCGAATTTTAGATGCGCTAGAGGCCAGTAGGGAGGCCGGTATGGAGGCCAGCACTAACAGCGGCCCAGCAGAGGTTGCCAATGCTCTGGTGCTGTTGGATGAAGTCGGTGCAGGCACAGATCCCTCGGAAGGGAGTGCGCTAGCGATCGCGCTGCTCAAACATCTTGCCGACAATACCCGTCTCACCGTCGCGACCACCCACTACGGCGAACTCAAAGCCCTCAAGTATCAAGACGACCGCTTTGAAAACGCCTCGGTCGAATTTGATGACGTTAAGCTTGCGCCCACCTACCGGCTCCTGTGGGGCATTCCGGGCCGCTCAAACGCGCTGTCGATTGCGCAGCGATTGGGCCTCAAAGCAAGCGTGCTAGAGCTAGCCAAACAGCAGATGGGCGGAGCCAATGAAGATGTCAATCAGGTGATTGAAGGCTTAGAAGCGCAGCGGCGACGGCAGGAAAAGCGGGCCGAAGAAGCAGAAAAGCTCGTAACAAAAGCAGAACAGTTCTATAAAGAAGTAGAGGCGAGGGCTCAGAGTTTGCGCGATCGCGAACAAAAGATCAAGCGCCAGCAAGAAAAAGACGTTGAAACCGCGCTGCTTCATGCTCGCGCCGAAGTGGCCAAAGTTATCCGCGAACTGCAACAGGGCAGCAAAACTGGCCAAGATGCGCAGAAAGCGACCGAAGCGCTCAATGCGATTGAAGAAAAGCGCTTACCGACCGGCAAACATCCGGCCAAAGTAAAGTCTAGCGGCCTGGGCTATCGGCCTAAAGTGGGTGAAAGAGTTCGCCTTTCTAGCTTGGGCGGGCAGCTAGCAGATGTATTAGAAGAAGCCGATGACGATGGCAGAGTCAGTGTGCGCTTTGGAATTATGAAAATGAGCGTTGATCTGGCAGATATTGAATCGCTCAAGGGCGAAAAAGCCGAGCTGGTAAAGAAAAAGCCGCTAAATCCTGCCAGTTCTCCGACTAATTCTCCAACAAGTCATCAGGGGGCTAGCCCGGTGACTCCGCTAGAAGCGCCCCTGGTAAAAACTGAGCGCAATACAGTTGACTTGAGAGGAATGCGAGTGACGGAGGCGGAAAGTGTCATTGAAGAAGCGATCGCCCGCAGCAACGGCCCGCTCTGGCTAGTTCACGGTCACGGCACTGGCAAGCTCCGGCACGGCGTCCATGAGTATTTAAAAATGCATCCTCAAGTCAGAAGCTTTGAAGCCGCCGAGCCCGTGGATGGCGGTAAGGGTGTGACCGTAGTAAAGCCATAGCGCCTCTAAAAGCACTCAGGTTGACAATCGCGGCTTAACAATCGCGACCAGCGAAATTCGTGACCGTCAGTGCTAGCCTAGAGAAAGATTTTCGGCACGGCAGAATGAGCTGTTTGTGCAGGTGATTTCGTCCTTGTATCGTTCCGTTTCATGAGCAAAATTGTTGTTGGTTTATCGGGTGGAGTAGATAGCTCTGTGGCGGCTGCGATCCTTCACAATCAGGGCCATGAGGTGATGGGCCTGACCCTGTGGCTAATGAAAGGCAAAGGGCAATGCTGCTCTGAAGGGATGACCGACGCGGCTCAGCTCTGTGAAGATCTGGGCATTGAGTACAGCGTGATAGACTCGCGTGAGGTTTTTGAGAAACAGATTATTAACTATGTAGTGGATGGTTACGCTCAGGGCGTAACGCCTTTGCCCTGCTCACAGTGTAATAGCACCGTCAAGTTTGGCCCAATGCTGAGCTACGCCATCAACGAAATGGAAGCTGATTATATTGCGACCGGTCAC
>JBGTNW010000040.1:0-21617 GCA_041742865.1 Phormidesmis sp.
TCGCCAAATCAGAGCGCACCATTTGCTGCACACCGACTGAAAGCGCCACCTCAAAATGGTCGAAGCCCCTCAGCTCGCGGTACGAAATCGCCCGGTCGGTAAAGAGAGAGGCAAAGCATTTATGACACGCCTGTAAAACGCCTTTAACGCCATGAACATTGAGATAGGTCTCTTGCTGTCCGGCAAAGCTCGCATCGGGAAGATCTTCAGCCGTCGCGCTAGAGCGAACCGCCACATCTAGGACGCGATCTGGATTGTGCGTTGGGCTGCGCTTACAAAGCGTCAAATAGGCTTGGCTGATAGCCGCTTCTAGCTCAGGCGGAAAGGGTGTTTCCAAAATCAGGTCTCGAACGCGCTGACCGCACTGGTGCAGCGACTGAATATCTTCAATATCTAGAGATTGGAAGTGCGATCGCAAAATAGGTTCCAATCCCGCCTGCTGAATAAACTGGCGGTAAGCATAAGCGGTTGTCGCAAAGCCCGTCGGCACCCGAATTCCTTGCGGTGCAAGCTGCTGAATCATCTCTCCAAGAGAGGAATTTTTACCGCCCACGAGCGGAACATCCTGAATACCTATTTGTTCAAACTCTAGAATGAGATCAGTGCTGGGCTCAGAATTGTTCAAGATGTTTGAGGATGCGGAATACGCTGTTTGAATCATAGGGCTACATCTGATAAGCAAGCTGTAGAGACTTTTGGCCAAACGGTTTTAAGCTTCTACTATGAGGAGTTTTCTACTATGAGTTATAGAGCTTAAAGTTGAAGAACTTATGAGGATAAAAATCCCTGTAGGTTTTGCACTTTCTTTGCACTTTCGCAACCTTACATCTCAATTATAATTGATTACAATTAAGTCACTATTAGCGGATGTACTATTGTTACTTTTCTTACAGCCGCTCAGAACCTATGAGAGCATAGTCAGGCATTCTATTTGGAGTATAGCTCAACAGACTGTATCTATTTAGGTAGCCGTCTTAAAAAACCCCTGTAGGAAGGCTAACGGTATGCCAACCCTTAACGCTCAGTCTTTCTCTAATCGTCCCGTAATCGGGTCGCACACTGATGAGAGAGAACCAGCTCGTTGTGAGCACCGCTATAAAGCCGTGGATATGGCGCTGAAGCGCAACCACTACCAGCCAGATGCCTTAATTGAAGTGCTTCACAAGGCCCAGGAAGCTTCTGGTTATTTAGGAGAAGAAGAACTACTCTACGTGGCTCGTCAGCTAAAGTTGCCCCTCAGTCGGGTGTATGGCGTGGCCTCGTTTTATCATCTGTTTTCGCTCAAGCCCAGCGGAGTTCATAGCTGTGTGGTTTGTTTAGGGACGGCCTGCTACATCAAGGGGGCCACTCAAATTTTGGCAAGCCTTCAGAACAACTTGGGTATTAACGTGGGCGAAACAACGGCAGATGGCCAAGTGTCTTTGCTGTCGGCAAGGTGTTTGGGAGCCTGCGGGATTGCTCCAGCCGTGGTGTTTGACGGAGTTGTTGGGGGCAAGCTCACCCCAGAAACTTCCTTAGAAAAACTGCAAGCGCTGAAAAGCTCAAGTTGAAGGACTCGGGCTGAAGGACTCAGGCTGAACCACGAATTCTAATCACGAATAGCTGTGTGAAGAAGGAAAATATTGATGGATATTACCGAGCTTTATCACCTTAAAGAACAAGAAAAGAGCCGCCGTAAGCCTAAACGCATTCGATGCTGCACGGCGGCGGGCTGTCAATCCTCGGGCGCGCAGGCAGTTGTCAAAGCATTGAAGGAAGCGATCGCCACCGCCGACCTAACAGCAGACGTGGCGGTGTCGAGCGTTGGCTGTCTGCGCTTCTGCGGGCACGGCCCTTTGGTGGCCACCGATCCCGATGGCCAGCTTTACGAACAGGTGACCGTAATAGAGGCCCCTTCTATTGCCGCCTCATTTTTAGGCCAGCAGGCAACCGCACAGCCCTGCGATCCCCACCAGCCATTTTTTGCAAATCAACTGCCCATTGTCTTAGAAAACAGCGGTCAAATCGATCCTGAACGCATCGAAGACTATATCGCGGTCGGTGGCTATGAGCCGCTTTACCAAGCGCTGTATGAAATGACCTCGGCTGAAGTCATTGAAGAGATTACCCAAAGCGGACTGCGGGGCCGAGGCGGTGGCGGCTATCCGACAGGGCTCAAGTGGGCGACTGTTGCCAAAATGTCTGGCAATCTAAAATCTGGCAATCAAAACGCGGGCAATCAGAAATATGTGATTTGCAATGCCGATGAGGGTGATCCCGGTGCCTTTATGGATCGTAGCGTGTTGGAGAGCGATCCGCACAGAATCCTCGAAGGCATGGCGATCGCCGGATACGCCATTGGTGCGAGTCACGGATTTATCTACATCCGAGCCGAGTATCCTTTAGCGATTCAGCGTTTGAACAAAGCCATTCGACAGGCCAAAAAATATGGGCTATTAGGCAGTCAAATCTTCGAATCAGGATTTGATTTCAAAATCGATATTCGCATTGGCGCGGGGGCCTTTGTCTGCGGTGAAGAAACCGCCCTGATCCAGTCGATTGAAGGGGGGCGAGGCAATCCGCGGCCGCGGCCGCCCTACCCGGCAGAATCGGGGCTTTGGGGCTGTCCGACCCTAATCAACAACGTAGAAACCTATGCCAATATCACGCCAATTATTCGCCACGGCGCAGATTGGTACAGCCGCATTGGCACAGAGCGCAGCAAGGGCACTAAGGTATTTGCGCTAACTGGAAAAGTGCAGAATACGGGGCTAGTAGAAGTGCCTATGGGCACTACGCTCCGTCAGATTGTGGAGGAGATGGGCGGCGGGGTAGCAACCGGTCAAATTAAAGCGGTGCAGACCGGCGGGCCGTCGGGGGGCTGTATCCCGGCAGAATTTTTCGAGACGCCTGTGGAGTATGAATCCTTGCAGCAGCTCGGCACCATGATGGGTTCCGGCGGCATGATTGTGATGGATGAGTCCACGAGCATGGTTGAAATTGCCCAGTTTTATATGGACTTTTGCCGAGGTGAGAGCTGCGGCAAATGCGTTCCTTGTCGGGCCGGAACCGTGCAACTTCATGAAATGCTCACCAAAATAGTGAATCATCAGGCTACAGCAGCCGATCTTGAAAAAATGGAGGCGCTTTGTCACATGGTGAAAGAGATGAGCCTTTGCGGCCTAGGTCAATCGGCTCCCAACCCGGTACTGAGCACCTTACGCTATTTCAAGGAGGAGTATTTGGCCCGGTTGCGCGAGGAAGACGATGCCATAGCAAATGCCATAGCAGGAGACAACCATGTCGGTTAAAACGCTCAAGATAGATGGCAAAGATGTGGCGATCGCCCAAGGCCATACCCTGCTACAAGCCGCCAAAGAAGCGGGCATCCAGATTCCGACCCTTTGCTTTTTAGAAGGCGTCACACCCGCAGCGGCCTGCCGGATGTGCCTAGTAGAAGTTGTGGGCAGTCATAAACTGCTGCCTGCCTGCGTGACGGAAGTGGCAGAAGGCATGGTAGTGCACACCAATACGCCTAAACTACAAGAATTTCGGCGGATGAACGTGGAGCTGTTGTTCGCCGAAGGCAATCACATTTGCGCGGTCTGCGTCGCCAACGAGAATTGTGAACTTCAAGATATGGCGGTCACCGTCGGCATGGATCACGCCCGATTTCCCTATCGGTTCCCAGATCGGCCTGTGGATATTTCTCACGAACAGTTTGGCCTTGACCACAACCGCTGTATTCTCTGCACCCGCTGCGTTCGGGTGTGCGACGAAATTGAAGGGGCGCATGTTTGGGATGTGGCCGCGCGGGGTGAACATTGCTTTATTGTGTCGGGGCTAAATCAGCCTTGGGGGGAGGTAGATGCTTGCACCGCCTGCGGTAAATGTGTGGACGCTTGCCCCACTGGGGCTATTTTTCGCAAAGCCGATACCACTGGAGAGAAAACGCGCGATCGCGCCAAGCTAGCATTTTTGGTCACCGCGCGGGAGCAACAGCAATGGACAAGATAAGGTTTGCCACAGTTTGGTTAGCAGGCTGTTCGGGCTGTCATATGTCTTTTCTCGATTTGGACGAGTGGCTAATCGAGCTAGCGCAGCAGGTGAATGTGGTCTTTAGCCCGGTGGGTTCTGACACAAAAGCGTATCCCGAGAATGTTGATCTGTGCCTAGTGGAAGGAGGCGTTGCCAATCAAGATAATCTGGCGTTGCTTTTGCAAGTTCGCAGGCAAACTAAAATCCTCGTTTCCTTTGGTGATTGTGCGGTCACCGCAAACGTTCCGGGGATGCGAAATATGTTGGGCGGGGCCGAATCGGTGCTCAAACGCAGCTACCTAGAACTCGCAGACCATTCGCCCCAACTGCCCTACGAACCGGGGATTGTGCCAGCGCTGTTGGATCAAGTTTTGCCCGTGCATCAAGTGGTTCCGGTAGACATCTACATGCCCGGTTGTCCGCCGTCGGCGGATCGCATTCGAGCCACGCTAGAGCCGCTGCTGCGCGGGGAAATGCCCGTGATGGAAGGCCGCGACATGATCAGGTTTGGATAGGAAGCGAGATAGAAAACTGGATTGGAAGCGGGATAGAAAACTGGATTACAAAAGCGAACGTCATGACCAAAACTGTTGTTATTGATCCCGTCACACGCATCGAGGGTCACGCCAAAATCTCCATCTTCCTCAATGATGCGGGAGAAGTCTCTGACGCGCGATTTCATGTGGTGGAATATCGCGGCTTTGAGAAATTTTGTGAGGACCGTCCTTTTACAGAAATGGCCGGTATTACCGCCCGAATTTGTGGAATTTGTCCGGTCAGCCATCTTCTCGCTTCGGCGAAAACGGGAGACAAAATTTTAGCTGTCAAAATTCCCCCGGCTGCGGATAAGCTGCGGCGAATCATGAACCTCGCGCAGATTATCCAATCTCATGCCCTTTCCTTTTTTCACCTAAGCAGCCCCGATTTTCTGTTGGGGTGGGATAGCGATCCGGCAACGCGCAATGTGTTTGGCTTGATAGCCGCCAACCCCGATCTTGCCCGTGCGGGCATTCGGCTGCGGCAGTTTGGTCAAACGGTGATTGAAAAACTCGGCGCGCGCAAAATTCATGCCGCTTGGGCGGTGCCGGGTGGGGTGCGATCGCCGCTCTCTGCGGAAAGCCGGCAGTGGATAATAGATCGCTTGCCAGAAGCCTTCGATACCGTAAATATGGCCCTGGATCTCTTTAAAACTATGCTAGATGAACAGCTTAAAGCTGAAATCAATATCTTCGGAGAATTCCCAACCCTATACATGGGCTTAGTTGGCCCCGGTAACGAGTGGGAGCATTACGACGGCAAACTTCGCTTTACCGATAGCCACGGCAACAGCGTTGCAGATGGCCTCAGCGAGGATAATTACGCTCAGTTTTTAGGCGAAGCGGTTGAACCCTGGTCTTATCTCAAGTTTCCTTACTACCAGCCCTTGGGCTATCCTGGCGGCATCTATCGCGTGGGGCCTTTGGCGCGGCTGAATGTCTGCCATGCTATCGGTACAGCAGGCGCGGATCGAGAGTTGCAGGAATGGCGCGATCGCTTCGGCGCGATCCCCACCTCTTCTTTTTTGTATCACTCCGCTCGACTCATCGAAATTCTAGCCTGCCTCGAAAAAATTCAGATCTTGCTAGATGATCCAGATATTCTCTCAACGCGCTGTCGCGCCCATGGCGGCGTCAATCAACTCAGTGGCGTAGGGGTCAGCGAAGCCCCGAGAGGAACCCTGTTTCACCATTATCAAGTGGATGAAAACGGACTGTTGGAAAAGGTAAATTTGATCATTGCCACCGGACAAAACAACCTAGCGATGAATAAAACCGTGGCGCAAATTGCTAAACACTATATTCATGGCACTGACATTCCAGAAGGCTTACTCAACCGGGTGGAAGCAGGTATTCGCTGTTATGATCCCTGCCTTTCCTGCTCTACCCATGCCGCCGGGCAGATGCCCCTACACATTCAGTTAGTCGCTAGCGATGGCAGTCTGCTGAATGAGGTGTACCGATGAAAAGCCTGGTGATTGGCTATGGTAATTCTCTTCGAGGTGATGACGGCGTTGGCCCTTTGGTGGCGAGGCAGGTGGCAGACTGGCAGCTGCCGGATGTGCGATCGCGCTGCGTCCATCAACTCGTACCCGAACTAGCGGCAGACATTGCTGATGTAGAGAGAGTGTTTTTTGTAGATGCTTGCCTTGAGCGAGAATCTACAATCGATCTAAGGTTACGGCAAGCTTGCCTAGAGCCCATAGAACCCGCAGACCCCACAGAAATAGCCGCCCGATTGGATCATCTTTGGTGTCCGACTGTGCTGCTTCACCTCGCTAAAACGCTTTATGGTTCCGAACCGGTGGCCTATCACATTCTCATTCCGGGCACCCAATTCGAGTATGGAACATCGATTTCGGCGATCGCCCGCGACGGATTAACGGGGTCTCTAGCTGCCCTCAAAGACATTCTCACCCATTCTTTACCGGCTCAAGGGGAGGAAATATCATGCATGAAGTCGGTTTAATGGAGAATGCTTTGGCGATCGCCCTAGACTACGCTCGCCGCGAACAGGCCACGCGCATTCATCAACTGGCCTTACGGGTAGGCGAACTTTCTGGGGCAGAACCCGACGCCCTGCGATTTGCCTTTGATGTCGTCACTCAAGGCACGATTGCTGAAAACGCGCAGCTGACCATTGAATTTTGTCCAACCCTCTGCTACTGCACAATTTGTCAAACCCAGTTTCAGTCGCCAACTGGGGGCTACGAATGTCCGACCTGTCAAACTTGGAGTATGGCCATTATGCAAGGAAAAGAGCTGGAACTAGCGTCCTTGGAGGTGTCTTAATGTGTACCGATTGCGGCTGTAGCGAAGTTGATAATGCCGTGCTTATTACCCATAAACCGCATCATAAGCCCGCTCATCGTCCCCCTATCCCTCATACTCACACGCTCGAAGTCCGCGAACGATTACTCTCCAAAAACGATCACTTTGCACGTCAAAACAGAGCGTTGTTTCAAGCCTATGGCCTCTTGGTGTTGAATATTCTCTCCTCCCCTGGATCGGGCAAAACCACTTTGATTGAACAAATGGCAAAAGCGCGAGGCGATCACGCAGCTCAAATGGGCGTTATCGTCGGCGATCTGGCCACTGAAAATGATGCCCAGCGGCTTCGCGCAGCGGGCGCTACGGCGCTACAAATTACCACCGGAACGGCCTGTCACCTAGAGGCCGATAGCGTAGCCCAAGCCGCCGCCCAGTTAGAGTTAGCCAAACGGGATTTGTTAGTCATCGAAAACGTCGGCAATTTGGTCTGTCCGGCGGCCTATGACCTCGGTGAAACCCTGCGGGTAGTGCTGCTGTCAGTTACCGAAGGCGAAGACAAACCGCTGAAATATCCCACCGCGTTTCAGTCAGCAGATGTGGTGTTGCTCACTAAGTTGGATATCGCCGAAGCGGTCGGGTTTGACCGAGAAACAGCAATATCGAATAT
The DNA here is from genome assembly GCA_041742865.1 of Phormidesmis sp. GTDB lineage: Bacteria > Cyanobacteriota > Cyanobacteriia > Phormidesmidales > Phormidesmidaceae > Phormidesmis. Next base: position 7,492 of record JBGTNW010000040.1, read on the forward strand.
TCGCCGCATGTCTCCTCAGTCTGAGTTGTTTGAGATATCTGCCCGCACGGGGCTTGGCATGGACGCATGGCTTACCTATCTCCAAGGGCAACAGCATCAATTACGAGAAGCTTCCATCAATTCCCCCATCAAGCCCTCCCTCAAGCCCTCCCTCAAGCCAAGACCATTGCCTGTGGAGGTGCCTTTATGATGCGATCCAGATCCTCCCTAATGATAGATTCTCCCCCACAACGTCTACATCTGCGAGTTCAGGGAATGGTTCAAGGCGTTGGGTTTCGTCCCTTTGTCTATACCCTAGCAACCGAGTTAGGATTAGGAGGATGGATAAAAAACAACAACAACGGGGTAGACATTGAGATCGAAGGTCATCAAGCCGAACTAGCGACTTTTTTAGAGCGGTTGGAGGGCGATCGCCCTTTTCATGCCATTCTCTCTCAACTAGAAACTCACTGGATCCCGACTTGCGGCTATCAACCGTTCAAGATTCATGCCTCTGAGCAAAATTCATCTGCCAAATCAGCTTGGATTTTGCCCGATCTCGCCACCTGCCCCGCTTGTTTAAAGGAGATTTTTGACCCTCATAACCGCCGATATCACTACCCTTTTACCAACTGCACCCAATGCGGGCCACGCTACAGCATTTTGACAGCGCTACCCTATGATCGCCCTAACACAACCATGCGATATTTTCCCCTGTGTGTGGACTGTCAACAAGAATACGACAATCCACAAAATCGGCGATTTCATGCTCAGCCCAATGCCTGTCCCCGCTGTGGGCCTCGGTTGGAGTTTTGGGACAACCAAGGTCAGGCGATCGCCCTCCACGCTTCTGCTACTGAGATCATCGCCCTCGCGGCGGATCTCATTCGAAAAGGTGAGATTCTGGCCCTTAAAGGATTAGGCGGATTTCATCTGCTAGTCGATGCGCGCAATGAAGAAGCGGTGAACCGATTGCGCGATCGCAAACATCGCCCCACTAAGCCCCTAGCCGTTCTCTACCCGAACCTAGAAGCTATTCAAAAGGACTTTAGCGTCTCTTTGACAGAGGAAACGCTTCTGACCTCGGCAGCCGCGCCCATTGTCTTGCTCAATCGGAGACTAGATCAGCGATGGCGAAGCCTGCAAAAAGAATCGCGCATAGCACCCTCGGTTGCCTCACAACAAAACACCTTGGGCGTTATGCTCCCTTATACCCCTCTCCACCATCTGTTGCTAGCAGACTTAGGATTTCCTGTCGTTGCAACTAGCGGCAATCGTTCCCACGATCCTATGTGCATCGATAATATCGAAGCCTTACAGACCCTTGGCGCGATCGCCGACGGATTCCTGATTCACAATCGCCCTATCGTCCGACCGGTAGATGATTCCGTGGTACGTGCCATCGAGACGCAACCGATGCTGCTGCGACGGGCGCGGGGATATGCACCCGCGCCTATTGGGAGAACGCCATCCGAGGCGATGCCCTGCATTCTAGCGGTCGGCAGCCACCTCAAAAACACAGTTGCTCTCGTCCTACAAGGGCAAATTTTTATCAGTCAACACCTCGGCGATTTAAACTCAGCGCACACCGTTGAACAGTTTCAATCCACAATCGCCCAGTGGCTAACCTGCTATGAGGCCAAGCCGGTTGCGATCGCCTGCGACATCCATCCCGACTATACCTCCACCCAATTCGCCCAAGCCCTGAGCCAGCAATTGAAAGCGCCTGTGATGCCGATTCAGCACCACTATGCCCATGTTCTATCTGGCATACTCGATAACGCCTTAGATCCGCCTGTGCTGGGCATTGCCTGGGATGGCATGGGCTATGGGTCAGACGGATCTCTCTGGGGCGGCGAATTTTTAGCGATTCCGGATAGAACAGGATTTCAACGAATTGCGCATCTACGCACCTTTCCACTGCCGGGAGGCGATCGCGCTGCCCAAGAACCCCGCCGCGCCGCCCTAGGACTGCTGTACGAAGCCTTTGGCCCAGCCGCCTTTGAAATCGATTGCCCCAGTCTAAAAACATTTCAGCCGCAGGAGATTAAAGTACTCAAAACCATGCTCAAAAATCGCGTCAATACGCCTAGAACCTCCAGTATCGGGCGCTTATTTGATGCGATCGCGTCTCTCACTGGCCTCTGCCACCAAACAACTTTTGAGGGAGAAGCCGCCATGCAACTAGAATCTAACCTAGAGCCCCTCCTAACAACGACTACTGCCCGCTATCCTTTCCGCATCTTCAAAAATCTAGACGGAACAAAGGTCCTGGACTGGCAGCCGATGGTAACTGATATCCTCAACCATAGAGAACCTAACTCCACGATGGCAGCCAAATTTCACAATACTCTAGTGGAGATGATTATAGCGATCGCCACCGATTGGGCCTCGACCCTTTCCCCTGCCGCTCACCCCCCTCACAGTGTGCTCACAGGCGGCTGTTGCCAAAACCGCTTCCTACTCGAGCGAGCCATTCAGCGACTTCAAGCAGCAGGCTACAGCCCTCACTGGCATCATCAACTTCCTCCTAATGATGGCGGCATTGCCGCTGGCCAAGTTCTAGGAGCCCACTGGGTACTCCAACAGCAAAAACAACCCACAAAAGGAGATTCGCTATGTGTTTAGCCGTTCCCGGTCAAATCATCAGCATTGCCGAACTGCCACCCGATCAAGCCCATGCCCATCTCTTTCGCACTGGCAAAGTCAGCTTTGGCGGCATTATCAAAGAAGTCAATCTCGCCTATGTACCCGAAGCCACCATCGGCCATTACGTGATTGTCCATGTCGGCTTTGCCCTCAGCATCCTAGATGAAGCAGAAGCCCAGCAAACCCTACAAGAGCTTAGTCAACTAGAAGAGAAAACCTACTCAGCCTCAATCGACACCCATACACATAATAGACTTTATTAATTTCAACAATCTCCTGATTTGAGTCCAAGAACCTTAGGCGTAACGGCCCATGAAGTATGTTGATGAATATCGGAATGCAGAAGCGGTTCAGCGCTACGTTCAGGCGATCGCGCAACTCATCACCCGCCCCTGGACGATCATGGAAATCTGCGGTGGCCAGACCCACAGCATTGTTAAACATAGCCTAGATGATCTGCTGCCGCCAGAGATTACGCTCATTCATGGCCCTGGTTGCCCGGTCTGCGTGACACCGGCAGAGATAATTGATCAGGCGATCGCCCTCGCTGCTCTGCCCAACGTCATTCTCTGCTCCTTTGGAGACATGCTGCGCGTTCCTGGAACCCACAGAGATTTACTGAGCGTTAAAGCGCTAGGGGGAGATGTGCGGATTCTCTACTCTCCCTTAGATGCCCTCAAAATCGCCCAAGCCAACCCCGACAAAGAAGTTGTCTTTTTTGCAGTCGGCTTTGAAACGACGGCCCCTGCTACCGCTATGGCGGTTTACCAGGCAGCCCAACAAACCCTCCAAAATTTCTCTTTGCTGGTTTCTCATGTGTGTGTTCCGCCAGCGATGGAAGTGATCTTATCGGCTCCGGCCTGTCAGGTGCAGGGATTTCTCGCCGCAGGCCATGTCTGTACCGTGATGGGCTATCAACAATATGAGGCGATCGCCACCCGCCACCATACCCCCATCATCGTCACCGGATTTGAACCGGTCGATATTCTAAAAGGGCTGTATCACTGCATTCGCCAACTAGAAGCCGGAGCCGCCAGCGTTGAAAATCACTACGCCCGATCCGTTCGGCAACAGGGCAACGCAGCCGCCCAATCCCTGTTGCAAACAGTCTTCGAGACTGTTCCCCAAACGTGGCGCGGCATCGGTGAAATTCCGGCCAGTGGGCTAGGACTTACCCCTGAATTTGCGGCCTTTGATGTGCGTCACAGGGGCTTACTGCCTGCCGTCACCGCAGCCCCTGCACCCATCCCCAACGACTGCATCAGCGGCCTAATTTTGCAGGGCATCCGCAAACCCCCAGAATGTGAAGCCTTCGGCACCCGATGCACCCCTAACCATCCCCTCGGTGCGCCGATGGTCTCCTCAGAAGGCGCTTGCGCCGCCTATTACCGCTATCGACAAATACCTGCCGTGCCGCTCCCTTTAAACTCATGACTTCTGCCCCTTTTCTTGATCATTGCCCCATTCCTCTACAGCAATATCCCCATGTCCTCATGGCCCACGGCGGCGGCGGTAGACTCATGCACCAGCTCATCGAGCAGATGTTTTTGCCTGCCTTTGGGACGGCTTCAGACGGGCAATCAAACGGGCAATCAAACGGGCAACACGATGCCGCTTCTCTACAGCTGCCCCACGGCAAGATAGCCTTCACCACCGATTCTTATGTGGTGTCACCCTTGTTCTTCCCTGGCGGCGATATCGGCTCCATGTCGGTCTATGGCACTGTCAATGACTTATCGATGGCGGGCGCAAAACCGCGCTACCTCAGCCTGGGTTTCATTCTCGAAGCCGGCTTACCGATGGAAACCCTCTGGCAGGTCGTGCAATCCATCCAAACAGCCGCGACTCGGGTAGGGATAACTATCGTCACGGGCGACACCAAGGTGGTTGAGCGCGGCAAAGGCGATGGACTTTACATCAACACATCCGGGGTGGGTCTTATCGACCATCCGTGGCAGATTGCGCCATCATCCGTGCAACCCGGAGATGTGATTATCTTAAGTGGTGATATTGGCCGCCACGGGATTGCGATTATGGCCCAGCGCGAAGGGCTAGGCTTTGAAACAACCCTAGAAAGCGATCTTGCTTCCCTCACAGCGCCCGTTCAAGCCCTGCTCGCAAATGGTATTGAAATCCACTGCCTCCGCGACCTGACCCGGGGTGGGCTAGCTACGGCTGTCAATGAGATTGCATTAGCCGCCTCAGTAGACATCTCTCTAGAAGAAAAACACATTCCTGTTTGCGCAGCCGTACAAGGTGCCTGCGAAATTCTCGGACTAGATCCCCTCTATATTGCCAACGAAGGTCGTTTTATTGCATTCGTCCCAGCGGCACAGGCAGAAGCTGCGCTACAGGTTCTGCGATCGCGCCTGCCGACTCAACCGGAACTATGCGCCCAAGCGATTGGCATAGTGCAAAATCATCCTGTTCGCGCAGCTTCTGCCTTCTCACTAGGTACTGTGACGCTGCACCATGCCCTCGGCACCCGAATGCTGGCCTACCAGAGCGGCGAACAGCTGCCCAGAATTTGCTAACCGCCCCCAATTCCCTATAATTTCCTCAATTGCGTTCGCTGAAAAGACAGTTCGCTAAAAAGACAAATGAGCTAAGTGTTATTCAAGGATGTGATTTCAAGGAAGCTATATTAATGATCATGACAGTCGCCGATATTATGACATCAGAAGTGGTGACCATCCGTAATTCTGCAACCGTTGCAGAAGCAGCCAAGCTCATGCAGCAGCGAGACATTCAGGCGCTGATCGTACAGCCAAGCGATCCCTTTGATGCCTATGGCATTGTCGCTATCAGCGATATTGTCGGTAAAGTCATTGCCTTCAGTCGCAATCCCCAAAAAATGCGGGTATACGAGATTATGACTAAGCCCTGTATTGTACTCAATCCTGACTTGAGAGTTGAATACGCAGCGCGTTTACTCACGCAGTTTAATCTGCACAGTGCACCTGTCATTCAAGGGCAACTGCTGGGCATTGTCTCAGTTTCTGATATTTTAATGCGCAGCAGCGCTATAGAGAAGCCTCGAGAATTAGCCCTAGCAGATGAAATCAGCGCTATGACAAAAACGGCTCGCCAAATTTGTAAAGACAATGGCCCGGGCTCAACAGCCTGCGCCGAAGCCTGGGCTAATGTAGATGTGCTACAGGCCGAATTAGCCTACCAGTCTGCTGAGCCACTTCATCAAACAGCTTCTGAACTGTTTTGGGATGACCATTCAGAGGCTTTTCCAGATCGTTTGTATGATGAGTGGTGCAGTGGCTGATTTAATCAGGTGATGACAGCATTTGTGGCACCTTTAGGCAGGATTTCCTTTGGGAATCTGTCAATCAACGATAAAAATGCCCCTCTCCTAAAAGATTAGAAGAGGGGCTAGGTAAGAGGGCTATTTAGCCTAAAATCAACAATAGAATTCGACCACAGAGATCAACGTCTAACATTAGCGACCGAAGGTGTAGCCTACACCGAGAGTGAAGCCCACTTCGTTGCTATCGGCAAACGGGAGATAGCTGACAGCGCCGTTGGCGACCCAGCGATCGCTAATGCGATAGTCAACACCGCCACTGAGGGCAAATTCAACCGTGCTGTTATTACCGAGGCCACCGCCAATGCCTGTACCGACGAAGGGATAGACACTGCCATTTGCATCAACTGCGTTAAGATCGTAAGTGAGCAGCAAAAGGTAAGAAACATCTTCGCTGTCATTGAAATTAAAGTCAGTTGCGACCGAGGGCCTAACCGAAATGTTGTCGTTGAGCGTAAGCTTGCCATTGACGACAAAGCCATCATCGCCGCCACCGATGCCGACATAGTTATAGTCGGGAAGCTGCTGGGCAGAAGCCTTAAGCGGAAGCGCCAGCAAAACGGCGGAAACCAAACCAGCAGAAAGCAGACTGAGTGTGCGTTTCATAAAATTCTCCCAACGCAATAAAGCGTGATATGGGAACCAGAGACTTCCTGTACCGGCTTATAGAGTTTGTTCTTTTAATCTCACCTGTGAGGCTACGCCTTGAAATTGTAGGGGTTGCAAGATGAGAAGCTAAAGGGCAAGGTATTGGGAAGCCGTTCTTAGGAAGGAAAGCTCATGCGTCGAACTCTCCTTCCCTGAACTTGTCTCTATTATATCTTTCGTAAACTTTTGTCATTTAAGAGAATAGGACACTTTGAGGAGTGGTTTAGAAGATGTTTGATTTAAGGACTGCGTAGCTTTTACCCAGAAGAACACAAAGAAACTCATCGTCCATCTTCACAACTTACTCAACTTCTTTCCCTAACCTAGACTGAACATTAAAATTAGCTGAATTAAGATTCTTACTCTCTTACTTAAGTGACGGCTCAATCAGGGTTGTTATAGAATGCCTCTGAGATTTTAATATTTTATTCCCTTGTGACTAAAAACTTATGGAATCCTCCCACATTTGGACAGTTGACCCAGCAGCAGTCTACGAAGTTTTAGAAACTCACCCAGAAGGGCTATCTGCAAGTGATGCCGCTGATCGCTTAGAAAAAATTGGTACCAATGAGTTGCCAGAGCCGCCGCATCGACCGTTATGGCTGCGTTTTATAGATCAGCTAACCCATTTTATGGCGCTGTTGCTGTGGGTAGCAGGAGCGCTGGCCTTTATCTCCCATACCCCGGCGCTAGGTTGGGCGATTTGGCTGGTGATTTGGGTAAATGCAATGTTTAGCTTCTGGCAGGAGTTTCAGGCGGAGCAGTCGCTGGCGGCGCTGAAAAAGGTGCTGCCAATGCAGGTTAAGGTCTATCGAGAAGGGAGCTTGCAGCAAATTCCGGCGCGGGAGTTGGTGCCCGGAGATGTGATGCAGTTGGAGGAAGGCGATCGCATTTCAGCAGACGCGCGTTTGGTGTCAGCAGAAAGTTTGTATGTAGATGTGTCGGTGATGACCGGAGAATCTCTGCCGGTAGCGCGAAACGCTTACCCGGTACGCTTGCGCGAAGTGGTGTCGATGCAGGCAGGGAAACCCTTGCGGGCGGGCGAGCAACCGAGCCGAGAACGTGCAAATCCGGCGGAGGTGACTAATTTGTTGCTAGCAGGTTCTACCGTTTCTTCTGGGCATGGCGTGGCGGTGGTATACGCGACAGGCGAACAGACAGAGTTTGGCCATGTGGCCCATTTGACGACGGGGGTTAAACGCGAGCTGAGTACCCTTGAGGTACAAGTAAGTCACATTGTCCGGATTATTACGGCGATCGCCCTGACTATGGGCATCATTGTCTTTTTGTTGACTTCCTTTTTAGTTGGCATGGAGATCAAAGAAAGTTTTGTTTTTGCGATTGGTATTATTGTCGCCTTGGTGCCTGAAGGCTTATTGCCTACCGTGACCTTGGCACTGGCGATGGGCGTGCGGCGGATGGTGCGCAAAAATGCCCTAGTGCGTCGGCTTTCAGCCGTGGAAACGCTCAGTGCAACAACGGTCATTTGCACCGATAAAACAGGAACGCTCACTAAGAATGAGATGACCGTTCACTATCTCTGGTTACCTTCGCTGCTTGAGTCCAAAACTTTGGCGCAACCTGCTTTAGTGACCCCGACGAACCAAAAAAGTAGCCCGATTCAACCCCTGTTGATTGAAGTGACGGGAGCAGGCTACGATCCGACGGCAGGAAAAGTTGCGCTCCCAAAGGATGTCACGACGGCATGGAAAGTAAAACTGTTGTTAATCGGGGCAGCGCTTTGCTCGAATGCGAAATTAATTCACCTCAATACGCCTAGTCGTTGGCAGGAGCTTGGCGATCCGACCGAGGCCGCACTGCTAGTTGTAGCGGCCAAGTCAGGGTTAAATTTAGATGAACTTCATCAACAGCTGCCTCGATTACGCGAAATCCCCTTTGATTCGCGTCGCCGGATGATGACGGTAATTCTCGATTGGCAAAAGGCTGATGTTTGGCAAGATGACTCATCCTGCGTGGGGTTTACGAAAGGTGCGCCTTTAGAAGTGCTGCGCCACTGTCAGATGGTTTTGCGCAACGGTTCGGTAGAAAGTTTAGAGCAGGCACGCTGGGATGAGGTGGTGCAAGCCAATGATCGTTTGGCAGCGCGTGGCTTTCGGGTGCTAGGGGTGGCGGCGCGGCGCGGCGATCGCAATTTGTTGGCTTTACGATCCCAGGAATTGGAACAAAATCTGATCTTTATTGGTTTGATTGCAATGTTTGATCCGCCCCGCCCAGAGGTGAAACAGGCGATCGCGCAATGCCATACGGCAGGCATTAAAGTGACGATGGTAACAGGCGATTATGGGCTAACCGCGCAGGCGATCGCGCAGCAAATTGGCTTATCTGAAAACGACGTGCGGGTAGTGACAGGCGATAGCATGGGGCAGCTGTCCGACGCTCAACTGCGACAAATTCTGAAATATCGCTCGGGTTTAGTATTTGCGCGAATGTCGCCCGAGCATAAATTACGCTTGGTTCAAGCCTATAAAGATATGGGGGAAATTGTCGCAGTGACAGGTGATGGAGTGAATGATGCACCTGCGCTTCGAGCTGCTCATATTGGCATTGCGATGGGAATGAACGGCACCGATGTTGCCAGAGAAGCTGCTGATATTGTGCTGACCGATGACAACTTTGCTACGATTATCAGTGCAATTGAACAGGGTCGCACCGTCTACCAAAATATTCGCAAATTTATCACCTATATTCTGGCCTCCAATGTGGCGGAAGTAGTGCCCTTTTTGCTGATGGTTGCGCTAAAAATTCCGCCTGCTTTGGTGATTATGCAAATTCTTGCGGTGGATTTGGGCACCGATATGATTCCGGCCCTTGCTTTGGGAATTGAACCGGCAGAGGTTGGTTTGATGAAACAACCTCCGCGCAAAAAAACTCAGACGCTCTTGGGGCGATCGCTCTTACTACGGGCTTATTGTTTCTTAGGTCTCATTGAAGCCAGTTTAGGAATGCTGGGCTTTTTCATAGTTTGGTGGAGTCATGGCTATGGTTTTCCGCAATTGCAGGCCGTAACGCCCAGCTTGCTATCTCATTCCGCCGATGCGGCGACGACAGCTATTTATGCGCAAGCCACCACGATGACGCTAGCGGTGATCGTGGCCTGTCAGGACGGGAATGTGTTCGCTTGCCGGTCGGAAACAGGCTCCGTTTTTCGATTGAATTTCTTTTCTAATCCTTTAATTTGGATCGGAATTGCAACAGAATGGATGCTCGTTTTAGTGATTACAAACAGTGAATTCTTTAAGGGTGTTTTTCTAACCGCTTCGCTTGAGCCGTGGCAATGGCTGCTATTAATTGTTTGTCCGCCGTTGACATTAGGATTGGAGGAGTTACGAAAACAGTTTTCATCTAATTTTTCATCTAAAAGCGAGGCCAAGTAAGCAGATATGTTTTTCTGAGAGGAGGCACACCTACGCCCACGAATCATCTATTTTCCCGCAATTGCTTGCGAGATAGAGCCACAATGCCGCCAGCAATGCCCAGCAGGCTCGCTAAGAATCCGCACATACCAAAAAAGAGATTTAGCAGCGAGACAAGTAAAATGGTTATCCCCAATGAACGATGATGTTGGGGCGATCTGTAGAGGGCAATCGCACTAATTACCACTATTGCGCCAGCAATTGGCCCCAACCAAGTCCAGCCCATGCCAAAATGTCCCATCATACCGCGTCCCCACATCATGTGATGCGGCCCCCAACCGTTCGGCATTCGGTTAAATCGACCGTACATGAGACCGCCAGATGCCAGCATCCAAAGCCCACCGACAAGCGAAAGCCAAAAGGCCGTTAGCATTTTTTGAGTCATGATTTCAATCTCCTGTCTAAATGATTTGGCGACTCCTACCTTGCCCTTCGATCTGGGCCACAGCTACCGACGTAGACAACCAGCCCAAGATCCCAATAATTAGCCCCACAACTAGTGCAAACTTTGCCTAGGTCTTAGAGAAACGATGAGGCCCAACCGGGTAAAGAATGATTCCTAGGGAGGCCCCGATCAGGGCTGTTAGGGCAGCAAAGCTAATTAGTAGTTCTATCGTGAACACTTACCTCACGGCTGCTAATAAAAATACTTTAGAGAAGTAATATGAGGAAGTTGTGAAAGTCAAACTTTAAAGAACAAAATCTGGAAAATTAGCTATTATATCAATAGAGGTTGTGGACAGCTTCCCTCTCAACATAAAGCAGTAGCTTAATGGGTACGTCTCTTTTATCCACTTTTTCTTATTTCTTATCTACTCTAACGATAAAGGGTTCTAGCGATGGGATCAGAAGAAGAGCTAAGAAGAGCTAAAGCCAAACCAAAAGCACTGGAAGTGCTAGCTATGTAAGAGGAGCCGCTTAAAAATATAAGCAAAGGTATCAGCGTATTCGCAAACTCTGTCAACCTGAGAATAGTTTGGGAGGAACTTTTGGACAAATTAATAAATCGTGAATGACGGGCTAGGTTAAACATTAACTGAGCCCGTCATTTTTTTGGCTATCTAAAACCATGGCGACCGGCCGAAGAAAATGAGCTTGGCCCCATATTCAGGGTCCAAGCTCAAAATCTAGATCAAGGTGCCGCCCGGCTTAAGCGTGCATGGCAACTGGCGATCGCACAATCGCGGACTGCTCCATAGAACGCCCCGTTATCAGTTCTGCAACATTCATGCCATTGCCAATGACACCCGGTACACTCGGATAGCCTGCACTAGCACCAACCAAAAAGAGGTTGGGTAACGCTGTGCGATAACCAATGCGCCTGAGACCCACCTGCTGTGGAATCAAATTCGCCCCGTAGATGTTGCCTTCTGGCTGACCCAAAAAATACTCGCTCGTGGTGGGAGTGCCGTATATTTTCATCCGAATATAGCTGTCCACGTCTGGAATCAAATCTCGAACACTGCTCATTATCTGTTGATAGACTTCTCGTTTCCTGGCTTTATAAGCTTTTGAATCGGTGTCATGGAGATGCTTAAAGGGCTCATAAGAGCAGGTAGTCGCAATTTCAAGGATATGATGCCCGCTAGGTGCCATACCAGGTTCTGAAGACTTGAGAGTAGGGCAAGCCAAGAAAATCCAAGGATGTTCTAAATTACCTTGGCGCTGTTGCTCGTACTCCTGATTGAGATTGCCTGTTGGATAGTACCAAATGTTCCAACTGCCAAGACCATAGCGAGCAGGCTCAAAGCGATCATCAACGCCGAGATAAATATTAAAAGCGCTCATGGAGTACTCGTAATCGGTGAGTCGGTGTTTTTCGTCGGGACTGAGGGCTTGTTCATTATGCATGAGTGCGACGGTCAGTTTGGGGTCTAAATCACTGATATAACCCTTTTCAGCGTGGTAAGAGGTGCCGCCTGCCGTAACAAATTGAACACTGGCGTCAGAGTTACCATTACGGTGAGTATTGCTTACTTCAATATGCTCAACCGGCGTTGAAAGCTGAACCAAACTGCCGCCTTCTGTAATACTTTCAACAATGGTATCGACTAAATGTTTGAAGTGATGCTGAGGGTAGTAAGACCCTTTGGCATAATCAGAGACTAAGCTGGCGTGAGTAATCAGGGCGATATCTTTGGGGGGAAGCGCGTAGTCACCACTTTGCCCCGCTAGGAGCGCTTGCAGTTTGGACGACAGACCAATGTGATCATAGAGATCTTGAAGTGTCCAAGTTCGCCTTGAAAAAAGGTGCCAGTACTTAGGCATTTTGAGCCAATCAGACCATTTTAGGTTGTACCATTGCATATCTTTGCTGATATCTGTCATCTGTTGGTGCAGATGGGCGATTTCATCACAATATTGATGGATGGCAGTGGCTTCATCGGGAAAAGTGGTGAGGAGGTGATCGCGAAACGTCTCCCACCCTAGGGGAATGCGAAAATCTACATCAGGCGTAATCACCCGATCAATACAGTCAGGATTGATCGAATTAAAGGGAACCGTTTTACCCAGATAGTTTAGAAAGCGATCCACCGTTTCGCCTGGGCCACATTGATAAATGTAGTGAACATCTGCGCAGAAGGCATAGTCTCCATATTGAAAAGTATGGCAACAGCCGCCGGGCAAGTAGTGCTGTTCTAAAACAGCAACTCGATTCCCTTGACGCGTAAGGCAGGCTGCTGCTGACAGTCCGCCTAAGCCTGCGCCCAAAATCACATAGTCAAAATTTTCCATGGGTAAACTCCTGCTTTACTAGGGTTACATGTGGATGCAGATACAGAATCCCTCGCTAAGAGATAGCTTACTTACAGGCTATCGATGAGTTATGAGAAACTTATGTGTACAGCCACCGGATGGAGTGGCAAAGCCAAATGAGCGCAGCCACAATCCACTAGCCACTTATCTAGTGCTCCCGGAGTGCTCCCGGAGTGCGCTCGGAGATTGAGCGATTTTGCTTGGCAATTCCAACAACCTTTGAAAACGGTTTAATCGTGAGCCGGATCTGCGGTGGGCGGCAGGGGCGTGACCAACACCTTATCAACCCGTGGCCCATCCATATCCACTACTTCAACCCGCAGCCCGCCCTCCTCAAAGAACTCGCCCGATTGGGGAATGCGGCCCAGCGTATGGACGACGAAACCGCCTAGGGTGTAAAAGTTGCCGGTGGTCTCGTCGAGCAGTTTTTTTTGCTCAAAGCGATCCTTGAATTCGTGAATATCGAGCGCCCCATCCAGCAGCCAGGAGCCGTCTTGGCGCTGGATTACCTGGGGTTCCTCCTGATCTTCAAGGGAGGGCAGATCGCCCACAATCGCTTCCATCAAATCATTCAAGGTGACCAACCCCTCGATGCCGCCATACTCATCGGTGACGAGGGCGATATGGACGCCAGTTTGCTGGAACTGCTCGATTACCTTCAGCGCGCGAAGGGTTTCGGAAAGGTAGAGGGGAGCTTGGACCATGGCGTTTAGATCAAGGGTTTGCCCAGCTAGTTGGGCCACTAGCAGATGACTGCCGCGAATCACGCCGATGCAGTCGTCGAGGCTGCCCTGCCCCACCGGAAAGCGCGAGTGGTTGCTGGTGCTGACTTTTTGCAGGTTGTCGTCTAAAGAGGCTTCGGTATCAATCCAGGTGATGTCGGTGCGGGGGGTCATGATGGCGCGAAGGGGGCGATCGCCCAGGCGAAACACCCGCTCCACCATGGCCTGTTCGGACTTCTCAAACATGCCCGACTCAGCTCCCTGGCGAATGAGCACCTTAATTTCTTCCTCGGTGATGTCCGGCTCGTTGGAGGCTTGAATGCCCAGCAGCTTAAGCAGGGCATCGGTGGACAGACCCAACAGGTGCACTAGAGGCGTACTCACCCGCGCCAAGGTACGCATGGGCGAGGCCACCAGAGAGGCCAGCTTTTCTGGGTTGTTGAGAGCGATGCGCTTAGGCACCAGTTCGCCAACCACCAGCGACAGATAGGTGATGGCCGACACCACCACAGCGACGCTGATGCCTTCGCTGTAGGGTTGTAGGGTCGGAATTCCCTCAAAGAAGGGGCGCAGGCGCTGGGCGAGGGTGGCTCCTCCTACGGCACCACTGAGAATGCCGAT